>NZ_JBYLUI010000001.1:0-548016 GCF_058107325.1 Bifidobacterium sp. ESL1133 | reverse complement strand
GACGATCGTGTGATTTCTTGCCTCTGGGCGCTGTGTAGGGGTAAAGCGCGGGCCAGGCATATGCCTTGTGCTGATGCAATGCGCGAAATTGGGAGCCTATGTCTGTAGCATGCTGCAATCTATTAAATGTAGCTAGCTATAGAAAGGGCATGTAGTGACTCAGGCGACAACCAAGCGGCAAATGCCGCAGCAGGGTAGCGGCAGTAAGCGCTCGCAATCCCGGAATAACGGAGAATCTCAGGTATCGAAGGGGCCCGAACCTGCGGATCTTATCAGTTCCAAGCAGCGCGGTCCCATGATGGCAGTGCTGTTGTTCGGGTCATTTGTGGCTCTGCTGGCCGAAACGTTCCTCAATAACGCACTGACCACTATCATGGAGTCGTTCGCCGTGAGCCAGTCCACCGCGCAATGGCTCACCACCTCGTACCTGCTCGTGGTCGGCCTCATGATTCCGATGTCGGCCTGGCTGTTCAACTCGTTCAAGTTGAAGCCCAACTTCCTCGTCATGATGGGCGTGTTTTTTGTTGGCTCCATCGTGTGCATCTTCGCGCCGAACTTCTGGGTGCTGCTCGCAGGACGCCTCATCGAAGCCGTGGCCGCCGGAGGTCTCATGCCGTTCATCCAGAACGTGATCCTCATGATGTTCCCACCTGAGAAGCGCGGCATGGCCATGGGCATCACCGGCCTGGTCATCGGCGTGGGACCTGCCATCGGACCGACTATCTCCGGTCTGATCTTGAAGTGGTCCGGCTGGCAGATGCTCTTCATCGTGCTTGCCGTAGCCAGCGGTCTGACGTTTGTGCTCGGCTGCGTTTTGGTGCACAATATCACCACTCCGAAGATGGAGAAGACTGACGTGCTCTCGTTCGTGGAGTCGATCGTAGGCTTCGGTCTGTTGCTCTACGCCCTGTCGGACATCGGAAATACGGGCAAGGTCACGCCGCTGCTGGCGGTGCTGCTTGTGGTCGGCATCGTGGTGATCATCATGTTCTGTGTGCGCCAGCTGCACCTCGACAAGCCGCTCATGAACATACGAGTGTTTGCCAACGGTCGTTTCAGCCTGAGCACTGCACTGAGCACCATCAGCAACATTTCCATGGTTGGCATAGAACTCGTGCTGCCGCTCTACCTGCAGACCACTCGAGGCGAAAGCGCGCTGGCCGCAGGCCTTGTGATGATGCCCGGCGCCATCGTGATGATGCTGTGCAACCCGATCTCCGGCACGATGTACGACAAGTTCGGCATTCGCAGGCTCTCGCTGTTCGGCTACGCCATGCTCATCATCGGTTCGCTGCCCATGCTCTGGTTCAACGCCTCCACCAGCCTCCTCGAGATCGGCCTGCTCTATGCGGTGCGCATGGTAGGTATCTCATTCACCATGATGACCACCTTTACCGAAGGCATCAACGCCATCGAACCGGAACTGACCGCCCACGCCAACGCGGCATCGTCCACCGTACGCCAAATCGGCGGTTCGTTCGGCACTGCCATCGCCATGCTTGTCATTGCTTTGGCTGGTGCGAGCGCTGGAACCGGCGCCAGCAAGGCCGCGCAGGCCGCAGCTCAGGCCACGGGCTACCAGTGGGGCTACATCATCATGCTGATCTTTGCGATCATCGGTTTCGTCGGTTCGTTCTGGCTGCCGAGTGCCAAGGGGGCGAAGGGTAAGCAGAACGAGATTTCCGCTGCAGTGTGAGTGGCAAGTCTTCGAAATAGAACGCTGGGGGCTGCTGTGCTGAGCGCGGTGACCCTAGCGTTCGTGTCTTTTAGCTATTAACAATGCATTGGAGTACTTTCCCGAGGCTGGTATTACTTGCCGCAGCATCTACGGATCATTGCTGCCAGGTGCATAGAGCATGAGATGTTGGGAAAACTCGCAATGATTCTTCCAATAGTCGAAATCAGGTAATCTAAAATACGAGACATAATAAATATCTGAACTGGATAAAATGAAGGATTTCCTATGCAATATTACGCAAGAACGAGCGATCATGGGTATGAAAGTTGTGTAGAACACCTTGTCATGGCAGGCAGTTGCGCGGGCGTCTTCGCTAATCAATTCGGATATCTCGATGAGGGTCTAGTAGGTGGTTTGCTGCACGATATCGGCAAATATTCGGATGATTTCCAAGAGATGATACGTCACACAGATACACGCCGGCATGTTGATCATTCAACGGCTGGGGCGCAGGTTGCTCTGAAGGAATTGCGTAATTCGTTGTTGCCTTTCTCCATTGCTGGGCATCATGCAGGTATTCCCGATTTGGGTGCCAGCACCACCACAAGTGAAAGTTCGGCGCTACAGGGGCGGTTGAAACGAGTTGTTCCCGATTATAGTGCTTGGAAGGAGCAATTGAACGTTGACGGCATAAACCTTTCCAATGGGTATACAAACTCAAAAGAGTCATATTCCGAGATGATGCTGATTCGTATGCTGTTCTCATGTTTGATTGATGGTGACCGGTTGGATGCGGAATCATTTACCAACCTCGATGTCGATCGACAAGAAACACAAATGATTGAAGGTTTCCACGATGCATATGGCACCGAGAATCTAGCGGATGAACGTGCTCCGAAATATGAGCGGATGCACAAACAGTGTGAAATTGAATCTGATAAAGTCCATGAAAGCCAGCAAAAAACACTTCGTCGCTTGTTAGCGGTTTGCAGAGATAAAAACGAGTCTTTCTTTACTGCTGACAATAAAAGTACGCTGGATAACAAACGTTGCGATTTACTTCGGCAGTGCACTCAGCACGGTAGTTCGCCAGATTGGGGAAGCGATATCTATACGCTTACTGCTCCAACAGGTAGCGGGAAAACCAATGCATCTTTGACCTTCGCGCTCGAACATGCTGTGGCTCACAACAAAAGCAGAATCATCTATGTCATTCCGTATACCTCAATCATTGACCAGACTGTGGGAAAGTTTGAGGAGGAATTCGGCACTGGTGTTGTACTTCCTCACTATGGTGAGGCATCATATCAGCTTATTGGTGAAGATGACTTGTCAGGCGACGATTTACGCAAGAGTTTGGCCAGCGAAAATTGGAATGCGCCAATAGTCGTCACCACTGCGGTGCAGTTCTTTGAAAGTCTGTATTCAAACAAGACATCGCAGTGCAGGAAGCTGCATAACATAGCAAATTCCGTAGTGATCTTTGATGAAGCGCAAACGCTTCCGGTACCGTATCTAAAACCGTGTGTACAAGCCATTGCGGAATTAACGAAGCATTACGGCGTGACTTCGCTGCTCTGCACAGCGACTCAGCCAGCACTCAACGATTTGTTTGCCGACGCCTTCGATGATAAAAGCAGGAAGATTCGTGAAATTGCACCGATGAGCGAAGATGACTTTTCAGGATTCAGGCGTAACCGAATTGAGTACATCGGCGATGTCGAGCTATTGGACTTGGCGGTTCAGCTCGATTCACATAAGCAGGTGCTCTGCGTGGTGAATACCAGAGCGGAGGCTCAGCAGATTTATAATCAGATGGTTGGAGAGGGGAGTGATGAGGGGTATTTCTGTTTGACCACTCTGCTGTGTGCGTCTGATCGAGTACAGCAGTTTGCGCAGATAAAAGAGCGATTGGGTAATGACATGCCATGCAAGGTTGTTTCAACGTCGTTGATTGAAGCGGGTGTTGACCTTGATTTTCCTGCGGCGTATCGAGAGAAAACGGGATTGGACTCCATTCTCCAGACAGCCGGAAGATGCAACCGTGAAGGTAATGGCGAGCCTGATGAATGCGTAGTCAAAGTGTTTTCTACGCGCGAAGGTAATTTAAGCATGATCAGCCAGAATCGTTCTGCTCTTGATGCAGTGATGAAGAAATATGAAGACATACAGTCGTTGGCTGCGATTCATGCTTATTTTAAGGGATTATTGTCTTTGAAAGGTGACAAAGCCTTAGACAGCAATGAGATTTTACGTATGCATGAGATGGATTTTGTTCCTACAATGCCATTTGTACAAATTTGCAGAAAATTCAAGCTCATCGACTCCCCGACAGTTCCTGTTTATGTGCAGATCAACGATGAGAGTAAAAGCCTGTGTGAGCAGCTTGTCAGTGGGCATTACAGTCGTCAACTGTTCCGCAAACTTGGAAAGTATGCCGTGAATGTATGGCCTCGGCAATTGGAGAATCTGCAAGGAGCCGGCGCCATCCTCGGATATTCGCGAGATGGCGATGCCGGCGAAGAAGAATGCTATGTCTTACGTGATGTCGAATCATTCTATAACCAGAAAACTGGTTTGAATGTAGAAGAGCAGTACGGAAGAGGAATTTCAGTGTGAACAGCAGTGTCTCCTCGAGACTTCGCGAATGCGAAAGTTCGGGAGGGAATGCACATCAACTAATCCATATTTCAATCCACGCCAGACCGGCGACGTTCAGATTCTGACATGTCTGATTGATTTCATGGATAGTTTTATGCATGGTATGCTCGAATCTGGAAGATGCGGAGATGTAAGGGAGCACGTCTATGTCGGTCAAACTTGAAGTGTGGGGAGATGGGGCGCTCTTCACACGCCCTGAGATGTCAGTAGAACGTGTCTCCTATGATGTGATGACACCGTCGGCAGCGCGCGGAATTCTGGACGGCATATATTTCCATCCCGGATTGCTTTGGAAGATTGACAAGATTACGGTCATGAATCCGATACGCTTTGATAACATACGGCGTAATGAAGTTTCTGAAATTGTGAGCGGGCAAAAAGTACGTTCCATGATGTTGGGGAAACCGGAAAGTGTTATTTACACTTCGAATTCAATTCAACAGCGTGCTTCTATATATCTGCGTGATGTTCATTACGTTATTGAAGCACATTTTAATATGACACGGAATGCTGCGCCTAGTGATACCCCAGCTAAGTTCATCAGCATATTCAATAGACGTGCGCAAAAAGGGCAGTGCTACAGGACTCCTTACTTTGGCTGCCGAGAATTTCCTGCCAATTTCAAATTGTGGGAAGAGCCTGATGAACCGAAAGGGTTCGAGATAGGCGAGCGGGACTTGGGCTATATGCTCTATGACATGGATTTCAGAGACATGGCGCACATCCATCCTCTTTTCTTTAGAGCAAAGCTCAGCGACGGAGTACTGGATGTGAGGGACGTCGAGGTGGTCTCATGATTGAAGATTTGATTCGTCTCTTCGATACTTTGGCGCAGAAAGGGAAGGTTCCGGCATACGGTCAGGAAATTGTTAATGTCCCAGTCGGTTTGGAGATCGATGATGCAGGTGAATTGATTCGTGTACTTCCGTTGGGCGATACAACAAAGAAAAAGCGTCGCAATGAAATGCCTGTTCCGGCGAGAGTAGTTCGTTCGAGTGGTATTCGAGCTAATTTTCTCTGTGATACCGCAGCGTATTTGCTTGGATTCAGTGGTGATGCTGATAATAAAAAGGCCTCGGATCGTGCATACAAGTGTTTTGAAGCATCCGGTGATTTGCATAAAGGTTTGCTTTCCGGAGTAGAGAGTCCAACGGCTCAAGCAGTGTTAGCCTTCTTTGATAAAGGACCGCAGTATCTCGCCATGCAAGAGTTGGTTGATGATGACGAATTGAAAATCGTTAAGCAAGCCAATCTTATGCTGTATCACGAGGGTCAGCCGGTCATGGAAGACGCCGTAATCGCACACGTTTGGGAAGATAACTTCTCGCGTGCTTCTGATGATTCCGAGAAAGTGTCTGGCGAGATTAAGACGGAAGAAAGCCTTGTGGACGGAAAGCTGGTCGTTCCGGTAAACATTCATCCCAAAATCAAGCACGTTGCAGGTGCGCAATCGGTAGGCGCCTCATTGGTTTCGTTTAACGCCGCTGCATTTAATTCCTACGGGAAAGAACAAAACGGCAATGCGCCAATGAGCGCCGAGCAGGCGAACAAATATGTGACGGCGCTTAATACGTTGCTTGCTGATCGTCAGCGTACGGCGCTGCAGGGGGACACAACTATAGTTTTTTGGTCAGAATCAGCCAATCCTCAATACCCTAAGACGCTTATGGAAGCGCTGGGTCTGGAAGAAAGTGCTGAAGGGACACACAGGGGTGACCATGAAGCGGACATAGCGCAGGCAGTAAAGTTACTGGCACAAGGGGAAATGGCTGACTTAGATGGATTCAAGCTTAACCCAGGGGAACATTTCTATATTCTTGGTCTTGCTCCAAATGCTGCCAGGCTGTCTGTTAGGTTCTATCTGAAAGATACCTTTGGTTCTTTCCTTAGTAACATCAAGAAGCACTATGATGACACAGCTATCGTCAGGCCACAGTATGAGAAAACGTCAACGATGCCGCTCTGGCGCATGCTCAACCAGACTGAGAATAAGAAAGCCAAGAGCGGCGTACCTGCTGTCTTAGTGGGAAGCGTACTCCGTGCAGTTTTCATGGGTACTCCGTATCCAGCTTCATTGCTCACTAACGTTATGCTGCGCATACGCGTTGAAAAAGACATCAACGCTGATAAAGCTGCGATTATCAAAGCGTATTATCTTCGTAGTCCAAACCAAGGATGCCCCAAGGAGGTATTGCAAATGACAGTTAATGAAGAGAGTCATCACATCCCTTATGTGTTGGGGCGTATGTTCTCACTCTATGAGCAGATACAGTCAGCTGCGAACCCAGACATTAAAACCACCATTAAAGACAAGTACTTCTCAGCTGCTTCGCAAACACCGTCTATGATTTTCCCTCTTTTGGGAGATCTTGCGGAGAAACATATGCGTAAGCTGCGTAACCTGACTCCAGGGCAGCAAGTGTATCTGGGCCAGCAGCTCAGAGAGTTGGCTGGCAATATTGGTGAGCAGTACCCAAAGCGTCTCACCTTGCCTGAACAAGGTGCATTCCAGCTCGGATATTATTTCCAGACACAGAAACGCTATGAAAAGAAGACGCAAAACGAAACTACAGAAAACAACAAGTAGGAGAAAACCATGAGTGAAGTAATCAAGAATCGTTACGATTTTTCGGCGTTTTTCGATGTTGAGAACGGTAACCCCAATGGTGACCCTGATGCGGGCAATATGCCGCGAATCGACACAGAGACCGGGTTGGGGATTATTACCGACGTGTGTTTGAAGCGTAAGATTCGCAATTATGTGCAGATGATTGATGACGATAAATCGCCTAACAGGATTTATGTTCAGGAGCGAGTGCCGCTTAACAGGCTCGACGCAGGTGCCTTGGAAACGTTTGGCATTGATGCTGATGCCAAAACCGTGGATAAGAACATCAAAAAAGCCAAAAATGATGACCCTGATCTCGACATGAAAATTCGCGATTATATGTGCTCCAACTTCTTTGATATCAGAACTTTCGGTGCTGTTATGACGACGTTTGTCAAAGGAAGTTTGGCATGTGGACAAGTTCGTGGACCAGTTCAGTTGGGATTTTCGAAGTCGATCGATCCAGTAGTTCCGCAAGAGGTCACTATCACTAGGGTTTCGGTGACAACTGAGAAGGACGCTGAGACGAAGAACAACACGATGGGGCGCAAATACATCATTCCTTACGGTCTTTACCGTGTGAATGGATATATTTCTGCCAAGCTAGCAGAGAAGACTACCGGTTTTTCCGAGGAGGATCTTGAACTGCTCTGGCAGGCAATCTTGAACATGTTCGAGTTCGACCGTTCAGCAGCGCGTGGCAACATGGCTGTACGTAAGCTGTATGTGTTCAAGCATAGTAACGATTTGGGTGATGCTCCATCATATAAGCTGTTTGACAGTGTTACAGCGAAGCATAAACAAGATGTGACTGCACCGCGGAGCTTTGACGATTACGATGTCGCTTTTAGTCGCAATGGTATACCTGACTGCGTTGAAGTGAGCGAAAAAGTCGAAGGCATCGTGCTGTGAATATTGAATTATGCAATGTGCCGAAGTTCAGTACATTTTGCGAGATTCTATTATGGCTGTAGCTGAGAGTAGATGTGCACAGGGATTGTCCCAAGGGCCGACCGAATATCCTGAAGAGGATTGGTTGGCCCTTTCGGGCATTCAACACTTTGCGTTCTGCAAAAGGCAGTGGGCATTGATTCACATTGAGCAGCAATGGGAAGAAAATGAGCGAACGGCCAAGGGGCAGTTGGAACATCGGCGAGCTGACGATTATCGACAATCAGAGTCGCGCGGTGACGTACTGCTGATGCGGTCGCTCAGGATTTTTTCGCGCCGACTGGGAGTCACTGGCATTTGTGATGTCGTCGAGTTTCATAGTGATGACGATGGTGTCGAACTGCAGGGGCGCGACGGTACATGGTCAGCGTATCCTGTGGAATACAAGCATGGACGTTCGAAAGCCAAGGATGAGGACCGTCTGCAGTTGTGTGCTGAAGCTATGTGTCTGGAAGAGATGTTGGCGTGCAGGATTCCGGAGGCCGCACTCTACTATCATGAGACTCGACGCAGAGAAACGGTTGCATTGAGTGATGATTTACGTGATCAAGTGGTGCAGATGTTCGCACAGATGCATGAGGTATATATGAGAGGGAGCACTCCGAAAGCGAAGCGCACCAAGGCATGTAACGCCTGTTCGTTGAAGAACCTATGTCTGCCGGAATTAACCAAGGCAAAATCGGTGCGAAGCTATATAGAGCAGGCCTTGGATGAAGCCTGATACGGGAGAGAGTGAAAATGCGAAGATTTTTGAATACCTTGTTTGTCACCACTGAAGACGCTTATCTTTCGACAAAAAATGACAACGTTATAGTGCAGGTCGGTGACAAGAAGCTGGCTGCTGTTCCGCTTCGTTCCATAGAGCAGATTCTGTGCTTCAGTTACAAAGGCGCTTCTCCTTCTTTGATGGGGAAATGTGTTGAGTTCAATGTTGCGCTTTCGTTCTTCTCCCCACGAGGACGGTATTACGGTTCTGTTCTTGGGGAGCAGAACAGGAATGTGCTGTTGCGGCGAGAACAGTTCCGTATCGCCGATGATGGCAGCAGGAGCTTGCCCATAGCGAAGGCTTTCATTTTGGGCAAGGTCTTTAACTGTCGCTGGGTGTTGGAACGTACGAAACGTGATCATTCTTTGCGTGTGAATGTTGAGAGGCTGTCGAAACAAAGCATGCTGCTGCATAGTGCCGTTGATTCGATAGCTGCTGCGAAGAGTATTGATGAACTGAGGGGTGTTGAAGGTAATGCGGCGAAAGATTATTTCTACGCTTTTGATGATTTGATACTGAAGCATAAGGATGATTTCTACTATGAGGCGCGCAGCCGCAGACCTCCGTTGGACAATCTTAATGCGTTGCTTTCATTCGTATACACTTTGCTGACCAATGATTGTGCTGCGGCGTTGCAGGGTGTAGGGCTGGATCCTTATGTTGGTTTTATGCATACGGACAGACCGGGAAGAGCATCGCTTGCGCTGGATTTGGTGGAGGAGTTCCGGCCGGTTCTGGCAGATAGGTTTGTGCTGACGCTGATTAATAACGGTGTCGTCAAACCCACTGATTTTGAGAAGCATGAGAATGGCGGTGTGCTGCTTAACGAGAAGGGGCGTAAGACGGTGCTTGCAGCGTGGCAGAAACGGAAATCGGAAGAGATTACTCACCCGTACCTGCAGGAAAAGTTGCCGTGGGGGTTGGTGCCGTACGTGCAGGCGTTGCTTTTGGCAAGGACGTTGCGCGGGGATTTGGATGGATACCCGCCGCTGTTGTGGAAATAAGGCAGAATATATCGGGAAATATCAATGGGCGAACTTTCTGCGCAGCATAGAGGATAACGAGAGTCGTCTGCCTGCTTGTGGGAAGCGTTGCCTGTTTGGCACGTGATGGTCGAGGTTGATGCACATGATGGTAGTTGTTGTTTATGATGTCAATACGGAAACGTCTTCAGGTCGGAGGCGTTTGCGCAATGTGGCGAAAACATGCATGAGATATGGTCAGCGGGTTCAGAACAGTGTTTTTGAGTGTGTGGTGACTCCGGCTGATTATGCGGTGCTCAAGGACTGTTTAGAGAGGATAGCGGACCTCGGATTGGATAGTCTTCGGTTTTACAATTTGGGCGCCAAGTATTCGAACCGGATTGAGGCCGTAGGTGTCGAGAGGCACCTGCCAGATGACGGGATTATGATGTTGTGATTGTTTATTTCGTCCATATGGTGTTGTGTGAAGGTGAAGTGCTCAGTAAAGTGTGGTGGGTTCGCACCTTTGCTGGTGTGAGGAACCGCTATTGTGATGGAAGTAGAGACGTGGTTTTCCTATATACTGGGCATGAGAAGCATGGTGACTTTCTCAGGATGCGTTGATAATTGAATAGAGAGACAAGATTTGTCTGGATGGGGTTGGATGAATAAGGATTCTGATAGACTGTATCTCGCATGGTGAGAAGTAATGTCTCATTTTTGCAGTCACCCCCTCACGGGGGTGTGGATTGAAATAAGCAGGAGGATGGGGCGGCCGACTACACCGTGGTCACCCCCTCACGGGGGTGTGGATTGAAATCTGTACCGAAAACCTTCCCACCGGACAGGAAATCGTCACCCCCTCACGGGGGTGTGGATTGAAATCAAAATACGCTATTGCCATTCGTAAATTACGAGAGTCACCCCCTCACGGGGGTGTGGATTGAAATCAGCAGATGGCCCAAAGCATCGACGACAACATCGAGTCACCCCCTCACGGGGGTGTGGATTGAAATACGGGCCATTAGCGCATCAATACTGACATCAAAGTCACCCCCTCACGGGGGTGTGGATTGAAATCCGTCAGCCCGTTGACTACCACAGCCCATAGCGCGTCACCCCCTCACGGGGGTGTGGATTGAAATTCGTAGATGGCGCCGATGGTGTTGTAGGTGGTGGTCACCCCCTCACGGGGGTGTGGATTGAAATAGAGTTTGTATGGTTTTTGCTCATTTTGTTGCTAGTCACCCCCTCACGGGGGTGTGGATTGAAATTCCAGCACGACGCGCACCATATGCCCGGAGCATGTCACCCCCTCACGGGGGTGTGGATTGAAATTGACGAGTACGGATACTTGCAACTGCCATCCATAGTCACCCCCTCACGGGGGTGTGGATTGAAATCCAATTCCATCAACAAGTTGCTGTACACGTACGGCGTCACCCCCTCACGGGGGTGTGGATTGAAATAACGGAGCCAACGCAAGTGAGGCCTGCCTGTATTGTCACCCCCTCACGGGGGTGTGGATTGAAATTATGCGTGATAATTGGTTAGATGGTACCTCTTAGTCACCCCCTCACGGGGGTGTGGATTGAAATTACATGGGTCGAAGCTGTCATGAAGCATGTTGCAAGTCACCCCCTCACGGGGGTGTGGATTGAAATAGCGCGTATCATATCGACACGTCAGACCAGCAGTGTCACCCCCTCACGGGGGTGTGGATTGAAATATTTCTTGTCTTCTTCCGAACGTTCGCTCATTTGTCACCCCCTCACGGGGGTGTGGATTGAAATATCGATGGTACGGAACAGGCATTCGAATTCACGTCACCCCCTCACGGGGGTGTGGATTGAAATGATTGCGTTCTGTTGTTGTTTGGTGAGGTCTCCGGTCACCCCCTCACGGGGGTGTGGATTGAAATCGATTGACTGGCTTGTGCCAGTTGGTTGTTGCCCGTCACCCCCTCACGGGGGTGTGGATTGAAATCTGAATGCCACCGTGAGGTTGATTGGAGTAGTCGTCACCCCCTCACGGGGGTGTGGATTGAAATCCCTGGCACGGGCTGCTTGCAGGCCGGCTCGTGGGTCACCCCCTCACGGGGGTGTGGATTGAAATAAGAACCTGACCAGCCTGACCCGCAACAAAGCTGGTCACCCCCTCACGGGGGTGTGGATTGAAATCTGTTCAGGACTGTCTCCATACCGTGCAGCAACGGGTCACCCCCTCACGGGGGTGTGGATTGAAATAGGATGATCTGCAGGAGCATGCCGACCACGCCTGGTCACCCCCTCACGGGGGTGTGGATTGAAATAGTTACATCGCTACATAGGAACATAACTAACTACAGGTCACCCCCTCACGGGGGTGTGGATTGAAATCGAATAAAGCAAGTATCCGGAACCCCTCCGGTTCGGTCACCCCCTCACGGGGGTGTGGATTGAAATACAACCCAACTCTCGAACGCCGCATCCAGATCCCGTCACCCCCCTCACGGGGGTGTGGATTGAAATAGGTTGATGAAGCGTTGGATATAATACCCGGATCTCGGTCACCCCCCTCACGGGGGTGTGGATTGAAATTGATCATTGGGCCAAGATTTCCCAGTCCAACGGGTTGGTCACCCCCTCACGGGGGTGTGGATTGAAATATGTTTGCGAGGGCAATTCGCATAATATCTCCTTTGTTCCCCTCCTCACAGGGTGGATTGAAGCGGGTTGGGCTGATGAGCTTGTGGGAATTGCTTGGCGTGAAGCATCTTCTGGTGATATGAGTTGTGCTTGCTGTTTATATGGTGTATGCCGGATATCAGAGGGGCGGTGATATGGAGTTCATGTACGGTCATGCAAAGAGTGTTGCGAACCTTGCTAAACATGGCATTGATTTCGAAGATGCTCAACGCGTGTGGGACAACAGTACGCCTGTGACACTTGTCGCTGCCAACACCGATGACAATGATATGCGTTACATCGTGCTCAGTTTCATCAAAAGCAAACACTGGACCGCAACCACCTCCAAACGCAGCGATCGAAGCTGCATTATATTGGTACCGCGCTCACGCAAAACGAAGAGACGCATACCTGAGCAGCGCAGATAACCCCATCGCCAGCGTCATCAGCAGAAACGCTGTGATCAATAGATGGTCGGCTGAACGGCTGCGCGCAGCGTAACTCAATATAGCAGCGATTTGCACGCCGGTTCTCAACCGTGACAGCATCCAACGTCTTAATTGTAAGCCCCGGGAGCATCATCCCCGGAGCTTATAGATACCGAAGACATTCGTATACTTTGCGAGCGACTGAGTCTTTCTCCTGCGCGTTCCGGCAGACGCTCGCAGTGGTGAATTTATTTGTGTGGTTTCTTTTGCGTGGTGACTGATGGTGTTTTGCGTGGTCTGCCGCCGCCGACGCCTCGGCCGGGACGGTTGGCGTTCCATTCGTCGATGGTCTCGCTTTTCCAACCACGAGTGCTGCCAACGAGCACGTCAGGGGTGGGTAAGTGCAGGCCGCCCAATGCGCCTGTGGTGATGCCGAGACGTTGGGCGACCTGCGTGTAGGAGAGGTATTGCTCAGTCATGATGCTTACGACCTGCTGCCAGTCCGAACAATCCTGCCGGTATCGGAGTCCGGAACGATAATGCCAGACTGCATGCACCGCATGCGATTGCCACCCATCCGTAAATGTCGAAGTTGTTCATAATGTTTTCCATGAGTACACTTGGAACTGGTGGGGTTCCGGTTCCTAGTTCTAACCGGAACCCCACTAGTTTTCAGCTATTTCCGCTTCTTGAACAGTGCGATGACTCCCGTTATCGTAGCTATTGCCGGGCTGATGGCGCTGATTGCGTTCCAAATGTTATCCTTGTTTCCTCCTTTTTGTTAATAATACTATAATAACTCGGTTCTTATAGTATCGCATGCGAAATGAGGAAATCTTTAGAAATCTTCTTGTATTTGGTAGCCGTGTTGACGAAGCGCGTATTGATCAGAGTGCTCCAGGAGCAGAAGAAAACGATCGTTGACGAAAGACCGCGTAAGTTCGCGCCATGCTGGCTCTGCGAGCAACCCATTGATTATGCTGCCTTACTGAGAACTGCAAGATGCATTCCTGGCCGGAGGTTTCCGGCTGCCCAAGGGCGCAGCACCTACCGTGCAAGTTAATTTTCATGCCTCGTCGTATGATGGAACAGTATGTGTTGAGTGCCGCTCACTGATGTGAGTACAGCGGAAGAGGAACGCTGGTGGTACCCGCGTCCGGAGGCAGGAGCGATAGTTGGCGAATAAGCACGGTACTCATGCCAAAAGACGGGTTTCGTCTCAGCGGCATAGCAATACCGCCACCATCAATGCCGCAGCCAACGCAGGTGCAGAACCGGCTGTTCAGTCATCCGCCGCAGCGCCACAAAACGCACTGTATGCCTCAGAATTTCCCGCTGAACGAGTCAATGCTGCTGCTCCGGTGTCAAGCAAAACGAAGCGCAAGCGTCGTCGTAAGCGCAAACGTGAAGAAATAGTCGATCTGCCGCTGCTCAACGCGCCTTTCGATAGTCTCATCTATCAAGGTCGTGACATGGCGGCCATTCGCAGTAAGCGCATGGGCATCTTCATTCAGATTCTCATCGTGCTGTGTCTGCTGGCGGCTGCGGCCTCATTGCTGTGGATTCCTCTCGTGCAGAGCATTCATGCGCGCGAGGAACAAGCGGCCGTTGACGCGGCGCAAAGTCGTATGGCCAAGTGGCCGCAAGGCAAGATTGCCGAGGAGTATCAGCGTGCGCAGGCGTATAACCAGCGCATCGCTCAGTCCGGTCAGGCCACGCTCGGTGAGTTCACCGACCCGTTCGGCGGTGGCGGTGACGGCAAGAAGCCGCAATCGGAGCGCGACCAGGAGTATCAGTCGCTGCTCAACGACGGGTACGGTGTGATGGGCATTATCCGTATCCCTAAGATTTCCGTACGCATGCCGATTTACCATGGCACCTCCGACGAGGTATTGGAATCGGGCGCCGGCCATTTGTACGGCACAAGCTTGCCGGTAGGCGGTGCGTCGACCAACGCGGTGTTGAGCGGTCACCGAGGTCTGCCGAACGCCATGCTGTTCACACGTCTCGATGAGTTGAAAAAGGGTGATATTTTCTACGTGCAAACCTTGGGACGAACCTTGGGTTACCGTGTGGAAAGCATCCATGTCATCGATCCTGAAGACACGCATCTGTACAAAGTGGTGCCCGGTCGAGATTTGGTGACGTTGATGACGTGTACCCCGTACGGTGTGAACACGCAGCGTCTGATTATTACCGGCACACGTCAGGCCATCCCCGATCCCATTCCCAACCCGGATTCCGCTAAGGGCGACCCCACTATCGCATCGTTGATCACAGCGGCGGCCTTGCTGGTCCCTGGTCTGATTTGGGCCAAGATACGGCGCTATGCGTTGATGGTTGTCCGGCATTCCTCCAGTGGTGTGCCGACGTTGCGCTTCGGCCGGCGCGACTTTGTTGATGCTCCGGTGCGCGATCCGATTCGCCGTAAGGGACGTGGCCGTCACTCGCCACCCAAGCACGGCTGGGGTTCGCGTGCGGCCAAGCCTCGATCGGTCGAGGGCGCGCACGCTCAGGGAGCGGCACCTCGTCATTCCAAGAAGACGGTGGCTCGCAGTCAGGCTGAAGTGGCGCAGCTTGATTCGATGACGCAGGGACAGGCACGGTAACGATGGTTGACTGGTGGCTTGAGGCGGCACTCTACGGCCCCAGTATCGTATTCGCGCTGCTCTTCGTCGTATCCTCTTTGCGCGAGCCCCGGCGCTTTCGCAACGCTATCTGGATGGCAATGTTCGTATTGTCTCTCTCCAGCGTGCTGTTGCTGCGGTTCGGTGCAGCACAAGCCATCGTCCCGCTGGCGCTGCTGATGGTGTTTGTCCCCGTGGCAGTGGTATTTTTCCTGTCGTTGAACGCTGTTATCGTGGTGCGGCGTGAAGGGTTCTCGCTCTCAACGTTGCTGCCCGCGTTATTGGCGGTCTTGCTAGCTGCTGAATTGGTGTTGGTGCCTTATGCCATTCGTTCCGGCTCGGCTTTATGGTTGAAAAACATCGCGTTTCTGGTGGTGGCGGAAAGCCTATGGTTCTTCTTTTCATTCGCCGCGCTGCTGGGGTATTCCTCGCTGTACCGTATGTTGCCTCGCAAACGAAGGTATGACTATATCGTCATCCATGGTGCAGGTCTGAGCGGTACCCAGCCCACCCCGCTGCTCAAAGGGCGCATAGACAAGGCTTTCGCTCTATGGGACAAGCAGGGAAGGAAAGCCCTGTTTGTGGTTTCCGGCGGGCAGGGGAGTGACGAGGAGATCAGCGAGGCCGAGGCTATGAAACGTTACCTGCATCATGAGCGCGGCGTGGACGAAGACCATATCCTCATGGAAGACCAGTCCACCACGACGATGGAGAATCTGTGCAATTCCAAACGAATCATGGATGAGCGTGGATCGGGGTATCGTGCGGCGCTGGTGACCAGCGACTACCACGTGTTTCGAGCTTGTGAGTATGCTCGGCAAATCGGCCTTACCGCTGACGGTGTGGGCAGTCACACCAAGGGATATTACTGGCCGACGGCTTTTATTCGAGAGTTCGTGGCGATTACCAAAGCGCATTTCTGGCCGTATGTTGCCATTGCCATACTGTGGGCATGCTGGGCTGTGGTGCTGTTGCTTGTCGCCTGGTAGGTGTCGGCTGTCATAATGAAATATGCATGTGTTATGTATGTTCGTACAAGAGAAACGGTGGCGTGCAGCTGACGGTATGTGAGCTGCATAGGCGCGGTGAGAGAACAGATAAGGAGAACAACCGACGATGATTGATGAAGTGGTATTGCTCAGGCATGGCAGAACGTCGTATAATCTCGTGCATCGTCTGCAAGGTCAGGTCGATGTACCGCTGGATATCGTAGGTCAGTGGCAGGCCGATCAGAGCGGCCTTGAATTGGCGCGCAGGTATTACGGTGCCAAGGTGGCGAATATCGCGCGGCACCCCGATTTGCTGCCCCAGCCTGGTCCGAATGCTGCCAAGCGCAGCGACATCCAGGAATACGATGAAGCGCCGGCGGCTAGGCGCGCCGTCAAAGTAGTGTCGTCCGATTTGTTCCGAGCCGCACAGACAGCACACGCATTCGCAGATATCCTAGGGTTGCCGGTTGAACTTGATCCAAGGTTGCGTGAGCGCGATTTTGGGCAGTGGGAAGGCAAAACGCGCGATGAGATTCGTGAGATGGACGCTCAAGCCTATGCCTCGTGGAAGCAGGGGCAAGGCGGGGAACAGGCGTATGGCGTGGAATCGCGCTCTCACGTAGGCGCGCGCGGTGCCAGGACTTTGCAGGAAATGGTCGCTGCTGAAGAATCCAGCGAGACACATACCACGCTGGTGGCCGTCAGTCATGGGTCATTCATCGCGGCTACGGTGGAGACGTTGCTGGGTCTCGACCCGGAAGCGGACGCTTTGGGAACCATCAAGAATGCATTCTGGTCCAGTCTCGAGGTGCGTCGCGCCTCTGGTGTCGTCTCTTGGCGTTTGTCTCAGTTTAACTTGGGTCCGAATATCGCGACGTTGACGGATTGGGATAATGGGCCTGACGAGTTGCGCAACCCGCACATGCCCTCTGCCACGCCGTTGCTGTTCTGAAAATGTGAAAGCGATTTTGCGACGTCGCGCGTGTTGTTGCAGCTGCGGGCTAAGGTGAGGCGTTGGGCGAAGGTGTGCCGGTACGGCCGGCTGAGTGTGAAGGGTAGGTGTGACCATGCTGAGAATTTTCAATACGATCAAGGGCCAGGTTGAGCAGTTAGACAAGCCTGAAAGCGGATCATGGTTGTGCCTGAGTGACCCAAGCGATGTGGAGCTCACCTCGGTAAGCCAACAGACCGGCGTGGATTTGGCTGACCTGAGGGCGCCGCTGGATGATGAGGAACGCTCTCGTGTGGACACGGAAGACGACTACACCATGGTTATCGTCGATATCCCCACGGTCGAGGAACGCGATGGGCGCGACCATTATGAGACCATCCCGTTGTCCATTATCGTCAGCGGTGACCTGATCATCACGGTGTGCATGCAGGATACGCCGGTGTTGCATCCCTTCATGGAGGGGACGATTCGCGGGTTCAACACGTATATGAAGTATCGTTTCATTCTGCAGATTCTTTACCGCAACGCCACCATGTACTTGCGTTACTTGCGCATCATTGATCGTAAGTCCGACAACTTGGAACTCAAGTTGCGTCACTCGATGCAGAATCGTGAGATTCTTATGCTGCTTGAGTTGAGCAAGACGTTGGTGTATTTCACCACGAGTCTCAAGTCGAACGAGATTGTGATGGAGAAGCTTGACGCGTTGCCGCACATCAAGCGTTACCAAGAGGATGAGGATCTGTTGGGGGATGTGATCACCGAGAACAAGCAGGCTATTGAGATGGCCAACATCTACAGTGGCGTGTTGGCGAACATGACCGATGCTTCAGCGTCGATTGTGTCGAACAACTTAAATAATGTGATGCGTATATTCACTATTATTTCGATTACTCTATCGGTGCCCACGCTGATTTTCTCCATGTACGGTATGAACTTCCAGGAGGGCATGCTGGGCATGCCGTTCTCTGATTCGCCATATGGTTTCCTCATTGTCGTAGTGTTCTCGATAGTGGTATGTGTTGCGGTGTTCTGGTGGCTGCTCCGTTCTAGGCTGTTTAAGTGACGACCTGCGGTGGTGCTTCATGGTTTGCATGTATGCGCACATATAAGTGAATATATAAAGTATAAGGTTGGTTGTGCAGCCATGGTGCACGAGACCAGCTACCGAGTGAGTATGAGGTAGGAGTCGCAAATATGCGTGACAGTGTCCGTAAGATAGCCGGGCTGCTGGCCAGTTTGACGCTGGTGTGTTCCGCTGGAGCGTGCAGTGGCGCCGATGCCGGTTCTGGTGCGGATCCGTTGGTGGGAGGCCCCACTATCTCCATCGCCGTAGCTCGTGACGAACCCGGTTTCTCACGCATTCATGAGGGAGAATACGACGGGTTTGATATCGACGTGGCACGATATGTCGCGCAAAAATTGGGCTATGCCAACCGTCAGATTATCTTCACCTCGGTCGATATGGCCAATCGTGTCAGTACGTTGGCGCAGGCGAAGGCGGATATGCTTATTTCCGAGCTGCCCCAGGAGAACGTCGTGCCCCGCTCCGGCAACGATGTAGCCAAGTTCGCCGGATCCATGTTCACCAGCAAGCAAGGTTTCCTGGTGGACTCCGCCGCGCGCCAGGCGCTGGGGGGCGAGCACGGTCTGGACGGCAAACGCATTTGCGTGGTCTTGGGTGGGGGCGTTGAGACAGCGGTCAGCCAAGCCGTGAACAGTCCTGTGATGCAACGCAGACAAGGATATGGACAGTGTCTCACCGCTCTGCTGTCTGGCGATGCGGATGCGGTGGCGGGAGACGGGGCTGTGCTGCAAGGGTTGGCGAGCTCCAGCAACGGGCATGCGTCCATGCTCAAAGAGACTGCCGGTACCAGCGTCAGAGGCATCTGGACTCCTAGTGGCACCGATCAGCTTTCTGACAAAGTCAACAGCATTCTCAACGACATGGTCAAGGACGGCTCATGGAAGCGTGCCGTTGATCGATTGGAACAGCAAATCGGCTATCGGGCGCAGACGCAGCTCAACCCGCCGGTTGTTCCCATGAAGGCTTCGGGGGTCGTCTCACTGTCCAGCTGAATGGCGATAATTCGGTTATGAGCGACAACGAGAAGAATGAGCATACGGCCGAGCCGTCGGCACCGGCATTTCGCTACGATGCCTCCATGGCACAGGACATCGAGCTGAAGTGGCAGAAAACGTGGGATGAGCAAGGTACGTTCTGGGCGGCGAACGCCGAAGGTGACCTGAAAGATGCCAAGGGGCGCAACGCCGAAGGCCGCACTCCCTATTTTGCCATGGACATGTTCCCATACCCCTCCGGCAAGGGGCTTCACGTAGGCCATCCGCTCGGCTACCTGGCCACCGATGTGGTCAGCCGCTATCACCGCATGAAGGGCGAGAACGTGCTGCACGCCATGGGCTACGACGCCTTTGGCTTGCCCGCCGAACAGTATGCGGTGCAGACCGGCCAGCACCCCCGGGTCACCACCGAGGCCAACATCAAGAACATGCGTCGCCAATTGCACCGTATGGGGTTGAGCTTTGATGACCGCCGCACCTTTGCCACCATCGACCCGCAGTACGTACGCTGGACGCAGTGGATATTCTCCCGTATATACGACGCTTGGTATGACCCTGATTACCAACGTGCTGACGGCGGTACCGGTGCCGCGCGTCCCATCTCGGATCTTATCGCCCAGTTCGAGACAGGAGAGCGTGCAATCCCAGGCTTTGAGGGACGTGCATGGGGTGCGCTGAGCGCCGCCGAACAGTCCGATGTACTCAACGACTTCAGGTTGGCTTATATATCCAAGTCGCCGGTGAATTGGTGCCCGGGATTGGGCACAGTGTTGGCCAACGAGGAAGTGACTGCCGAGGGGCGTTCTGAGCGCGGCAATTTCCCGGTGTTCCAGCGTGAGCTGCGCCAGTGGTCCATGCGCATCACCGCTTATGGCCACCGGCTCGTCGAAGACCTTGACATCATTGACTGGCCGCAGAAGGTCAAGACGATGCAACGCAACTGGATCGGCGAATCGCACGGTGCCACAGTGCATTTCCAAGTGGCCACAGCGAACGGAGAGCGTGACCTGGAGGTGTACACCACCCGTCCAGACACCCTCTTCGGCACCACGTTTGCCGTCGTTTCCCCCGAACACGCATTGCTGGCGGACGTGCCGCAGGCTTGGCCGGACGATGTCCCACAGAGTTGGAAGGGAGGGTATGCCAACCCGCGCGACGCGGTGCATGCCTACCGTCTGGCCGCAGAAGCCAAGACCGCCCAAGATCGCGTGGACGCGGCGGGGGAGAAGACCGGCCTGTTTACCGGCTTGTATGCCACCAACCCGATTACTGGCGCCAAGCTGCCGATTTTCACTGCGGACTACGTGCTTATGGACTATGGCACCGGTGCCATCATGGCCGTGCCGGGAGGGGATCAGCGCGACTACGATTTCGCGGTCAAGTTCGGTCTTCCTGTGCTGTACACTGTTGCCCCTCTGCCGGGCAGTGACGACGACCTGTCAAACTATGAGGGTCAGGCTCCATACGTTTCCAAAACCGGTGTGATTGTCAATTCCGCGACCGAATCAGCCCACGTGGGCGGCGAACCGCTCGACCTCAACGGGCTGAACGTGAGCGAGGCCATCGATCGGGTCACCGCATGGCTGGAACAGTCCGGAGTGGGCAAAGGCACCGTGAGCTACCGGCTGCGTGACTGGCTCTTCTCCCGGCAACGCTACTGGGGCGAACCGTTCCCGATCGTCTACGATGAGGACGGTGTACCGCACCTGCTGCCGGATTCCATGCTGCCCATCGACCTGCCCGACGTACCGGACTACAGCCCCAAGACCTTCGACCCCGAAGACGCAGAGTCGAACCCCGAGGCACCGCTGAGTCGCAACGAGGACTGGGTGAAGGTGACGCTTGACTTGGGTGACGGCCCCAAGACGTACTACCGGGACACCAATACCATGCCCAACTGGGCCGGGTCATGCTGGTACTACATGCGCTACCTGGATCCCAACAACACAGAGCACATGGTAGACAGCGCCGAATACGACTACTGGATGGGCCCCGAACACAATGCCACCGCAGGCAAGGCCGGCGGCGTAGATCTGTATGTGGGCGGTGTGGAACATGCGGTGCTGCATCTGCTGTACTCCCGGTTCTGGCACAAGGTACTGTTCGACCTGGGCTATGTCTCCGGCCCGGAACCGTTCCACAAGCTCTTCAACCAAGGCATGATTCAGGCATACGCATACACCGACGAGCGCGGCCAGTATGTGCCGGCCGCAGAGGTCGAAGAAGGCGCGGCAGACGCTTCCGGAGAGCCGACGTTCACCTGGAACGGTGAGAAGGCGAACCGCGAGTTCGGCAAGATGGGCAAGAGCCTGAAGAACATCATCACCCCCGATGACATGTACGAGAGCTACGGAGCCGACACGTTCCGCCTGTACGAGATGAGCATGGGGCCGCTCGACGAATCACGTCCGTGGAACGACCGCAATGTGGTGGGCGGCATGCGCTTCCTGCAAAGGCTGTGGCGCAATGTGGTGGACGAGACGACCGGTGAAACGGTGGTCAGCGAAGAAGAGCCTGACATCAAGACGCTCAAGCTGCTCAACAACACCATCGCCGACGTGACGGTTGAGATGGAGGGCATGCGTCCCAACACCACCATCGCCAAGCTCATCGTGCTCAACAACCATCTGACATCGCTTCCGTCGGTGCCGCGCGCCGCGGTGGAACCGCTGATCCTCATGCTCGCTCCCATTGCCCCGCATATTTGCGAGGAACTGTGGAACCGCTTGGGGCACGACGAGTCCCTGACCTACGAGCCTTGGCCGCAGGCAGATAGCAGGTATGTGGGGCAAGAATCCGTGACGGCCGTGGTGCAGATCAAAGGCAAGGTGCGTGCCAAGCTGGAGGTTAGCCCCGACATCAGTGCGGACGAACTCGAGGCCATGGCGCTCGATGCCGTTGAGGCTCGTCTGGGTGGCAAGAAGCCACGCAAGGTTATTGTAAAAGCGCCGAAGATCGTCTCGATCGTCCCCGCGGAATAGCGGACACCTGCCGGTACGTGCCGGTGTGCCGGCGTGCTAGACAAAGCGCGGTGTGTTGACTTGTTATATTGGTCAACACGCCGCGTTCTTGTATTATCGGCTGAGTATTCGTCCACATGCACCCATTGGCATGCAGATCATCAGCGTTGAACGTGCATGATGAGAGCATGACAGAATACAGCAGGACAATACAGGCAAACAGCAGGCTGGGTGCGTTGCGAGGCACTGCATCTGCAAGCGTGCGGCAACCAAGACTACGACGACTCAACCCTCCGAACCGCAGACTCGATGCGAATGGTGTGCGCCCACGGCAGGTGCACTCCGGAGATGCGCACGAACGACGGCACGCAGCTGGCATTGCGATTGCGGTAGGAGAGAAGAAGGATGTTTCCCGGCATCGCACAGGTGCGAGCCTCAGTGAGCTTGCCGGAGTCAGCTCCGAAGACGCTACGATGTGCAGACTGCGTGATGCCGATACGCGTCAGCAGACGCGGGCCTTATCGGACAGGAAAGGGCCGGCGCGCTCTCTGCCCCGGCTTTCACTGACGCCGCTGCACGCTGTGGTGGCGGTTCTGCTGCTCACCGTGGCTCTATGCGCCAGTTTGACCATGCTTGTGCAACAAACGGTTAACTATGCCAAACAGTCGGTTCCCGGCACTGCCACGGTGGGGAGAGAAGCATCCGGTCAACAACGTCACGGCACCTCATCAGGCTCTTCTGCTGGAAGAAAAGATGCTGCTGACCAATCAACTACCAGTGGTGCGCATGGCGGGAATGATGGGGAACATGCTGCACCTGGTGACGCCGCACCCTGGGCTGCCGCAAACTCGCCTGCGGCAGCAGGCTCCGAATCCGCGCATACCGGAGTGCCGCCGACAGGTGCTGCACGTGAGGCATCGGGGCTGGTGAACCTCAACAACGCAGATGTCGGCCAATTGCAGCGTCTCAACGGCGTAGGGCCGGTCATGGCACAGCGCATCATCGACTACCGAGCCACCATCGGGCGCTTCTCTAGCGTCGATCAGCTGAAATCAGTGACTGGGATCGGGCCAAAAATATTCGATAAGCTTCGCTCACAAGTAACGGTCTAGCCATGAGCGTGAGCATAGATGGATACAACGCCAGGGAACAGGGGAGTCGTGACTGGCGCATGCTCATCGTCGCCGGAAGCGTATGGGGTTCCATGCTCGCCGCATATGAGATGCATGAACGGCTGCATCCACACGACGGTGTGCGCAAGGCAGTGGGCAGCCAAACAGGAGACGGAGTACCGACATGGCTCGCACCGGTGATATTGGCCGCACTGGTGACCGGTTTGGTATTGGCATACTGCATGTATGCGGGTGGGCAGTCAGTCGCATGCAAGCAGGCGCTCCTACGTCATATTCGGCCTTGGCGCCACTGCCGGTCTGTCATGCGTACCGTGCAACGGCGGCCAGCAACGGCGTTTATGCAGCACGGCCGATTGCGTGCTGCGCTCTGGGTTTTGGTCCTGATGTTCTCCAATGGAAGCGGTGTGCTTGCGGTGGCGCTTGACACCACGGTCCGTGAGCGCGATCCTGCCATCATCGCAGCCGATGCGCAGGACGCGGGCAGTGGGAGCATGCGGGTGGTGGCGCGCGTCGAAGCACCTGTGGTCGCTTCCAAATCACGGCAGGCGGACTGTCAGGCAAAGACCAGGCTGGAGCAGGTGGATGACGGCGTGCAGTCCAACAGTGCTATGCCGGCCACACTCTATATGAGCGGTGATGCGTGCACAACAGTGAGCTGGGGAGAACGTGTGGCGGTTTCCGGTTCGCTGCAACGGGCACAATATGGTGCCGAACCCATATGGATACGTGCCGACGACACTGCAGCAGTGCACGTGATACGTGAAGCTCCCTTGTGGCGCAGAGGAATCAACGCGATGCAACAGGCTTTCAGCGAAGCGTCATCCGGGCTTTCCCCGCAAGGCCGGGTGCTGGTGCCGGGGCTCACCATCGGCGTGCTGGGGCAGGACTTCATCGGCCGGACGGACGACAAACATGGTGAGTCGGTGAATGCTACGTTCGCGGCGATGCTGGAAGAGCATTTCAAAAGTTCGGGCATCATGCATCTCATGGCTGTTTCGGGAGGTCATTTTGCTCTGGTGCTGGGATTGGTGCGCCGCTGGTGTGCGCGCCTGTTGTTGCCCCGGGTGCTGGTGGCGTTGTGCTGCGCATGTGCGTACGGCATGTTGGCAATGATGGTGTATCCCTCGGATTCCGTACGGCGAGCCTTGATCATGGGGTTGGTGGAAGCATTGGCCACGGCGGTGGGGCGACGTTCGCAAACGGTGAGCGCATTGGGATTGACGGTCATCGCGGTGCTTTTCGCTGACCCTCCCATGGCGCGTAGTTTCGGTTTCGCGCTTTCCTGCGCGTCGGTATTGGGCATCTCGATGCTCGGGCAGCCGCTGGCGCGTCATCTTGGGAACATCATGCCTGCCGTGCTGGCAGAAGCGAGCGCCACCACGGTGGCGGCGCAATGTTTTTCCTTGCCGGTGCAGGTCATGATGACGCCTCAGGTGCCGTTGCTTTCGGTAGTGGCGAACCTGATTGTCGCCCCATTCGTTGATTTCGCCACAATGACGGGGTTGGCTTCCTTGGCTTGTGCATGGTGCTGCATGCCGTTGGGGTTCGCTCTGGCATGGGTGTCGAGCTGCGGTACGGCGGTCATGCAATGGTGTGCGGATACGGTAGGGGCTTCACAGATGGCGGTCGTCCCGTGGCCGGAGGGAGGCCGTGGGGCATTGCTGGTGCTGGCTTTGGAATGTGCGGTGGTGTTGTGGTGGAACGTGTGCATCAAGTGTGCTGCTATGTGCCATGTCGTGATGCAGCGAAAGAAAACCGCGAACCTGCCGCTGGTAGGTGAATCCGCTTGGGAACCGTTCGACCCGCCTGCCGGTATGATCAAAACGGACAGCGGCAGGACACCGGTGATGAGTACGGCGAGGGACGGTACGGTTCCGACATCTGTACTGAGCGACGAAGTTTGGGATACCGGTGAGCGGCTGCATATAGGAGCGGTTGAAAAACTGAGAGGTTGGTGCGTGCAGACGCGCGTCATGCTTGAACAGAGAGGATGGGTGTCATGATGTCCACCGATGCGGCGAGATTGAGTAGTATGGCTCAACGACTTACCCTTACGAGATGCACCCTCATAGTGGGCGGTGACGACTACTTGGCTCACCAGGCCGTGCGCGACCTGCAGGATGCCGCATGCCGTGCACATCCCGAAGCGGAAGTCATGGAATTGGATGCTAGCCAAGCCGGACCCTACGATTTCGACGAGGCGGTGAGTCCCTCGCTGTTGAGTTCCAGCTCCATCGTGATTGTCCAGCATATGCAGGAAGCGAGCGTCGAACTCGTCGACGCCATGGTCTCCTACTGCACTGCAGGTGACGATGAAGGCACTGTGCTCATCATGCGTCACGACGGCGGGCCCAAAGGGCGCAAGCATATTGATCGCCTTGTCAAAGCCGGAGCTAAGAAAGAGCAGATTCCCGATCTTAAACGCGCCGATGCCAAACTCAACTTTGTGCTCGCACAGTTCGAGAGGCGCAACCGGCGTGTGGATCCGGCAGCCGCCCAGCAGCTCGTGGCGGTGCTGGGAGAACGTACGGGCGAACTTGCGGCCATGTGCGACCAGCTATGCTTTGATTTCGACGACGATCCCATCGGCATTGACCGGGTCAACCAATACCTTGACGCCAATCCGGAAGTCACCGGATTTGCCGTAGCTGACGCGGCGATCGCCGGCAATACAGCAGGTGCCATCGTCTCCATGCGTGCAGCCATCGAGCAAGGCATCGAACCGGTGGCGCTCGTGGGAGCGCTCGCCATGAAACTGCGCACCTTGGCAAAAGCCGCAGCGGTAAAGAACGGCAGTATCTCACAAGGTCAGGCAGGCATGGCGCCATGGATGCTGCGCAATGCCTCACGCCAGCTCAGTGGGTGGACCTCGGCAGGATTGTCGGCCTGCATCCAATCGCTGGCACAAGCCGACGAAGCCAGCAAAACCAACGGCGGAGACCCGGTATTTGCCTTGGAACGCACCATCGGCCTGATGGGCAGGAAAGGACGCGTAGCATGAACGGCATGGAAATAGAAGCAGCAGGCACCGCTGCCGACGAGGCAGAACAATCACTATCAGCGGCATATGAACAGGGGAAGGTGCGTGTGCAAGTGCCCACACGCGAATCCATGCACGCGTTAGGGAGACGTCTGGCACACCAGGTACGCGGCGGTGACGTACTCCTGCTCTCCGGTCCGCTCGGTGCAGGGAAAACCACCTTGGCGCAAGGGTTCGGAGCAGGATTGGGTATTGCAGAACCAATCGTCTCGCCCACGTTCACTATTGCAAGGGAACTGAATGGAACGTTCCCCAACGGCGATCCCGCACATCTCGTGCATGTCGACGCCTACCGTCTCGGCGGCAACGATTACGCTCCGGGGCAAGACACCGCCGACCGCTTGCTCGACGAGCTTGAATCTCTCGGATTGGATGAAACGCTCGAAGACCCGGACGAACACACCGTCATCCTCATGGAATGGGGGGAGCAGATGGTCTCGGCGCTCGCACCCGAACGCCTCGAGGTGCATATCGAACGTCCCGCAACGGTGCGTCCACAAGAGTCCTCTGAAGAAGCGCTGACCAGTGACGGCACCAGAGTGGTGGAGATGCGACCGGTCGGCGATCGTTGGATGCGGCGTATGGAAGAACAGCATACATTGCAGGCGTAACCTTAAGCATAACGGTTCGAAGACGGCGATACAGTAACAGGAGCATGCGTTCAAGAGATATGGCGCATGGGGGATGGAGGAGACATTGGCACACACACTCGTGATCGATACGTCGTACGGCTCGACAGTGGGCATAGTAGGGTATGAGCCGGTAGTGCAAACCGATTCGCGCACGCACGTCGAACGATTGCAAGCCAACATCGGCATGGCAGTCAGCCAGGCCGGCCTGACATCGGCCGACATCGATGCCATCATCGTGGGTGTGGGCCCGGCCCCGTTCACCGGTCTGCGTGCCGGACTGGTCACCGCCAAAGCACTGGCCTATGCCACAGGAGCGGCATTGATAGGGCAGGATGCGCTCGCGCCACAAGCGCTGATGCTGCAACTGGCATGTATCGATGCCGAATTTGCTGCGAAGCACAATGCACTCACGGAGCTGCACGCCAGCGCAATCAACGAGCAGAACCTGCCTGACGCACCGGTTCATGTGACGTTGGCGGTGAACGATGCGAGACGCAAGCAACTGTACTTCGCCCTCTACGGTGATGCAGATGCAGATGCAGATGCAGCCCAAACCCAACACGCTCTGATGTCCGAATCACGGCCACTTGCGGCTCCCGTCACACTGATGGATATGGACATCGACTACCCGGATGCCATCGTTCAACGGGTCAACGAACGTGTGAAGGCACTCTCCGAACAGTTGGGAACAGCAGTGGTGGTGGATATTGCCGGCCATGGCACCGGCTCTTACGCTTCTGCTTGGGAAGGCATGAACGCTTTGGGAACCGTTGTGGACCACTCGGTGTTTGACCTGGGGGCGGACGGTCTGGAACTCGTCGCACGCTGCGCACAACATGACCGAGGACAGAACAACGATAATGACGATGCGCAAGCCGTGGAACCGCTCTATCTGCGCCGTCCCGATGTTTCCGTACCAAACCCGCTCAAACACGTACTGCACCACGACGGCGCCACCAGAGGTGAGCAATGATCACTCCTCTCGAATCGTTGGAACGCACCTGGGTGGAACGCGAAATGGCGCGGCTGGAGAGTGAGCTGTTCGGCATTGGAGCATGGAGCGAAACCGCCGTGGCACAAGAGCTGAGCGCACCTGCACGAACGTATCTGTTCGATGTGGACGGGAGCGAACTGCGCGGATATGCCGGCTTCTGGTATGACGGCGACGATGCGGAGATCATGACCATAGGAGTCAAACAGTCCGCGCAACGGCAGGGTGTTGCATCCCGGCTGATGAGTCACCTCATAGAAGACGCACAGCGGCAAGGCGCGCGACGCATGCTGCTCGAAGTGCGTGTCGACAACAATTCCGCCATCGGCCTGTACCAAAAGTTCGGATTCCGTACGCTTGGCCTGCGCAAACGGTACTACCAGCCGCAAGGCATCGACGCCTACACCATGAGTCTCGATCTACAGCCGCACATCGCCGGTTTCGCTTCAGCAACGGCTGCACAGCCCGCGCACGCCACACCGCTGGGGCAATCGGCAGACAATCATACGAAACCAATACAAGACACCGCGGGCGGCCTTACTGAAAGCACTCCTGCCACCGACATGACAGAGCCCGCTAACGGTGACAACGCCACCGAACCGAAACAACGAGAAAGCAGAACAACACGATGAGTGAACCAATCGTACTGGGCATCGAATCCACCTGCGACGAAACCGCAGCCGCCGTCGTACAAGGCCATACGCTGCTCTCCAACCAAGTCGCCTCATCCATGGAAGAACACGCCAGATACGGCGGGGTGATTCCAGAAATCGCCTCCCGCGCCCACGCGGAAGCCTTCGTGCCGGTAGTATCCAAAGCGCTCGCAGACGCCAATATGGAACTCAGCGATATCGACGCCATAGCGGTCTCCGCAGGCCCTGGGCTGGCTGGATGCCTGGCAGTGGGAGTTTCGGGCGCCAAGGCGCTCGCCTGGGCTGCCAACAAGCCGATTTACGGCGTCAACCACGTCATCGGGCACATTGCAGTCACCCAGCTTCAGTTCGGTTCTTTCCCGCCGGACACGTTAGCCCTCATCGTTTCTGGCGGCCATACCTCGCTGCTGCATGTGCAGGACGTGGCTCGGCACGTGGACGTGGTCGGCACCACGCTTGACGACGCCGCAGGGGAGTGCTTCGACAAAGTGGCGCGCCTGCTGGGCTTCCCCTACCCGGGCGGCCCTCACATCGACCGGCATGCCCGGCTTGGCGACCCGCACGCGCTCAAGGTGCCGCAAGGGCTTACCCAAGGGCGTTCCGGTAAGGAGCACCCGTATGATTTCAGTTTCTCGGGCGTCAAGACCGCAGTGGCTCGCTGGGTTGAGGGACGACGAGACCAGGGGCTGGATGTGCCGGTGGATGACGTGTGCGCATCCCTTGCCGACTCGGTGGCCAGCGTGCTGGCTAGCAAGGCGATGAAAGGGTGCGAAGAGTACGGCTCGAACACTCTGATTGTTGGCGGAGGGTTCTCGGCGAATTCGCAGCTGCGCGCAAAACTGCTCGAAGAAGGGGAGCGGCATGGGGTGCAGGTGCGTATTCCGGAACTCAAGCTGTGCACCGACAATGGTGCGATGGTGGCCATGCTCGGCTCGAACCTGGTGGAGGCCGGGGTGAAGCCGTCCAATCCTGATTTTTCCATTGATTCGGCGATGCCGATGAACGTGGTGAGCGTCTGAGTGAGTGGTTCGATGAACGTTAGGCTTGGTGCGACACGCCAGAGTTGGCATTTGGAGTGAAGTCATGTAGTATTTATGTCTTGTGCGGTGGTGATAACAACGCACAGCAGGACATTCCCGCATAGCTCAGTTGGCAGAGCGTCTGACTGTTAATCAGAATGTCGCTGGTTCAAGCCCAGCTGCGGGAGCCGATAAACGGCGGAAATCCAAGGTTTAAGCCTTTCGGATTTCCGCCGTTTCTTTATCCCAGACAGGATTGGACACGATCGTGCAATCTCAGTTAGATTTGGAGCTATAGGAACTGAACGCGGTGTTTTAGAATCCATTTTCATCGGGTTATGGGGTTATTGGGTTAAGTAGCAAAAGGTGTGCTTTATGGAGCGCCTGTCGGGCGTTTCATGTGGTGGTTTTGGGTTAAGTAACAAAAGGTGCTTTGTGATCTATAGGAACTGAACGTGTTGCTTTAGCTCTCATAGACGATATCGTTCCGGCTTGCGGCAAACCTGCAATACTTCTGAACCGGCGAATAGAGTAGACGGTGTAAATGAGACGGACGAATTCTGCGGTGGCTATGAAAAACGATGACAAGCATGTGCTGATGGCGTTCAAGGCGGCGTTCCCGTACACCGTACCCATTTTTGCTGGGTTCTGGTTTTTGGGAATCACCTACGGTGTATATATGCATTCATTGGGATTTTCATGGGTATATCCCACAGTGATGGCTGCTGTTATTTTCGGAGGCTCCCTAGAATTTGTGGTGGCCGACATGCTGCCTCTGGCATTTGACCCGCTCACCGCGCTTATCGTGGCGTTCATCGTGCAGGCACGGCACCTGTTCTACGGTATTTCCATGCTTAAGAAATTCTCCGGAACCGGATGGATGAAACCGTACCTTATCTTTGGCATGTGCGACGAAACCTTCTCGATTCTCTACACCACGGACCCACCCAAAGGCATAGACCGCCGTTGGTTTATGTTCTTCGTCACGCTGCTCAATCAAGTGTATTGGGTTTCCGGTGCCGCCATCGGCGGTCTGGTAGGCGGCATGCTGCACGTCCAGATTCGAGGGCTTTCGTTCGTCATGACGGCTCTGTTCACCGTGATTTTCATCAATCAATGGCAAACTGACAAGCATCACGTCAGCGCCATCATCGGCGGAGTCGTCTCGATTGCATGCTTGGCTGCGTTCGGCGCGGACTCGTTCATGTTACCGACATTGGTCGGTCTGCTGGTGGTCTTTACTGTGATGAGAGCCCCGATGGAGCAGAAGGGATGGCTGGATTGAAGGGATGGTTGACTTGATGGGGGAGAAGCAGTGCGAGCGGATGATAAAGGCGGCAAGAAGACGGGCGACGGATTGAGCGACATCAAGCAACACCGGATTAAGCAACATTGGATTAAACAGTATCGGACTAAGCAACATCAGATCGAGCAATATCGGAAAGGATGTTTGGCATGACTGTGACACAGCAAATCATTACGATCGCCCTATGCGCGCTAGGCACGATGGCAACGCGTTTCCTGCCGTTCCTGCTGTTCGGCAGCAAGAAACCTGTGCCCTCGTACATCACCTACCTAGGCCGTGCCCTCCCTGCCGCTGTTTTTGCGATGCTGGTCGTTTACTGCCTGCGCAACGTCGACTTCCTCTCCGGTACGCATGGCCTGCCCGAGCTGATTGGCATCGCCGTGACCGCTGGGCTGCACCTGTGGAAGCGCAACATGCTCGTCTCAATCGCCGGAGGTACGGCAGTGTATATGGTGCTGTTGGCGGTGGTGTGAGGAGGGGAAAGAATATGATACTTGATAGGATACGTGCTGGGTAGTGTCACAATTTTGAGATGGGGTTTCGTGAACGAGATGTGGGGACTTGTTTTACAGTGTATTAGACAGCTTCCGGTGTAGTCACTGCAATCACCGCAGTCCTTTCTGCGATTGGCGCCGGCATCGCGTACAAAAATCATAATCAGGAGCGTAGTCTGATTGCAGACTTGAACTCTGTTATTCCCAGTGCATCTGGGAAAGTGTCAAATATTGTAGAGGGCGAGAAACGGGATGCAGAGAACGAATATGCGCTTTTATTGTTGCGTAAGCATTTTGCACGATATGTAAAGGAGCGTGTTTCTATTAAAAATTCGAAAGAAAGCGAAGGATTTAAGCTCACAGGAGGCTTTCAATTTAGGGATCGGCTGTTTCAATGGCTGTTTGAAATTCCTAGTTTGATTGTTATCTTCGTAAAGTCTCTTATGCTTCTGGGGTATATCCTGCTCACATTTTCAGGAAAATTTCCGGTGGAGTATTTGGAGAGAGAACTTTCGTCGGAAAGAATTGTATCGACTCTATCGGTGCTTTTACTTCCTGTTGTGCTGATTGGAATAGGTTCAAGTTTTCGAATGCTGAATGTATATATCTGGAGAAGTAGGCTTATCAAGGTTGGCTACAATAAGTATATTAAGCCTGAATTTCTCAGGGTACAGCAACAATCAAGCAATTATGAACTTGTGTCAGGAGCTTATTGCCAATTACGCGAGAGTTTTAGCGTGCTAGTGAATAGTTCAAAAATAGGGCAGCACGCGGGGGTTCGTGGAGGAATAGCTGCTGTATGTTTTGTCGGAGTATTTTATATTTGGGAAGTTAGTACTCTTTTTATCAAGTTATTTGTTCAATCAGATGATTTAGCACGAGTTTTTATACAACTCATATCAGGTACTCTTAGATTAACATGGGTGATGAGTCTACTATTCGCTGACGTTATCTGCCTAATTCAGTATGCAACTCGGAAACGTGAATTGGACTAGGAGACGTTGCATAGGTATGGCATGTAGTTCGAAAGATGATGTGAACATCTTGGTTTTCTGATGAGGATGTCGTCCTGTCTCGTTAGTGTCTTTCCTGATTAGTCTAGAGCGTATTTGTACTCTTCGCGTTGGAGGGCTATGTTAGGTGAGCTCCATTTGCGGTTTCCATATTATTTATATCTTCTTCATTGAACCTGGGGATTAAGGCATTCCGAATAACGATAATATAGTGTTATGGATACTTTACAAGACACACCGGTCTACATTCTCGGTGCAGGTTTTTCAAAGGCAATAAATGATTCTATGCCTTTAATGAACGAGCTTGGTGAGGCAGTTGCCGCTAAATTCAGAGAAAAGACGGGTCGAGAAGTCGGGTATCAGCATGGGCAGTCTTTTGAAGCGTGGCTTTCTTTAGCTTCGGTAGATATGCCGTTTATGAAGAGTTATGAGAATCTTCAGCGTGCAGCGGATGCAGAGTTTTTGGTGTCCTTGATAGCTGAGGAGCTCGATAAGGTTATCGGCGACGGAGATTCCTTTAAGCTTCCTCTTTGGTTGTGTCAACTTATAGATGTGTGGAATGTGGAGCATGCGAAGGTTATAACGTTCAATTATGATATTTTGCTCGAACAGGCCATTAATAGAGTTCGGCCTCTTATTGTCGAGAGCAACCAAGTAACTGCAATGTGCGCTGACCAGTTGGTTTTTCCTAGGCCGAATGCCGAAAGAGATGGCTCGGCCATTGGTTTTGATACTGAAGCTCCCTTTTTGGAATCTATGCAAATTCTGAAATTGCATGGTTCATTAAACTGGTACTGGGCTGCAGATGATGCATTGGGTTCTTCTTTGAGAAGGGTTCCTGTCAGAAATTTGGGTGTAACGGAAGATCATTCGGTTCAAGGACTAGACAGGTTTCTTATTCCTCCGGTTTCCGAAAAATCTAAGTACTATCATCCATATCTAACTCGTTCCCTATGGAGGGATGCGTATGATGCGATTAGAAATGCCTCATCGATTACATTGATGGGGTATTCTCTTCCGAAAACAGATTCGGTTACGGTGGATTTGCTATCCGCTGTAGATCCGACCAATGCGTCGCTTAACATAGTTGATTTAAATCCAACTAAGGGCAATAAAGACTCGTTAAGTAAACGAGCGAGGCGTGCTACAGGTATTAATCGATCAAAGACGCGTGAATATGGTGGGCGTAAGTGTTTTGAACATTTCGTTAACGAACGTGTGAAGAGACTGGCAAGCAATTTACCATTGAAGGAGTTGTTGAGTGGGAATTCTTATTCCGGCGTACTGTTGATGGCGCACGATGCTCAATTATCTGCTTACCCGCGGTTTAAAACCCTTAAGATTCAGGATTCAAAGTTAGTTCCAGGAGATTACGTCGATCCCGGTAATATCAGTGCAATCTCTCCTGGGGACAGTATTTATGACGGGAATAGTGAGGAGCGTTATTATGAAAGCGACGAGTTGCTTGATGTCGAACGCGCCGATAGAATTCTGCAACAGAAAGGGCGTATCGTAATTACTCGTCCAGATTCAGTTGGGAAGAGAGTTCATAAATATAGCGCAATAGGTGCTCAAGCTGTTCCTGTTGGTAATCCTAGGGACATTGCTCTCCAAGTGACACAGATAGGTTAGTCGCAGTTGCAACGCCTCTTCGAATATGTCCGTGCTGTATTCCTCGTACGGAAGGTCGAGGACGATAGGTTTGACCACGTTGCTGCTCATGAATGCCATTGTAGAAGCGTATATTCACAAACATGATTAGCGAATCCACTTTGCAAGACCTACGTGATTTCGTCGACGAACGTGGCTGGGGCAAATACAACACTCCCGATGCTTTGGCGCGCTCCATCAGCATCGAGTCCGGTGAACTGCTCGAGTGCTTCCAGTGGGCACCGGACGCCGCAGATCCTGACATGGAGCATGTCAAGGAAGAGCTCGCCGACGTGCTCATCTACTGCATTGACTTGGCCGATGTCTACGGCTGGGACCTAGACGACGTAATCCTCTGCAAACTAGTGAAGAACAAAGTCAAGTACCCGGCTCAGGCCGTCAAAGGCAGCTTCGGCCAGTACCGAGAGTTGCACGGGGACGCTCGATAGGCAAGTTAGCTCATCGTTCCAAGCCCAGCGCACAACTAAACACAGTCCGCCACATATTGTGGCTGGACATACCGCATGCGCTGTAGTATGCTGGAGCGTATGCGCATTATCATCCACGCTCACGCCCTTGCTCACGGTCTCACGCCAGGGCAAGTGCAGGAGGCATTTGAGACTGGCTCGAACGGGGCGACTATACGCTACCGCGACCGCGCCAGCGAGCCGCAGCGATGGGCGACCGTAGGCTTCGACGCGCAGGGGCGGGCCATTGAACTTGTGTTTATCAGAGGCAACGACAACGCAGTGCTCATCATCCACGCGAATTATCTGACGCAAGGGTTTGCAGGCGAAATACGAACAGGAAGGAAATGAACATGAACAAGGAGCAATTTATTGCGGACAACGGCACGGTCGTCACCGACGAAATGATTGACCAATGGTCGCAAGAAGCCGAAGCGGGGTTCCCGGGTGCCACCATAACCCCGTTCAAGGGGCAAGCCTGGGAAGTCGAAACGGAGCCGCTCAAACCGCGAACCATCCGCGTGAGCGACACACTCTGGAACCTCATCAAGAAGGATGCGGCCGCCGAGCACATCAGCGTCAGCGACTGGGCCCGCCAAGCCCTCACCAACGCCGTAGCCGCACGGTGACCCACTTCTCATACGTAAAGCAATCCCGGGCATAGGGAGCTTACCGTGGTGATTGAGGATCGTTTGAGTCAAATTTCGCTATAACTCGAAAACCTCTATCAGGGCTTGCTCCAGCCTGCCGGTTTTCGCAGGTTGGAGCGTGTCGCAGAGTTTGATGTTGTCGGTTTCGATGCGTATTTCGCTGCTAAACCCGAGGATATAGCGCCGGCAGATCTGGTAGATGATTTCCGTGGGCGCGCAGCCGTACACCTGCTCGGCGAAGATGTGGTTCAGCCGCGCCGCGTCGTCCGGGTAAAGCGCTCGCATGCGGCGGCTACGGAACAGGCGCCGCACGATTTCGGCAACATACATGCCGGATTTCATGTACAAATCAGCAAAAGTGGCGTCCGGATTGTCAAAACACCTCGGATTCTCCCATTCCAGCCCGTCCACCATGTCATTGACCACGGCTAAGCATAGCGGAGTTTCAGATACCACTAAGCTATATGCTTGCGCTGCGTATTTTTAGCTAGCTTAGTTATGTTTTGAAGGTGAAAACAGAGCCAGTTTATTGGTCCCGTACCCTCGAGACGTATTTTGCGTTCAACGCGTTTGATGAGGTTTCTCTCGGCGATTTGGTTAGTTATTCTTTCCATTTCGTTGAGGAGAGTGGCAATTTCTTTTGGCAACGGGCTCTTCTGTATGGTGTTTAACTCATTCTGCTTACCATGTAGTGGTATCTTAGAAAAACTGTTATCGATGCTTTTCCGGTAAACATGATATTTGTACATGTTCAAAAGAACATCGGCATAGCAGTCGATGAAATCTGAGAAATTAGCAATATCGGATTGCCTGAAAATAAGTCTCATCTCATAAGCCACGTTGCGCATGTTTTCAAGTTTCATCAGCAGTGTTCGCTGCGATTCCGGTTCCAGCGGGTGATTTACTGCTCCTTGAATGCTTTCGAGGAAGGTATTGTTGGTTAGCCAATTAAATTCATCCTGAAAAGTGAGAGCGTAACCGTCTTCTTCTATCAGTTTGCAGGAACCAATCAACAATGACCGATTATCTTCATACAAGGTTAGGAGTCCCTTGCAAATACTCCAATCTTTGAGGCGGAGTTGGAATAGTTCTTGCCGGTTACTAAGGTGCCCTTGCCATACCGTGAGTCCGAGAGCAACCATAGCTGCCATTGCAGTAACGATACTTGTTACTAGTTGTAATGAAGCCTCAGGCATGACGATATTCCTTAACACTTAAACGGCCTTCAAGCAGAAGTTTGTGCATGAGGTTCTTACCATGATCTTCGTTATCCAGAGTTCCGCCATATCTGGTAAGAAGCTTCGTAACTTTTTGGAACATGCTTTGCTGTGCTTCGGTAAGTGAGCAGGGCGTTCCACTATCGTCTATTTGGTACCGTTTGTAGTAGAAGATCAATCGAGTCTGACTGTGATAAAGATTCACGGTATCAAAGATTGCTTGGAAGTATGAGTAATCGGCCTCATTAAGCGAATGGCCATAAAATTTAATCAGCGATGTCGGCTCTTGGTCGTCGTTTCTATGTACAAGTTTCTTACGGTCGGGATTATTGAGAGCCAGTAAACGGTAAGTTTTGGTAAATAGCAGTGCCTGGGAGTCTTTTTTCAGGTTTGTGCCGTCAATCCCTATGATGATATTGGTGCTATCAAGTCTTCCGTGGATGTTGACTTCTGTATCATCAGGGGAGAGAACTCCGGCTATTCCCAACCTTGTATAGTTGAAATTTAACACCGATGTGTGAACTTCTACTGTCGGGCCTATAGGGAAGAACTCATCATTTGCCAAGGTGCGAAGCAGGGAAACTGACTTTTGTGTATAAGCGGCGTGCTGATCTTTTTCTTCGAGGTAAAGATAAGTAGCAAAGGCATTTTCGAAGGCATGTAAATCGTCGAGTAAAAACTGATAAATATTTCTTAGGTAATCTGCCTGAGTGTCGTATGGATTATTTACAGTCCTCAGATATAGAGCAACGGCCAAATCGCAGTCATTACGATAACCTGAATTTTCACCCAGCAGACTTACCATTTCGGATGGAGATTTGTTTATCAGTCTTATGGCCTGTTCGAGTGGACTCAATATTGAAGAAACGAGATTATTTCCGTCTTTCGAAACGCTGTCATCGTTAGCGGAAGAGTCTGCAGTCCATACGGTTATTAAGCGCTCTATGTCGCACCAGTTTTCTTCGTTCTTCTTCGTAAGACGCAAAATAACATCCCAAACTGTTAAAGCAAGGTCTTGTAAATCTTCCCCCCATGTCTCGCTAAAAGGTAGTTGATTAAGTTTTGCTTCTCTTTCTTCAAAGAAATCAGTGAATCTGGACTTCAAACCACATTCTAGGTCGAATCCATTACCCAGCACGATGAGTTGATGTTCTATCGGTAGAATTCCGAGCTTATCAGTGGTGGGCTCATATCGCATAATGCACTTCCTCAGATTTACGCAAGTTGCAGCTGATAGTTCTCTTCTATGGGAAGCTTCGACGGCTCAGCTTCTCCATTCGGCGGGCCAGTTGGCGGGTTGGGGGAGTTCCTCTAGGGCGGGGAGGGTTTCAACGATGTCGAGGGTGTTCATGCTGACGGTGATGACGCTTTCGACCAGATCCGCGATGTAGCGCGGGTCGTCGGAGTACTCGTTCGGGTCGTTGACAATGCCGGACTTCTTGTCGGTGGTGACCCTGTAGCGGTCGATGAGCCAACCGATGGCGCTCTTGCCGTTGACCACATAATCGTAGGCGCGCATAGGGATGCCCTCGATGGTGAGGTTCTCGGCCACCTGCAGCACCGTCATGTCCGGGACCTTCTTGCCTGATTCCGAGTCCTTGACCTTCTTCGGATAGGTCATCTTCTCGGTGCGCCCGGGGTCCATGCTGTCACCGATTTCGTGCACCGGCCAATGGTCGATGGTCTCATAGTCCAAGTGCAGATGGGCGAGTTCGCGCCCGGCTTTCATGAACGCCTTGAAATCCTTGGCCAGCGGGATGCGAGGCAGCTCCTTCTTGAGATTGTTGCCGAAGCGCTCGCGGTATTCGGGGCTGTGCAGGATGCCGTACACGTAGTAGAAGATGTCCTCCTTGGTGATTTTTGTGTGAGGATATGCTTCGCGGAAGACTTTCAATCCTGCATTCGTGATTGCATCATGGCGTATATAACCATGCGAGTCTGCGTTCGCTGAGTTAAGACCTGTGAGCAAATTTATATTCTCTTTACCTGAATCTTCATACCAGTTTAGAGGGAAATATTGTCCGTTAAATTGCAGCTGAATATCTGGCATAAACTGCGCCATAATTGGATATGAATCGCGGCCTTTTGGCAAGCATATTTCGAAATTCATTACTTCAGCGTATGGGAACAGCTTGGGTTGCTGATAAATCATTTCATTTGTTTGTCTATCGAACCATAGAAATTGTTTGCAGAAAGGACGATAGATGGCAGTGATTACATTTCCTAGGCGTTTGTTTATCTGGTTTCCCTTTGCAAAGCTTTGTCTAAATCCGCGTGTCCAGTTGATGTGTGGATTGTCATTTATATAAGAGGATTTATTCTTGCCTGGTTCCGTATTGTTTTGGAGAGTAAGTTGCTGATTATAATAATCTATCGTGTCGTTCATGGAGTTGACGACTTGGTTATAGGAGAAGTTGTAAGCCCAAGCATCGCGGCCAGATTGAATTCCACGCGACCATGTTTTGAAGAGGCCGGTAGGTAATTTCTTTGAGCCATCCTGTATGCCCATGGGTATGAACTGGGTGTAGCTGTCGTCGCGGTGGTTGAGCCAGTCGCCGTGCTTGTCTTGTTCAAGTCGATTCCACTCCGGGTCGGCGGTGGTGCAGTCTTTGAGGATGTTGAGTTTGGTTTCGCGGCTGAGGTAGTCGCCGATATTGTGGTAGTAGATCGCCCCGTGCTCGTTGGAGGTGGGGTTCTTGACTAGCATGGTGATGGTGATGGTTGTTCGTGTCCCCGCGCCGAAGACGTTGTCCTTTTCTTTGCGGCGTTGTTCTCCTTGGGTTCTGGCGTTGCCGCGTAGGTTGTAGACGTGGATGGTGTTGAATTCGCTGCTGAAGCAGCGGCGGACGCCGGCTCCTGAGTTGCCGGTGAGCCAGCCGCCGTTGGAGACGAAGCAGACGATGCCGGAGTCGCCGATGCGGTCGGAGGCCCAGCGGAAGGCGCGGATGTAATGGTCATACAACGAGTTGTTGTTATTTGCGTCTGACCCTATTGCGTAGGTCTGTTCGATGCGCTGGTCGAGAGAGGGGTATTTGGTGTTCTGGTTGCCGGTGTTGTCGCTGTCGCCGGCGCGGTAGGGCGGGTTGCCGATGATGATCCTGATGGGAAGGTCCATCTGCTGCCTGACGCGCTGGGTGTTCTCGGTGAACATGGTGTCGTCGAGGGTGTCGCCTTCCTCGTGCATCTGGAACGTGTCCGTCAGGAGCGCGCCGGGGAAGGGCTGGTAGTCGCCGCCCATGCGTTTGTGGTAGGACTGTTCGATGTTGATGTCCATGATGGTTGCCGCAAGCGGCACGATCTCGTTGGAGTGCAGGTCGTGCGCGTACTTGTAGGGCAGGTCCCGGTCGCTGATGAGGGTCTGGTCCTCGATGAGGCGGCAGATGTAGGTGCCGGTGCCGGCGAACCCGTCGAGGATATGCACGTTACGGTCGCCTAGCGACTGGCCGAACTCGTGTTGCAGGGCGCGTTGGACCATGTGGAGCTGGGCGTCCACGACCTCGACGGGCGTGTAGACGATGCCGAGGCTGTCAGCGGTGTCCTTGAACGCCTTGGTGAAGAACTCGTTGTAGATCTCTTTGATGAGGTTCTGCTTGGCCGCGTCGCTCTGCACCTGGCTGGCCGAGAGCCGAACCGAAGAGTACAGGTCGTTCAGGGTGGGGTTGTCGATGGCTTTGGGCAGTCCGGCCTCGTACAGGGAGTCGAGCGCTCGGTCCAGGCCACGCACGATGGGGTTGCCTTCCAGGACCTCCTTGTTGGTGAAGAGCGTCTGGAAGATGGGTTTGGTGATCTCGTGCTGGGCGAGCACTGCGATGGCGTCCTCGTCCTTGTAGCCCGGGTTGAGCGAGTCGCGCAGTCCTTGGGCGAACGCGGTGAACGATTCGCGGGCGGCACCGGTGTTCACGAGGTCAGTGATTTGCGTGATGCGGTGTTTGGCGATGCTGGCGATGTCGTCAGTCCATTCGCCCCAATACATCTTGGTGCCGCAACGGCGCACGATTTCGGCGTTGATGTTGCGTGCCATCTCGCTGGAGACCAGGTCAAACTCTGGCTGCATCGCGCCAGAGCTGGAACTAGATCCGGTATCTTCGCCATCGTGGCCATCAAATTCTCCCGGATCCACGTTGCTGCCGATAGGTGGCACATTGTTGGCTTTGGGTTTCTTGTGCAGGCGCAGTTTGGTTTGGTCAAGCACCTCAACTTCGACGATGCGTTTCAGTGAATCGGTATCTCCTAGTGCGGCCGCGTTGATGACCGCGTCGAGCCTCTCGTCGTGGCTGCGCAGGGCGCGCACGACTTCCCATACGGTGTCGTAGGCGCCAGAGGAGAGCACGGTGTCAGGGTCAGCTCCCATTGGCACAACCACGGGGATAATGATGTAGCCATACTCCTTGCCCGGCGCTTTGCGCATCACGCGACCTACGGACTGGATGATATCCACGCGGCTGCGGCGGGCCGAAAGGTACATGACTGCGTCCAGATCGGGTACGTCGATGCCTTCAGCCAAGCAACGGGCGTTCGAAAGGATATGGCATTCATTGTCAGCAGTATCTCGAGCAAGCCAGTCAAGTTTCCTATGCCGAGTCTGGGAGTCCATGCCACCGTCGACGTGGTCAATTTCGACTTGAACTTGTTTACCAGCCTCAATCATGCCCGCGTTCTCGGCTGTAGGTTCGAGTGACTTCGTGTAATCTGCTATGACCGCGCGGAACTTGTTTGTCAGAGCCTTGGATGCCTTGATGGACGGAGCAAAAGCGATGGCATGATGGAGCACGCGCTTGGCATCATCATGGGGTTGTGTATCCGCCACTTCACTATCTGCACCGGTTTCACTGTTTTCGATGAGGTCGCTAACGCCTTGCGCGTGGCGACGGTCGAAGAGTGCCTTCCAGCAGCCTACGAACTTCATGGCGTCATCGAGCTCTAGTTCCGAGCCAGCGCCTTTGCCGTAATGTTGCTGCATGGTCGAGCTCATCATGTTCTCGGCCACTTGCATGACGACGATTTTGTAATCGGTAAGCAGATCCATATCCACGGCTTTGCCGAAGCTTAGCCGGTAAGCTATATTGCCGTAGGTATCTGGGTCGTCCATGCTGGCAATTTCAACGGCGCCTTGTACGGCCTTGTTTTTCGCGCCTTGGTCGAAGATGCGCGGCGTAGCGGTCATGTAGAGACGCTTGGCTGAGCGGATGAACTCGCTGTCGTGCACCTTTTGGAACGCAGCCTCGCCGTCCATCACGCCGGTGGTGCGGTGCGCCTCGTCGCAGATGGTCAGGTCGAAGTCGAACAATCCTTCCTCTTGCGCCTCGTGGATGACGTCGATGCTCTGATACGTGGAGAAGATGACGTTCAGTGCGCCGTCCTCCCTGTGGAAACGCTCGGCGACTGTGTGCGCATTCGTTGTGGCTGGGAAGGGGATGTCCGTAAGGCTTCCGTAAGACTCATCTTGCTTGACTTCGCTGGCGCGGTGGTCTGAGCACACTACGTACACGTGAATCTTGCCGCGCACCTGGTTAACCCAGTCGCGCATAGACTGCGATACCAAGCTGATGGAAGGCGCGAGATACAGTACAGTGCCGCCATTGCCTACGAACTCCTCGGTGAATCGTAGCGCCGTCAAGGTCTTGCCGGTGCCGCATGCCATGACCAGCGAGCAGCGGTCTGCGGTAGAAAGCTCCTTGCTGACCTTATCGATGGCTTCGCGCTGGTGCGGGCGCGGGTCGAACACCGTGCGATTAGCGGGAGTCTCGCCGTTCATGAAAGCGTTCCAGTCGAGATTCGCGTCGCGCATGGTGTCGAGGTCAAGACGCACTAAATCTTTGCTCGAACTCAGAATGAAATTAAGCGAAAAATCTTCAAGGTTGGAGGTGTAGGACGGTGCGGTATCGGCCAGCATAAGGTGCCCGTAAGTATCGTCTGCACTGGCATTCATGAAGAACGTCGACACATCGCGCTCGCCGAGAGTTTTGTTGTAGCATTTGGCCTGAATTGCCCAGTAGGAGCCATCGGTATCCTTGGCTACAAGGTCAATGCCGGTATCCTGTTTCCCGTGATTCGTAGGCGCGTCATCCCACATCCACACGTCTTCGATGTGCTCAGACCAGCTTGGATCGTTGCGCAGGAAGAACTCCACCGCCCGCTCGAACCTCGTGCCCTGCTCTCGCGTATCAGCCGAGTCCTCTACGATCTTCGCAAAAATCTCATCAATCGACATGCTGTTCCTCCCCGTTGCTCAATACTCCAAGGATACCGTGTGGAGGGTGCATTAGGTGCTTCAATCTACTAAGCTGAAGCTATGGAAGATAATGAAGGTAACAGGAAAGACCAAGATTCTAGCAGTGATGCTACGAAAACTACTGACCAATTTTTTACTATGAATGCATTTGCATGGTTCGAACTCATTTGCGCAAGAGTTTAGTAAAACAGTGAGCCCAACACTAATTGGCGCGTTCGGAATTTAGATACTTTTAATCAGATGTATAAAGGCAATGTGCAAGGCATTCTTAATATACTGACTCCGATACAGACCAATTTGGATAGTCTTACTCGGTTTGGATCGGTTGTAACTGAAAGCATTGATAAAAGTATCAGTATAGGTCTGCAGAACTTCGCCGAGAACATCGCTGGTTTGTCGAAGGTTAATTTCGCACATTTTGCCAAAAGTTTTGAGGCGGGCTTTGCTGGTTTGAATATTGCTCCTCAAATTAATACGGTAGTGACGGACAGCTTTAGCTTAGGGTGCACAGTATAGCTAAGACTTTCAGCGAGAGCAGCAATTATCTTGTCAGCAGTCTGAATGCGGCCCTGCAGAATATATCTTCATTTCAGTACCCGAAGAATTATTACCCTTCAAATATAATGGAAACCGCGGAGAGTTTTTCTTTCGAAGACTTGTATGAGATTGAATATAATGACGGAATTGCTGTGTTCCATGTTATGCGTCCAAGGCTGATTGATTGTTTTTTACGTGCTAAGAAAGGTCAAGAGCGAAGAGTGATTTTGTCTGATGCATACTTTCAGATCTTGGACGACTGCCAGCAAGCGATAGATGAATCCAAAACAGTGGCATCGATTTCCGAGAGAAGGAAGAAACAGGATGAATGAGTGAAGAATGGTTCGTGTCCCTCCTCGAAGAGGCGATATGCGTATTACGAGAAGAGAAGTATGCTGCAGGGGAGTCGCTACTTGCAAATCTAGTAGAGCCGCTTGCGGAGCGTTTAAAAATCAGCTATGAGGGCATGGAAGAAGACATATCCTTAAAGAGAAGCCCTTACAAGCATTACATGCCATTTGCAAAGGAAAAATCCAGTTCTGAAGAATTACTGAAAGAGAAGGATACACGTTTTGTTTTAGGATTCCTTCCGGTTTATGTTGCTATGCAGCATTTCAGAGTAGAAAAAGGGGATGGAATGCCCAAGGAATTCTCCCGACACGCTATTGCACATAAGCCCACCAAACAGCAATTCTCAAAAACGAACGCAGCTCAAGGTGCTCTATGTGTGACTTCATTGATGGCATACCACTTTCAGTGGGACCTGCGGTGATGGAGTAAGTTCTCAAGTCATGTAGTATTGCGTGTTTGATAATAACATCGGTAGCAAAGTAGATATGCTACTTACGACATCTCCTAAAAGCAGCAGCGAGATACTGCGGCACGGTGCTGCTGATTAATGTCTTCAAGAGGGAAAGATGAGCCGGAACTCATCGAGCCGCTCCAGCTGATCTCCGAACTCGCGGTACGCATACATCGAGAACACCGACGAGGCAACCGACACCTTGTCGCCGCTCTTGATGGTGCGCACCAAATCGTCCTTGACCAGCTCGGTCCGGTTATCAATGAATCCTGAAGGCATAGGTACCAGTGTAGCTGTGCATGGATAAATTGCAGCATGCCATAATTCTGCACTGTGCTATTTCGAAGCAGCGGCTTCCTTGAGTTCCTCATTCCAGTAGTGGTCAAAATGATTTACATCATCTAGGGTTTCGAAGTACCACTGTGCGACTTCAATGATTTGTTCTCGATCGTAATCGTTTGGATTAATTTCGAAGTCGTATAGTTCGTGAGAGTTAACGTCCATACCTTTTTTCAGCTCTGAAACGATATCATACCTGACAGGATCATCACTATTTTGAGTAATAAGTTCTTCGATGCCTTTGGCACCGTTGAATTTTGCGTATGTTGTTAAGATGCGGCGCAGAGGGTTCCACATGAGACCGGGTTCGTTCGCTTCGTAAGCGTGGTGAAGTTCATGCCATAGTGACGTATAGCCAGTTTGAATGTCCTCTTCGGGTCTAGTAATTTTCTGCAGCTGTGTTGAATTATTGTGCTTGTAGAGTGTAAAGCACGCAACCCTTCCATCGTTGGGGGTCCATCCATATGGTCTGCAGTTCAAGAAGAAATGCGTGTTGTGAGTAAGCACAACCAGGATGTCATCATCTTTCATTATTGAGGGTGACCGTTTTTGTAAGCCGTAGTAATGTTGAATGCAACTGTACATGAGATACTGGGAAGTTTCGTCATTGCTATTCATTGGATCATCAATAATTGTTAAAACTGGTTTCTCAGCAGATATGGCTGTCAATTGTTGCATGAAGTACAGGAAGGCAACAAGATTCATTTCTCCAGTGCTCAAGGAACTGATTTTTCTTTCCTCACCATCGCTTATGATGCGGTACTGGCCAGAGCTGGTTCCATCGCCATCATCAAGAAGGCGCAGTTCGAACGATGTCATTCCAATGGATTGAAGTAGTTTCGTGATATTTTCTGCTGCGAGTGAAGTGTCAACTGTACTTTTCCGAATTTCGTCCTTTTTACGTTTCAGAATTGATAACTGTTTTTCGGCCTCGTTGTAATCGGAATCTGCGGTGTCTAAAAGTGCCTTGGCTTGAGTGATAGCATCGCACAGTTCCTGGTGGCTGTGGCTGTCGTATTTTGCAGAATCTAATAGCTCGGCGACCATGCTTAAACGCAGTTTTTCCTTGGCTCGCCGCTGCTTTTCTTCAAGCGCGTTTCCGTATGCAATATTCTCGGCATGTAGCGCGTCAAATGCAGACTGGTTTTCTGCTAATGTGATTGTTGGTATTTGCTTGGTTATCTTTTCGAGCGTGGCAAAGACATCATCTTTTTTCTGCTTCAATTGTGAAAGAAGGAATTCTAAATAAGATATCGCCGCTGAAACATTTTCTGATACAGATAGATTCAGATCTGTAATCTGCTGTCGGTACGGTGAGTAGTAAGTGGAACTGTCGATTGAGACAACTGATTTCAATTCGCTTATCGCATTATTTATGGCGTCGTACTCTTGTCCTAAATCATTTTTGAAATCTGCTGTAGCTTTGCTAAAGAGCCTGTCGAGCTCTCTCCAGCGGTCATCAGTGAGCGGACCTCCGCAGAACGCACAATATGAGTCGTGTTGTCGATCATGACATTTCATGCCTTGTTCAGCGAATCGTCTTTTCGCCGGGTCATCGCCAATTCCTCGTAATTCTGCCGTTGCTGTGATGCTTGTAGTTACTAGTGTGTTGACGGATTGAGTTAATTCTTGGAGATTAGGAGTTGGATATGTTATCTTCACTGGTTCCGTAAGTTGCTCGCTCAAACATTCAGACTTAGCGGCTTCTATATCTGAGTCGCTAAGTCGGAGAGCATTAGACCTATCTTGCTTAAAATTGTTAATGTTATATGTTGGAATCGATATGGTCGGGTTGCTTGTTCTTTTAATCTTGGCAGCTTGTTCCGTGTAAAAATGAGTTAATTTATTGCCGGCAGTTGTGTAATTCTTCTGTGCGCGGTCGCGTTTGCTGTATAGATTTTCTATTTCTGAGTCCACAGATAGTTGCGAAACGATCTCTGCAATTTTGGGGTTCAATTCATTAATCTTGTTTTGCGCAGAAGTGTTGATTTCCCCCATTGTGATGGCGTTCAATTCATCATTTCCTGCCACTAATCCTTTGAAACCGTCAAAACGTTTCACTTGATAGGAGTCCATAAACTGCTCGTATAGCATATTGGCGAGTGAGGTTTTGCCCGTTCCGTTCTTGCCGTAGAAAAAGTTCACCCGGCTTAGCGAGATATCTTTCGACTCAAAAGTAGGGTGGGCGGAAGTTGAACAATCTAGTTTTAGAACGGGCATGGTTGGTTTTCTTTCATGAGTTATTGTTTTTGGACGTGCGGAGAGATATGAGAGTTGCCTTTACTGAGCCACTGTATTAGCTTTCCACCTCCTCAAACTTCCTCTTCATGGTTTCGTTGCCGCGGGTGAGTTTGCGGATGGTTACGTCGTCGGCCTTTTTGCTGGCGAGTTCTAGGTTGCGCTGGGAGCCGACCAGGTTTTCGCGGATTTTGTTGAGGTGGTCAATGGACTTGTCGATCTCCTCGATGGCGGTGTTGAACTTGCGGGCGGCCAGGTCCACGTTTTTGCCGAACGCGGTTTTGAACGTGTCGAGCTGCTCTTCGAAATGCGTGATGTCGATGTTCTGTGCGCGCTCGGCCGCCAGCGCCTTCTTGTACTGCAGCGACCCGAGCGCGGCGTTGCGCAGCAGCGTGATGATCGGTATGAAGAACTGCGGCCGTACCACGTACATCTTCTCATACTTGTACGAGACGTCCACGATGCCCGCGTTGTACAGCTCGCTCTCCGGCTCCAGCAGCGTCACCAGCACGGCGTATTCGCAGCTCTTGTCGCGCCGGTCCTTGTTAAGCTTCTTGAAGAAGTCCTCATTGCGGTGCTTCTTGGAAAGCGTGTCCTCGTCGTTCTGGTTCTTCATCTCGAACATGATTGAGATGACTTCGGTGCCAGCTTCGTCGCTTTCCCGGAAGATGAAGTCGCCCTTAGTCCCGCCGACGCTCGTGTCGTTGTCCTTCTCGAAGTAGGCGGTGGGGAAGGCGGCGGCGCGGATCTTGTTGAATTCGCTCTGGCAATACTGCTCGAGCGACTCGCCGATCTCCTTTGTGCTCAGTTTCGACTTCATGTCGCGCAGCCGCTCTATCTGGTCGTCCCGATCCTGGATCTGCGTCTCGTACTTTTCCTTGAGCGACTTCGCCTCAATACTGTTCTTGAGTTTCGCCTCGTCCAGGCTGTGCTGCAGCTCGAGTATCGTGCCGTCCTTCTTTGCGGCCGCCTCCTGTAGTGCGGCCTTGCGCTCGGCTTCGGCAAGTTTGGCGGCGGCGACCTTCTCACTATTCGCTCGTTCCAAGTCGTTCTTGAGCTGGTCGCGCTCCTTCTCTACGGCGCTCACGGCATCGGTTATTTCGTGCTGTTTGGCGCTCTGCGCGCCGTCCAGCTCGTTCTTGAGTGAGCTGATCTCTACGTCCTTCTTGGCGATTGCCTCGTTGAGCTTTCCGGTAGCCTGGCTTTGCGCCAAGTCAAGCGCCGCCTGCCGCTCATGCTCGGCCTGGTCAAGCTGCGCCGTTAGGGAGCTGACCTGCTCTTCCAACGGCTTGAGTGCATCGTTCACCGCGAGCTTGCGCGCGGACTCCTCGCCATCCAGCTGTGCCTTGAGTTCCTGGGCTTTGGTATCCAGCTGTGCCCGGAGCTCCGCAATTTCGGCATCCTTGCCGGCGGCCGTCTTCTGCAGTTCGCCTGCAGCCTCGGCCTTGGCGAGCTCCAGCTCTTTCTGCCTCGCGTCTTCCGCCGCTTCCAGCCGCTCGTGCAGCTGCTTGTCGAACTCCTTATCGCGCACCTGCTTGACGATGTCGGCGTAGCCCGCTTCGTCCACTGTGAACATCGCTCCGCACTTCGGGCATTTGATTTCATGCATTGCGTCCTCCGATGCTTCATTGCATGCTTCGGATATTTGAGGTATCCCACGCAAGCTTTTGTACATAATATACTATGTTGCATGAATATGATTCGAACCCAGTGAAGATGGGTAAGCGTGAGGTATGTGACAGCTTTGTCTATTCTGTGGCTTTCGAGATTTATACAAGGCCGGGATTGTGTAAGTATGAACATTTACTTTGATTGAAGTGCATCAATGACGTGTGAATACGAATCATAAGTCACGTAATTAGTGTCCATCAGCACAAGCATTCGCTCACGTGACGTATGTACTATTCGCTTTTGCAAATTTTCCCAAACGCACCACAACCCCACCCCTTCATGTCGGTTGCCAACCGCCGTAACCGTGTTCTGAATGTGGCGTTTCGCCTGCCGCTGCGCCATATTCTGAATATTGACAAGGAGGTTGACGATGGCGTTTCATGAGCAATCCGTGATGGATTATCTGTCGAACAGGCGTGATTTTGTGCCGGCTGCCGACTTGGCTGAGGCGCTTAATGTTTCTGCACGCACGGTGGAGCGAGCCGTTAAGCATATCAACGCTTCGAACCCCGGAGCGGCCCCCATTCTTTCCCGCCGGGGCAGGGGATACCGTGTTTCCGATTCCTACGCGGCTCCGAGCGCCGACCCGTTCGCCTTGCCGGTTGACGCCGTGGTGGCATCATCGTGGCGAGATGGCAGTGGCAGCGGTAACAGTAATGGCAACGGCAGCAGTAACAGAGGAAACAGTTCCAGCCGCTCCAGCAACAGCACCAACGGTTCCAGCGGCGACACAGCCGGCAGAGAGCGCATGGGCGGCCTGACGTCCGTGGAACGCCGCAGCGAAGTGTTGAAAACATTGCTCATGACCGCGCCTCAGCATCACCGGGTCACGGACTTGTGGGGCAGATATTTCATCAGTGATTCCGCCATCGCCATGGATGTGCGCAAGTTGCGCGACATGCTCGCCGGCTACGACTGTACCGTGGAGCGCAGCGGTGACATGGTGTGGGCCGCCGGCCCGGAGTCCGGCATTCGCAAGGCCATTTGCGACCTGCTCTCCAGCTCTGACGTGGTGAAAACCGGACGGTTTCTCAAAACCGATCAGCTGGTGCAGCGCCGTGACGCTGCGTTCGTACAGCGCCAGCTCGAGCACATCGAACAGCTCACCGGCGCCAACATCACCTATCCATACAGCGTGAACTTGTTCACGCACCTCTACATTCTCATCGAACGTTACCGTGAGGTGGGGGTGCTGCCCGCGGAGAACATTCCCGCCGAAGCGCGCGCGGACCTCGAGCGTCACCCCGGCTGGCTGGCGGTATGCCGGTCCATCATCCACAACGTCAACGTGTATCTTGACACGTCCCTGCCCGAAATCGAAACGTACTACCTCTACCAGTACCTCTCATCCTCGCGCATTGACACCGCTCTGCCGCAATCCCAATCACAGGAGATGCCGCAGCTGGTGGGCGAAGTGACGCACTGTCTTATCGCCGAGGTGCTTGCCGCACCGCGATACCGTGACATCGATGGCGACGAGTTGTTCGTGAGCCTGGCGAAACACATGAAACCGCTCATCAACCGGCTGCAGAACAAGATTCGTGTCAACAACAACCTGCTCGGTCAGATCATCCTCGAATATCCCGACCTGTTCCAAACGGTGAAAGAGGCGGTGGCACGCACGGCGGAACGGTTCGGATTGCCTCAAGTGGACGACGAAGAAGTGGGATTCATTGCCGTGTATTTTGCCAATGCATTCGACACGGTGCGCCCCAAGGTCAATATGCTGCTGGTGTGCACCACCGGCATGGGCACCGCTCAGCTGCTGCAAGGCAAAATCGAGCGCAGGTTCTCCGAATTCAACATCGTGAGCACGGTGGCCTCCAAAGATTTGCGCAACGTGTTGGCGCAACACCCAGAGGTCGATCTCGTGGTCTCCACAGTGGCGTTGCCGCACGACATCAAAGCGCCGGTTCTGGTGGTGAGTGCCATGCTCACCATCGAAGACCAGCAGCGTCTGGAACGGCAAGCGGACACCATTCGTTCCGAGCGCTTGGCCCGGGACGCAGGGGGTGAACAATGAAGCGACTCGTGAACTGGAACGATACCGAGATGCAAAGGTGCCAAGACATGCCGCATGCGTTGGAAACGGTGGCCGTCTATGCGCAGCGTCAAGGGTTGACGGGCGACCAGGCCGCGCTCGCCGCCGCACTGCGCGAGCGCGTGGCCGTGGGAGACGTGACGCTTGCCGCCGGTCTGGTCAATCCGCACGCCAAGAGTTCGTGTGTGAAACACAGCGCGTTGATATACATCAACTTTGGCACTGAAGCGCGGCCGCGAACCCTTGGGTTTGACCGCATGATGGTGACGCTGCTGCCCGAACGCCCCGACGCCGAGGACGTGCAGGAGATGAAAGCCTGGTATCGCGCTTTGGCCGACGAGACCATGTTGGCGCATCTGGCCAACGGAACAGAACAAGAAATCCGGTCGCTGGTACTGGAGGAAGGGGAATCATGACCGAACCGAGCGAAACTGACACGTCGGCGCTGGCCGAGGTGCTTGATGAGAGAACGATCGTAGCGGGTCTGGAGGCGCATAGCAAAGATGAGGTGTTCCAAGACCTCACCAAGCGTCTTCTTGACGCCGGGTACATCAGCAATGCCGATGCGTTCATCGAAGCTGTTCACGAGCGTGAACGGCAAGGTGCCACCGGCATCGGCGACCATGTGGCCATTCCGCACGGTCGCAGCGATACCGTCGTGCGTAACGGCATCGCCATCGCCATTCTGCGCAACGAAGTGGCATGGGAATCCTTGGACGACACCGGTGCCAAAGTGGTCGTGCTCTTCGCCGTCGGCTCCGACGACGCGGATTCGAAACGGCACCTGCGACTGCTTTCGCTCTTCGCGCGCAGACTCGCCAAAGCTGACGTGGTCGCCGCGCTGACAGCGGCCGACAGTGTGGGCGACGTCAGGCATGCGCTGCTTGGGCAGTGACGTGCGTGCGACCTGTACCGGTCTCAGCGTCATAGCGTCGCAGCGACACAACACTTTGGGCACACCTTGCGGAAGCTCAACACAACAAGATACCAACCAAACACAAGGAGAACCAGATGAACATCGTAGGAATCACCGCATGCACCATCGGCATCGCGCACACCTATCTGGCGCAGCAAAAGCTCGAGGATGCCGCGAAAGCCAACGGAGACAACATAAAGATCGAAACCCAAGGCACCATCGGCATCGAGAACGCGTTGACCGCCGAAGACATTGCCGCCGCAGACGTGGTGATCTTGGCGGTCGACGTCAAAATCGCCGACGAGGGCAGGTTCGAGGGCAAGAAAGTGGTCAAGGTCTCCACTGACACCGCCATCAAATCCCCGAACAAACTCATCGCCAAACTTCACGAAATCGCCGAGAAATAAACCGTAAGGCAACACCACATATAACGAAAGGAAAGGAGAAGTTCAATGAAGAATTTCTGGAAGCAAGCAAACTTTAAGGGCCATCTACTCACGGCCATCTCGTACATGATCCCGATTGTGTGCGGAGCCGGCTTCATCATCGCCATCGGCATGGCGTTCGGCGGCAAGAGCCAGGACTCGCTCGTCATGGGCAAGTTCGACTTCTGGCAGGCACTCGCCACCCTCGGCGGCAAGGCCTTGGGCCTGCTGCCTGTCATCATTGCCACCGGCATCGCCTTCTCGATTGCCGGCAAGCCTGGCATCGCTCCCGGTTTTGTAACCGGTCTGGCGGCCGTTTCAATCAGTGCCGGCTTCATCGGCGGCATCTTGGGCGGTTATATCGCCGGCTGGCTCGCCTTCGCCGTGCTCAAGTATTTCAAGGTGCCGAGTTGGGCGAAAGGCCTCATGCCCACGTTGATCGTCCCGTTCTGCGCCTCGCTGGTCAGCGGCCTGATCATGGTCTATATCATCGGCACGCCGGTCTCGTGGTTCACCAACTGGCTCACCAACTTGCTCACCAGCCTCAACGGCACCTCCAACCTGGTGCTCGGCGGCGTCATCGGCGGGCTGAGCATCGTCGATTTCGGCGGCCCGATCAACAAGACCGTCTTCGCGTTCGCCCTCACCCTGCAGGCCCAGGGCATCAACGGCCCCGTCACCGCGCTGCAGCTGACGAACACCGCCACCCCGATCGGTTTCGGCTTCGCCTACCTCGTTGCCAAGCTGCTGCGTAAGCGCATCTACACCAACGAAGAGGTGGAGACCCTGAAGTCCGCGGTGCCGATGGGCGTGGTCAACATCGTCGAAGGCTCCATCCCGATTGTCATGAACGACATCGTGCGTGGCGTCATCGCTGCCGCCTGCGGTGGCGTGGTCGAAGGCGCGATCCTCATGTCCCTGACAGGCGGCAAGGGTGCGACCGTGCCCTTCGGCGGCTTCCTCATGCTGCCCACCATGGGCGGGCTGTGGTGGGTCGGCCTGCTGGCCATCGCTGCCAACATCGTGGTGACCGGCATCGTCTACGCCATCATCAAGAAGAACGTCCCCGCCGAGGAGCTGGAAGGCAAGGCCGCCAGCGCCGAGGATGAGGACGATCTGGATCTGGACGACATCCAGGTCATGTAACCACACTTGCCGCCGCACATTGCCTATCCTCGCGCGGCGGCATCCCCGTCCACATGATGCTCCTGCCGCAACGCCGCAACGGCACGGCAGGAGCGTACGAACGAAAGGACCACAATGACGACAACTTCCACCGCAGACCTTAAAGCTGGTCGTCCCATCCAGCTCGCCCCATCGTTGATGACGATGGATCTCGACCAGTTCAAGGAACAGATCGAGTTTCTCAACCCGCGCGTCAACATGTACCACATCGACATCATGGACGGCCATTTCGTGCCGAACATCACGCTTTCTCCCTGGTTCATCGAGCAGACGCGCAAGATCTCGAACGTGCCCATGAGTGCCCACTTGATGGTGACCGACGCTCCCTTCTGGGTGCAGCAGCTCATCGACATCAAGTGCGAGGAGATCAGCATGCCCGCCGAAGTGACCAACGGCGTGGCGTTCCGACTCATCGACCAGATTCACGACGCAGGGCTCAAGGCCGGCATGGTGATGAACCCCGAGACCCCGGTGAGCGCACTCATGCCCTACATCGACCTGCTCGACAGCGTCATGGTCATGACGATCGACCCCGGATTTGCCGGTCAGCGCTTCCTTCAGGTGTGCCTCGACAAGATCACCGAGCTGCGCGAGCTGCGCGAAAGGCACGGCTACACGTATCGCATCGAGATGGACGGGTCCACCAACCGTAAGCATTGGAAGATGATCTCGGACGCGAACCCCGACGTGTACGTTATCGGCCGCTCCGGTCTCTTCGGCCTCACCGACAACATCCAGGACTCCTGGAACCAGATGGTGGACGAATACGAGGAGACCACCGGGTATCGCTTCGATACCGGTCGTATGCAATGAAACGCATGAGCATCAGGAGCTGCAATTCTTGCCATCATGGCGAGGGTGTTGCAACCGTATTCGTTGTGCGGCAGGTGGGCATATCTGCCAGCCGCACAACGAATACGAATCACTATGAATCACATGGCATTGATCGATGACAATCATGCCGGTACTTACGCACGATAGAGGAACAATATGGCACAATCATTTACTTTTACGGTTACCGATCCCGACGGCATCCACGCGCGCCCGGCCAGTGAGCTGGTGGCGAAATGCCAGACGTTCTCATCAACAGTGCATTTGGCTCTTGCCGGGCATGAGGCTGACGCCAAGAGCATCCTTGCGGTGATGGGACTTGGAGCCAGGAACGGTGACACCTTGAACGTAAGCGTTGACGGAGACGACGAGCAGGCTGCGGCAGCGCAATTGGAGACGTTCTTTAAGGAGAATCTGTGATGAGGAACATTCAAGGCACTGGAGTATCGGCAGGTGTCATTCTGGGGCGTATCTCAGTGTTCAGAGAAAAGAACGCCGTTGAACGTCACGACGTGCAGGACCGCGATGCTGAACTGGAACGTTTCCACGCAGCGCAAACCCGTGCTGAAGAACAGTTGGACGCACTGCGCATCAGCACAGCGGCATCCCTGAGCGAGAACGAGGCACAGCTGTTCGACGCGCACAAGCTGATATTGCAGGACCCGGAGTATGTCAGCTGCATCGAACAATCCATCAGCGGCGAGGGGGTTAATGCCGAGTACGCCGTCGAAACTGCCTCGAGGACGTTTGAAGACATGTTCAAGGCGATGGACAACGACTATATGCGTGCGCGCGCTGCAGATGTGCACGATGTCTCACAGCGCCTGATATCGGTGCTGACGGGGGAGTCGGGAGATAGTGGCGCTGTTGCCGGTGGCGATGAACCAGTCATCATTGTCGCCGACGATCTCACGCCGAGTCAGACGGCTCAGCTTGACCGTACTAAAATTCTCGCTCTGGTCACAGCCAAAGGGTCCAGCAACGCGCATACCGCAATTCTGGCCCGAACGATGGGATTGCCTGCGGTAATCGGCATAGGTAATGCATTCGATGTTCGCGATGATGGTCATGAGGCCATCGTGGACGGTACCGGCGGCACTGTGCTTATTGACCCGGACCAGGCAAGTCTTGAGCAATACCGCAAGCAGCGCAGCGACTGGGAGGAACACCAGCGCCTGCTGCAAGAGCTGAAGGGCAAACCCACCCAGAGCACCACAGGACAGAAGGTGAAATTGTATGCCAACATCGGGCGCCCCTCTGACGTGGACGATGTGCTTGCCAATGATGCGGAAGGTATCGGCCTGTTCCGCAGCGAGTTCCTCTACCTCGACAGCAGCGACTACCCTACGGAAGAGTTTCAGTTCGAAGCGTATCGCGAGGTGGCGCAACGCATGAACGGCAAACCGGTGGTGGTACGTACGCTTGACATCGGCGCCGATAAACAGGTTGACTATTTCAATCTCGATCATGAGGCCAACCCGGCGCTCGGCTACCGCGCGATTCGCATCTGCCTGACCCGACCCGACATATTCAAAGTGCAGCTGCGCGCCATTCTGCGTGCCTCGGCATTCGGCGACGTGTCCATCATGCTGCCCATGATCACCGCTGTGAGTGAAGTGCGCCAGGCCAAGGCGCTCATTGAGCAAGCCAAAAGCGAACTTATGGACGAGCATGTCGACTTCGACGAGCACATCGCTGTCGGCATTATGGTGGAAACGCCTGCTTCGGTGGTGATGGCGCCGGAATTGGCGCAAGAAGTCGATTTCTTCTCGATCGGTACCAATGATTTGACGCAGTATACGTTGGCATGCGATCGGCAGAATCCCAATCTAGGGCGTTTTGCCGACCCGCACTCGCCGGCTGTGCTTCGCATGATTGAAATGACCGCCAAGGCTGCACATGATGCCGGCATTTGGTGCGGCATCTGCGGAGAGCTGGGAGCTGATCGCGAACTGACCGCCACATTCCTGCAATACGGGATCGATGAGCTATCGGTCACGCCATCGAGTGTGTTGGCAGTGCGAGCAGCGGTGCGTGAACAGTAGTTGTCTTGATTGTCTTCTAGTGATGTAGGCGGCTAGAATTGAAACCATGTAAGTCGGTAGTACACAATTGCATGGGAGATATCATGGTAAACGGTTGCACAACGAACAACAACGAGACGCAGGACAAAGACGGTGAAACGGCGAGTGAGTCGCACAAGGCGCTCATCATCGTAGACGTGCAACCCACATTCTGTGAGGGCGGTGAGCTTGGCGTGGAGGGCGGCACTGCTGTAGCGGATCGCATCGCGAGCTATGTCAACGCCCATCGCGGCGAATACGCCTACATCGCCACCACGCAGGACTGGCACATCGAGCCTGGTTCCCACTTCTCCGACACTCCGGACTTTGTGGATTCCTGGCCCAAACACGGCTTGGCCGGCACTGCGAATGCGGCACTGATGCCGCAGATTAAAGCGCTGAACGTGGAGCATCACTTCAAAAAAGGACAGTATGCGCCTTCGTACACCGGTTTTGAAGGCATCGAAGACAATTCCGAGCGTGTGCAGACCCGCGAAGAGTTTGCACAGCTTCAAGCGCAAGGCAAGACGCTCGCTCAGGCATTGAGACAGGCCGGCATCACCCATGTGGATGTGGTGGGACTGGCTGAATCGCACTGCGTTAAAGACACAGCGATCGACGCGCGCAACCTGGGCTACGACGTCTCGGTAATCGAAGACCTGACAGCACCGGTGAGCGAGGAACAAGGTGTGGCTGCGCGTGAGGCAATGCGCAAAGCCGGTGTGCGACTCGTGTAATTAATTGTGTCGGGTGGTGGTTGTGCTGTCCTGACGGAACACTGTTGTCATCTGCGTGCGCGCCACACCAGCATTCACCCAAGACTGTGCAGGCGCTCGCAGCGAACCGGTTTATCAACTTGATAAAATGGTGCCATATGTATTGCCACTTACGCCGGTGAGAAGGAGGAATGCACTTGGTAGGAATGCGGGATGTCGCCAAAGCGGCCGGGGTTTCACTGAGCACAGTCTCCTTGGTGGTCAACAACACGGGATACATTTCAGACGCCATGCGTGAACGTGTTCAGCAGGCAATGGACGAGTTGGGTTACGTGCCCAATGAGTTGGCCAGGAACTTCTACCGCGACCGTACCAACATCATCGGCATCATCGTCCCGACCATCAACCACCCGTTCTTCGCCTCATTTACCGCTTCCCTCCAGAAGGAGCTTGCCGGTCTGGGCTTCAGCACGTTGCTGTGTTCGACGGTTGATGCCAAGGGCGGTGAGGCGCAATATGTGGACATGTTGCGCCGCCATATGATGGACGGCATCGTCATGGCGGCTCACACATCCCACGCAGCCGACTATTGGACTTCCATACAACGTCCCATTGTGGCATTCGACCGTTACCTGGGCGCTGGTATACCGTCGGTCAGATCGGATCACCCTCAAGGCGGCAGACTCATAGCACAGCAGCTCATACGAACGCATGCCAAGCACGTGGTCAGTGTAGGGGGTCCGGTCAACCAATTCCATGATTTGGAAGATGGCGGGACGAGTCAGAGCGATACTGATCAAGCCAACTGTAATGATCAAGGGAAGGAATCGAGTTTTCCGACGGTACGGTACCACATGATTTTGGAGCGTGAGCTTGCCGCTGCGAACATACGTTACGATTATGTGGATGCCGGCGAGGTGTATGACTGGAAGAATTATCCTGATGTCGCACGCATGATTTTCGAACGGTTCCCGGACGTTGACGCCATCGTCGGCTCTGACCTGATTGCCGCACACTGCGTGCGTGAGGCTGGACGGAGGCGGATGTCCATTCCCGGGCAAGTGCAGGTCATTGCCTACGACGGAACCTACTTGACGCAAGCCGCCGGGAAGGTTATGACAACTATCAGTCAGGATTGCCGGACCATCGCCCGGCATATCGGTTCGTTGATCGTCGAGCAGATTCATTCGTTGCCGCGAAGTCCGCGACGTGAGGTGCCGTCTGTGAAAGGTTCTGGACCTGTATCTTCCGGAAAGGTCTTGGACGACCCTTCGAACGTCGTCCAAGACCTTGATGTCGTTGTTCCGGTCTCTTTGGTGAGCGGCCAGACCACGAAGCGTTGACCGTGGCAGGAGCGGTTCAGGCGTTGTGCATGAACGTCCGTCGCATCCATGCGGCGAAGAGATCGGGCCATGTCTGGACGCAATCCTCCACACCTTTGACCCCTTGCCAGGCTGTTTCTTCGGTGCCGAGGGAAAGACCGTGAATGCCGTTGGAGAATATGTGGATTTCCATATTCACCCCGGCTTTTGAGTATGCGTCGGTGAGCATCAGGCTATTTTGTATGGGCAGAATCTCGTCGGTGTAGGTGCACCATAAAAACGTCGGGGGAGTCTTGCCGTCTATGTGCTTTTCGATGGAAACTTCGTCCAGCGTTGCTTCGTCGTGGCAACGGTCTCCAAGCAAATGCTCGAAACTGCCGCGGTGGCCGTATTGTCCGGAGCTGATGACCGGGTAGCCAAGCATCATCCCGTTGGGGCGGACCGCGTCGGGGTCATACCCGTGGGCTCGAATCACCTCGTCGCTTGCGGTCGTGGCAAGATTGCCGGCCAAGTGGCCTCCTGCGGAAAAGCCCATCACGACGATGGACTTCGGGTCGACATGCCATTCATCGGCATGCTCACGAATCATGCTCATTGCCGCCGCCGCTTGGATCAAAGACACAGGGTACTGCGAAGGCCAGGTCGCGTAGCGCAGGACGAACGCATGGAATCCGCGGCCTACCATGTTGAGCGCCACAGGTTCAGCTTCACGGTCGGAGGTCATTTCGTAGCCGCCTCCCGGAAGAATGAGCACCGCAGGGCGGACGCGATGCTCTACGATTTCTGGACTGTTGTCTATGACGTAGCCACTGAACCGTGCCGTCGAGCCGTCGATTCCTTCGATATCTTCGTTGATGTACTGCATAAAACTCCTTATATATACATGCTCTCGCTTGGGCATGACAGATACGGTTCCATTGCGGTTCAAGGCTCAATGTCGAACTCTCATGAAGCCATGAACCGCAATGGGTGGGGTATTGGCTGATCAGCCTTTGACGGAACCTGCAAGCATGGCTTTGATGAAGTAGCGTTGCAGGAAGAGGAACAGGATTACCGTTGGCGCCATGATCAGGATTGAACCGGCATTCAGGAGCACCACATCCGTTGAATACTGTCCTACGAAGGATTGCAGGGCTCCGGCCATGGTGCGTTTGTCGGGATCGTTGATCAACACAATCGGCAACAGGAACTGATTCCACGTGGAGAGGAAGGTCAGGATGCCCAGCGAGGAGAGCGATGGTATGGCCAAAGGCAGCTCAATCGAGCGGAAGATCCTCCAATGGCTGGCACCATCTATGCTCGCCGCTTCAATCAGGTCACGGGGCATCTGCTCGAAATTGGACCTCATCCATACGATGCCAAACGACATATTCAGGCCGATCATAGGCAAGATAACCGCCCAACGCGTGTTCAGCAGCCCCATGTCGTTGATTTCGTAGTACAACGGCGTCACCAGCACTTCAAAGGGGACGGTCAGTCCCACCATGAACAGGCCGTACAACAGCCCCTTGCAGGGAACTCTCAGCTGAGCCAGGGCATAGCCTCCCATCGCGGAAAACAGTACGACAGCAGGCACTACGCCAATCACTAAGATAAGACTGGACTTGAGCAGGGGAGTGATATTGGCCGCCGTCCACGCCGCCGCAAAATTCTCCCAGTGAGGGTGTGCGGTGAACTGGATGCCGGAGGGGAGCGTGCCTTGCGGCTGCAAAGCTGCCGAAAACATACTGATGAACGGTATGATCGAGAACAAAATCGTCAAAGCCAGCATAAGGCTGCCCATGACGCGTACGGTGCGTGATTGCTTCACTGTCCTCACTCATCCTTTCCTTTAATCAAGGCTTGCAGCGGCCCGACCACCAAGAGCACCAGTACCATGAGCACCGTCGCTAGAGCGGATGCCAGCCCTACCCGGCTTTGGGTGAATGCCAATCGGTACACCTGCACTCCGGGAACCATGGTCGAGGTACCTGGTCCGCCTTGCGTAGACATGAACACCACATCGAAGCTGGCCAAAGCGGCAACGATGGTCATGGTCAGGCATACGCTCAACTGTCCGCGCAGTCCGGGAAGCGTGACTGAGAACAGTTGCTTCCACCAGCCGGCTCCATCCAGTGCGGCCGCCTCATATAATTCCTGGTCGATGGCACCCATACCCGAAAGCAGCAGGATGATGCAGAATCCAAGTTGCAGCCAGAAACCGATGAGGCCAACTGATGCCAGTGCTGTCTTCTGTTCGCCGAGCCACACATGCGACAGGCTGCCCAGGCCGGCGAACTTCAGCAACTGGTTGACTGTGCCGTTGTCGGCAAGCATCCAGCTCCATGCCACCGCGGCAGCGGCACCGGGAATGATTCTGGGCAGGAACAGGCAGACTTGCGCGAAACTCCGCATTTTCTGAGATTTCATATCCTTGATCAATGCGGCAATCATCAAACCGATGAGAATGGGCATGAACGAGAAAAAGATGATCAGGAAGAACGAATGGCCGATACTGCCCAACAACTGTGGGTCGGTAAAGACTTTGATGTAATTGTTCAGCCCCACCCACTTGCTTTGGTCGATGCCGTTCCAGTCGTACATCGAGTACCATGCCGCCTCCACAATCGGCACAATGACGAAGACGAGATAAAACACCAAGCCGGGAGCCAAGAACAGCAACCCCATAAGCGAGGAGTTTCCCTTCGTTCTCGCACGTCGTGTAAAGAGGGGTTTGCGGATGTTGGCAGGTCCTGACTGCGGCTGCGCGCTGGGCGCACCGCCACGCCCGTTGCCGAGCGTGGCGCTACTGTGACTTCCGGCTCTCATCCGTCAGTCCCTTCCCAATTCCGATTCATACTCGTTCTGCACGGCCTTGGTGAAATCCGCTGGTTTCATGGTGCCGTCCAGTAGCTGCTGGGCATTGGGTTCCAAACCGCTTTGCTGCATGCCGGCAGTGGCGTCCGAAATGAAGTTCGTGGTCTCACCGTTCTTGAGAATGCCGTCATATGCCGTGAACAGATCGGATTTGATGCCGCCTTGTACGCTTGGCAGGTCGCCGGTGCCGGAAGGTACATAGCTGCTCTTTGCCGTGACTTCGCGTCCCTCTTTGGAGACGACGAAGTTCAGGAACGCAGCCGCGGCGTTCTTGTTCTTGGCTTTTGCGGGAATGCCTAGTGTGGTGGCGTTCAAAGCGCCCACCACGGGTGAGGTTTCTGTCTCTCCGGGGAAGGCGAAGAAGCCTGTGTGGTCATCCGCGGTCTTGGCCAAGTCCGAAACCGACCAGCCGCCTTGGAAGAAGAAGAGTCCTTCGCCATTTGCGAAGCGGCCCAAAGCCGTTGTGCCGTCGATGGCGTTGACTCCATTGGGCAAGTACCCCTTGCCGGGCCATGCCTGCAGTTCTTCGGCGGTTTTGCGAGCATGTTCGGTGTCGAATGTGGCGCCGTCGCGCTGCAGCACCCATTGCTCCAATTCGTCTTTGCCGTATCGGCTCATCATCAGACTTTGGAAGATAAACGAGGTTCCTCCGTCTTTGCCGTTCACCATGACCGGCAGAATGCCGGCGTCTTTGGCCTTATCCATGTCTGAGTAGAACTCGTCTATGGTTTTGGGGGCCTGGGTCATGCCGATTTTGGCACCAAGCTCTTTGTTCCAGTACACGCCGGTGAAGGAAAGTCCTACAGGCATGCTGTACAGGTCGCCTTTGGCGAGTTCGCCGTTCTTGTTCGCGCTGTAGAAGCGAGTCTGGAAGTCGGGAAGTTTCCACCCGTACGCCTTGGAGTAGGGGGTCAGGTCGGTAACGTGCCCACCTTTGACCGCCGAGGCCACGTCGGTGATTCGCGCGATGTCCGGCACATCGGAGGAGGAAATGATTTTCGGTCCGTTGGTGCGCGTCATATTGTCGGGGTCATAGGTGGCTTTGATTTTGATGTTCGGATATTTCTTTTGGAACGCGGCAATCAGTGAGTCGTCCAGGACTTTCAACCCCGATCCGTCCCAAAGGCGCAACTCATAATCACCTTTGCTGACGTCGGTGCTGACTTGCTCGTTGTTTTCGCTCGCATCGTTTGACGATCCGGGGCCGCAAGCGGCCATGGAGAGCAAAGCCGTCAGGGAGACAACCCCTGCCAGACCTCGTTTGAAGTATGTTGCGAATGACATGGTATTTCCTTTCTCGCGCTTAGAGAGCTGAAACTGATATCAACTTCGATAATCCAATTTAGCTAAGCGCTTAGTACCTAGTCTAAGACATGTCGAACCGGTTTGTCAATTTGCGGATGCCGAGAGCGTGAGTTATTATCAAACCGGTTCGATTTACGCGTCTTTCGACGACGACCCGCGTAACGGCCATTGACACCGCCAAAGGAGAGCGTCATGAACAACCAAGTACAACTTATTGCCTATGCTGACCGATTTGGCGATGGCACGCTGCAATCACTGACCGATATTCTTCGCACTCGATTCTCAGGTGTCTACACCGGCGTGCACATTTTGCCGTTCTTCACGCCCTTCGATGGTGCGGACGCTGGATTTGACCCTATCGACCATACGAGCGTCGATCCTCGCTTGGGCTCGTGGGAAGACGTCACTGAACTGAGCCGCAGCCATAGCGTCATGGTCGATGCCATTGTTAACCATATGTCCTGCCAATCGGCGCAGTTCAAAGATGTCCAAGCTCATGGCGAGCAGAGCCCGCACTATGAACTGTTCCTCACCATGTCGAGCGTATTTCCCGACGGTGCCACCGAAGCCGACCTGACCGGTATCTATCGTCCGCGCCCAGGTCTGCCGTTCACTCCCTACTCGTGGAATGGCACAACACGCTTGGTGTGGACCACCTTCACCCCACAGCAGGTTGATATCAATACCGATTCGGATGAAGGATGGAACTATATTCTCTCCATTTTGGACCGTCTTGCCCAGAGCCACGTTTCATCCGTGCGCCTCGACGCGGTCGGGTATGGAGCCAAGCAGGCGCACACCAGCAGCTTCATGACACCTAAGACATTCGCACTCATCGAACGCATCAAGAAGGCTGCGCAGCAGCGTGGTCTTGAGACCCTCATTGAGGTGCATTCGTATTATGCCAAGCAGATCAGCATTGCCTCAAAAGTGGATCGTGTGTACGATTTTGCGCTGCCTCCGCTGCTCCTGCACAGTGTGTTTACCGGGGATATCGACGCTCTTGCGCATTGGGTCGACGTGCGTCCGCGGAACGCGGTCACTGTTCTCGACACGCATGATGGCATCGGTGTCATTGATATTGGCTCAGATCAAGACGATCGTTCGCTCAAAGGTCTCATCGATGACATTGAAGTGGACCGCATCGTGGAGACCATTCATGCCAACACCAACGGTGAATCACGGGCGGCGACAGGGGAGGCCTCAAGCAATCTCGACCTGTACCAGGTTAATTCCACGTACTATTCGGCTTTGGGCTGCAACGATCAGCACTATCTTGCCGCTCGTGCCGTCCAGTTCTTCCTCCCCGGAGTGCCGCAGGTCTACTACGTGGGAGCACTGGCCGGAGGCAATGACATGGATCTTCTCAAGCGCACGAACAATGGACGTGATATCAACCGTCATTACTATTCCTTCAAAGAGATCGATGAGAATCTTGCCAGACCTGTGGTACGTGCGCTCAACGCGTTGTGCACGTTGCGTAACAGTCTTCCCGCATTCGACGGTGAGTTTTCCTCCCATACTGAAAACCGCACCATAATATTCGATTGGCAGAGCAAGACCAGCCATACCGCTTTGCGTTTCACACCGAGTCTCAGCACAGATGCTCACGACGAGACGCCCATTGCCTCGCTGTCTTGGAACGACGAACGTGGGGAACATGTTGTCGACGATTTGATGGAACTGCCCAAATATGTCGAGTGAGAATTTTACGAGGCGACAAGCAACAGTACCGACGAAATGCAATGAGGAATGATGACAGACAACAATATGTCCGCAGATTGGTGGAAACAAGCGGTCGTTTACCAAGTGTATCCCAGAAGTTTCAAAGATACCGACGGCAACGGGCTCGGTGATATCGGTGGCATCACCGAGAAGATGGGATATCTGCAGGACCTGGGTGTAGACGCGCTATGGCTTTCGCCATTCTATCCGTCCGAATTGGCCGATGGCGGTTATGACGTGATCGATTACCGCAATGTGGCACCCGAGCTCGGAACCATGGGCGAGTTCGATGCGATGGTGGCCGCAGCGCATGGGCGGGGCATCAAAATCATCGTCGATATCGTTGCCAACCACAGCTCAAATCAGCATGCCTGGTTCCAGGAAGCTCTGCGTGAGGGTCGAGGATCTCGTGCCCGAGAGCGCTACATCTTCAGAGAAGGGCGAGGCGAACACGGAGAGATTGCCCCCAACGATTGGATCTGTGGTTTTGGCGGGTCGGCGTGGACGCGTGTGGAAGACGGGCAGTGGTATCTGCACATGTTTGCCAAAGAGCAGCCTGACTTCAACTGGCATAATGAAGAGGTTCACGAGGACTTCAAAACCACCCTGCGTTTCTGGTCGGACCATGGTGTGGACGGATTCAGAGTCGATGCCGCCAATGCGCTGTCCAAAGATCTCGATTCCCGACCTCTCGATGAATTCCCCGTCGACAGCATCCAACACGGCGCCTCGCCCGATGGCAGCAACCCGGTGTGGGATCGTTTGGCAGTGCATGACATCTACCGTGAATGGCGAGAGGTGTTCAACGAATATGATCCGCCACGTTTCGCTGTAGCGGAGGCGTCGGCACCTCCCGAACAGCAGAAACTCTACGCATCCGCAAATGAACTCGGGCAGGTTTTCAACTTTGCCTTCACCGATGCCAATTGGGATGCTCACGAGATGCGCGCCGCCATACATGCTGGTCTCGAAGCCGCGCAATCCTCAGGCTCTACGACCACATGGACTCTTGGCAACCATGATCGGATTCGTCAAGCCAGCAGATTCGCACTGCCCCAAGTGCCGTCGCTCACCATGAACCAATTCGCCAAAGACTGGCTGCTGCGTGACGGATCATGCTACCGGGAAGACCGTGACCTAGGTCAGAGGCGTGCCCGTGCCGCCATCATGCTCGAACTGGCTCTGCCGGGTTCCACCTACTTGTATCAAGGTGAGGAGCTGGGATTGTTTGAAGTGGCCGATATTCCTTGGACAAGACTCGAAGATCCCACAGCATTCGGCACCGCCGACGCGCTCAAGGAGAAAGGGCGCGACGGATGCAGGGTGCCTCTCCCGTGGAACAGCAAGGATTGCCCGGAACCGGCCTCATGGAATCCGGACTTCGGGTCCGGCGCCAGTTTTGGTTTTTCGCCGGCCATGCGTGCAGACGGGAAGCCCAGCGCCGATCCGCATCTGCCGCAGCCGCTCTGGTTCAAAGACTATTGCGTGGACCGTGAACGGGTGAATGCAGATTCCATGCTCAACCTCTATCGAGACGTGCTGCGTGTACGTAAGGAAATGCTGAGTCGGACGGTAAGCGACGATCTGCAGTGGCTTGATGGATACGACGAGTCAGTCATAGCGTTCACCCGTGTGTGTGCAACGTCGCAGAGAGAACAAGCATATCAAGGAAAACGCATGGCATGCATTACCAATTTTAAACGCACGCCGATCGACTTGCCAGGCGGCACCATAATGCTGTCATCAAGTCCGATCGACGATGCACGTCTGCCTTCGGATACCACGGCATGGGTGGTCTTGGAGTAGGAGCGTAGCGTTCTTTAGCCCTTACCTGTACAGTTGATTTATGCTGGCCAGTGAAGCGCGAAGGTAATGATTCGGGAACGTATTTGGAGCACCCTGCGCCGGGGAAGGGACTACAGATGCATAATGCTACGATCGCCGATGTGGCCAAAGCCGCCGGCGTCTCTACATTCACCGTATCGCGCGCATTGCGAGGTAAGGAACATGTAGCCTCAAAGACCAGAGAAAAAGTCATTGCCGCAGCTCAGGAACTCAACTATGTGCCTTCAACCTCGGCTTCATCGCTGGCGAGCGGGAAGACCAAACGTATAGCACTGCTATCGCGAGACAGTCTTTCCGGTTGGTTCATCGGTGAACTGCTCGATGGCTTATATGACGTGCTCCGCCCCGAAGACTACGACATCACCGTATACCGGGCCGGCAATGAACAGGAACGTTCGGCATTCTTCGACCGGCTGCCGACCAATAAGAACGCCGATGCCCTCATCGTCACCGGATTTTCAACAACGCGCCAGGAAAGCGAAGTCCTCGCCAAGATGGAGGTTCCCATACTGTGCGTCAACTCACCCAATTTTGAGTCGGCTCAAGGGCTGATCGCCATTGATGATGAAAAGGCTGAAGCGGAGGTCGTACGGTATCTCGCTTCCATCGGGCACCGACGCTTCGCTTACGTCGGCAGAACCGACCCGTTGACCGGATCCCAATGGGGTTATGACCTGCGATCCCATGGGTATCAAGATGCCATCGCCGAACTGGGGCTGACCAATTGCGGCAAGTTTTTCGTCGACTCAAGTGTGGAAGATTCCGCACGAAAGACAGTATCGTCGATATTGTCCTTGCCGGAACCGCCAACTGCCATCTGCGTATGGTCGGACTATTACGCGCTGCGCATCCTGCATGAACTCAGGCTGGCCGGGGTGCGAGTGCCGCAGGACATATCCGTCTTCGGTTTCGACGGGTCCGATGTTGCCAGCGATATTGGACTGAGCACCGTATCGCAGCCTGCTCGCGACATGGGACGGTTGGCAGCCAGCATGGCATTGAAGCTGATCAACCAACAGCCATTGTCGGATGCTCAAATCATCATCCCCGTTACCATGCGTGCCGGCGAGACGAGCGCGCCGGGAAGGAATGACGCGGCGCTGCCTGATTCGCTCTCGTGAACCGCCTGTCGTTGACCCGTCAATGTGGTAGATATGGGAGAAGTTGCGCTCGCGATTGTGTGGGTGTTGTCAGTGTGGTCGAGATAGCGAGAAAAGGGGACAGTCGTGGAGCAAGGGTCAGGCTGGGGACAGGAGCCGATGTGGGGCCAACAGTCGGACGGCGTGCAGGAGCCGGGGTGGGAGCCTGGCGCGGAACCGGTGGATTTGGGTATGGAAAGCGAACCAGAACCCGATCCGGAAGGCATGCGGCCCACCGCGTGGGAGCAGGAAGAGCTGAACCGGCAAATGGCGGCGGAACAAGCCGCCCAGCCAGCATTCACAAAGCCGCAGGCACGCTATGAGGAGCCGGAAGTCATTGCCCGAACTGCAGAAGAGCTGGTCGGCGGCCTCAATCCGCAGCAGTCCGAAGCGGTGCAGTCCACTGCGCCGGCCCTACTTATCGGAGCAGGCGCCGGATCAGGTAAAACCCGCGTGTTGACACGGCGCGTGGCTTGGATTCTGAGCCAGTTCGGCGCGTGGCCCAGCCAGGTTCTTGCAATCACGTTCACCAACAAGGCCGCCGCCGAGATGCGGGAACGCCTCGGCACACTCATCGGCCCGGTGGCAGGGCGCATGTGGATTTCCACCTTCCACTCCGCCTGTGTGCGTATTCTGCGCCGCGACGGCAAGGAAATCGGTCTCAAGTCAGGCTTTTCCATCTACGATACGGCCGATTGCCAGCGTCTCATCAAACTCATCTGCGCCGACCTCAACATTGATGTCAAGCGATATACCCCCAAGTCGATTCTCGCCAAGATCTCTGACTACAAGAATGGCCTGACCAGTTGGCAAAGCCTCCTACAGCAGTATGCTCCCGGCTATAAGCCTGGGCAGCGTGGCTACCAGCTGGGGCGATATGACAACGTGGAGGAACTGTACGCCGTCGTCTTCGCCGAGTATGAATACCGCTTGGCCGCCGCCAACGCAGTGGACTTCGACGACCTCATCGTGCGTACTGTTGAGCTGCTGCGTGACCGGCCGCAAGTGGCTGAGTATTATCATCACAAGTTCCGCTACATTCTGGTGGACGAGTATCAGGACACCAACCACGCCCAATATGTGCTTATCCGAGAGCTTGCAGGTGTAGACGCGGGGGAGCAGCCCAGCCCCACAGCGCGCTTTGCAGGCAAAACAGGCCCGGCATGGGTGACGGTGGTGGGGGACTCCGACCAGTCCATCTATGCGTTCCGCGGTGCTGATATCAGCAACATCCAGGATTTCGAAAAGGATTTCCCTGGAGCCAAAACCATCATGCTTGAGCAGAACTACCGCTCCACACAAACCATCCTTGATGCGGCCAACGCTGTGATCGCCAAAAACGAGGGGCGTAAGCCCAAGAAGCTCTGGACGGCACTTGGCAAAGGTGAACCGATCGTGGGGTATGCTGCCGACAATGCCCAGCAGGAGGCCGGCTGGATCGCCAACGAAATCGCCAACCTGCGTGCTGAGCATGACATTGCATACAGCGACATGGCCATTATGTACCGCGCCAACGCCCAGTCGAGAGCGTTGGAGGAGGCTCTCATCAATGCCGGCATACCGTACCAGCTGGTAGGCGGGACCAAGTTCTATGAGCGGCGCGAAGTCAAGGATGCCATGGCCTATCTGCAAGCCATCACCAACCCTGCGGACAGTGTGAACATGCGTCGTATCCTCAATGTGCCCAAGCGCGGCTTGGGTGCCCGGGCCGAGGCGATTGTGGCTCAATATGCCGACGAACACAACGTGCCGTTCTGGGAAGGCATCGCTCACTTGGAGGACATTCCTGACCTGCCCACCCGCACGCGCACCATGCTCACCAAGTTCCGTGATACCATGACCGGTCTCACGCAGTTCGCGCAAGACCATGATGCGCAGCCCTCCCAAGTAGTGGCCGAGGTGCTGAATGAATCGGGACTGCTGGAGGAACTGCGCCGTTCCAACGATCCACAGGATGAGTCGCGAGTGGAGAACCTCTCACAGTTGCAGTCCGTGGCCGCCGAGTTCGAGCAGAAAACCCCGGATGCCACACTCGCCGCCTTCTTGGAAACCACGGCTCTCGTGGCGGATTCCGACCAACTGCCGAGCGATGGTGAAGACAGCGGCAAGGTCACGCTGATGACGCTGCACACCGCCAAAGGCTTGGAATACCCGGTGGTGTTCCTCACCGGTATGGAACAGGGCACGTTCCCGCATTCGCGTTCGTTGGAGGATGAGAAGGAGCTGTCCGAGGAGCGTCGGCTGGCTTACGTGGGCATCACCCGAGCCAAGCAGCGGCTCTACGTCACGCGCGCCGCAGTACGTGCCCAATGGGGGCAGGCTGCTGAAATGCTGCCCAGCCAGTTCCTTGACGAGATCCCAGACAACTTGCTTGAGTGGAAGCGCCGCGAAGCCGGCGTGGAACGCATGCGTTCGGGCTGGGGCGGGTCAGGCGGTGATGAGTTCGGTGACGATGAGTTCGGCGGCTGGGATGATGAGGACGGGTTCTCTTCCGGCAGCACGTTCGGAGGTTCAGGCTCGTCTTATGGGTCTCGATCTTCCTACGGATCTCGCTCAGCTTATGGCTCAGGGCGTGGCAGCTCATCCGGCTCTTCCGGCGCATATGGCTCCAGATCCAGCTATGGCTCGCGTTCAGGCTCCGGCTCGGGGTACGGCGGTTCGTATGGCTCGGGCAAATCCTATAGCGGTTCGTCGTACGGGTCTGGGCGCTCCAGTTCGACCTCCGGCTCCCGGTCCGGGTCCGGCTATGGTTCGCGTTCTGGGTCGTCATCCGGCACCCGTGGCGGCAAGGTCTCCACTCGTCGTGTCAAACCCACGGCGGCGAAAGCGGTTCCGGCGTCCAGCCTGAGCAAAGACAACAACCTGTCCATAGCGGACTTCGCTGTCGGCGACAAGGTGACACACGACCAGTTCGGCTTGGGCAAGGTGATCGACACGCAAGACAAAGGCCGCAACTCCATCATCACAGTCGACTTTGGATCCGGTGGCGTCAAACGCCTCATGTTGCGAGTCGCTCCGATTGAAAAGCTGTAACGAGAGGGCTTAGGTATGGGCGACGTAACTGCTGATGTACTCGACAATCAGAAGAACTGGAACGACAGAGCCGATGTACACGCCGCGGGAGGATACGGCGATTTGGAGGCTTTCGCAGCCGATGAATCTGCCATCACCAGTGTGGTCAGTCGCGATATGGAAGTGCTTGCGCCGCATGTGCCGAACGGGTCTGTCCACGGCTTGAGTCTGCTCCACCTGCAATGCCATATCGGTACCGACACGCTCAGCTGGGCTAGGCTCGGGGCGCTCGACGTGCATGGTTTGGATTTTTCCGAACAGTCATTGGAACACGCAAGAAGCCTGGCGGCGCGAGCCGGTCGCGACATCACCTATGTACTGGGGATGCTCGTCAATCCGCAGCGGTTATGCCCGGCAAATGTTTCGATGTCATCGTCACGAGCGTTGGCACGGTCACGTGGCTGCCGGATTTAGAGGACTGGGCACATTCCATCGCCATGCTGCTCAAGCCGGGCGGTGTGTTCATGATTCGTGACACGCATCCGCTACTGTTTGCACTTGACGATTCCGGTCTGGCTATCGGCACCGACTATTGCTCAGGCACTGAGGATTCGTGGGAGAGCAACGAGACATACATCATGTCTTCTGATGGCTCCTACAAGACACGTGAGGCATCGGCGCACATTATGCACACCCGCAACCATAACTGGGCGCATGACTTCTCTGAAATGACGCGCGTGCTGCTGGACGCAGGTCTCGAGATTCGCGCCCTTGGCGAACATGAGGAGAGCGACTGGAAATCCACACCGTTGCTCGAATACAGCAAAGAGCGCGACTCGTGGCATATGCCGGCTGGTGCTCCGCGCATTCCGCTCATGTTTTCCATAGTGGCACGCAAGCCCGAACGCTGATGTAATGCGGGAAGCGGCATAGTCCGCTCGCAATGCTCGAATTGTACCCATTCGATATGCTACCGCGGTAGTTGCGCAGGCGGGCGACTATGGACGGATTGGCCGGTACTACTGTGCGGAGGGATGTTGGGCCGGCAAACGGGAGAACCTGGACGGGCACGCCACTATCCTAACGTGCGTGTAGCATGAAAGACTGTATCTGCCGCAATGACAGGTGCTATCTGGAGTCTTAGCCCATCAGTGGGTCGGCGGTTCGAAGGTCAGACGTGCAAGCGGATGGTATTTGAGCCGTTCGTGCTTCGGCACGATTGAAGCACTGGAGAGGCCCGGCTCAGCGTAGTTTCCGCAAGGTTGCTACGTTCCGTTCAGATAACGACAGAATAAAAGGAATACAGAATGACTAACGTTCAGCGTTCTCGCCGTCAGGTGCGTCTTTCGCGCGCCCTCGGCATCGCACTGACCCCCAAGGCTCAGCGCATCTTCGAGAAGCGCCCGTATGCTCCTGGTGAGCACGGCCGCACCCGCCGCCGCACCGAATCCGATTATGCGGTTCGCCTGCGTGAAAAGCAGCGTCTGCGCGCCCAGTACGGTCTCTCCGAGAAGCAGCTTCGCGCCGCTTATGAGAAGGGTACCCACACCAAGGGTCAGACCGGCGACGCTATGCTCACCGATCTTGAGACCCGTCTCGACGCCTTGGTGCTGCGTGCAGGCATCGCCCGCACTACCGCTCAGGCACGTCAGTTCGTGGTGCACCGTCACATCATGGTCGACGGCAATGTGGTGGACCGTCCGTCCTACCGCGTCAAGCCCGGCCAGACCATTCAGGTCAAGCCCAAGAGCCAGACCACCGTTCCCTTCCAGATGGCTGCTGAGGGCGTGCACCGCGATGTGCTCCCCGCAGTTCCCGGTTACTTGGATGTGAACCTGGCTTCGCTCAAGGCAACGCTTACCCGCAAGCCGGAGACTTCTGAGATTCCGGTTGAGGTCAACATTCAGTACGTGGTCGAGTACTACGCTCGCTAAGGTCTGAATCCACCTAAAGTTTTAGGGACATACATACAAGTTGAGGCCCCGCGCTCGAATGAGTCGCGGGGCCTCAACTTATGCAATAGTATGGTATTATTGGTAAAGCCAGATATACAGATAGTCAATGGAGAATGAGATATATGCGAACGACAATTATTGGTATTACCGGTGGTCATGATACTGGGAAAACTACACTTCTGGAAAGTTTAAAAGAAACCCTCGTCTCAAAGCACGGGTTTCATGCTGATTATACAGCACCTGCTGATAAGTCTCGCAAAGACCATGATTATATTTTAAGCGGAGTAAACGTCGATGGGAATCCGATAAAGGTTGCCATATGCACAGCAGGTGACACTCAGGAAATTGTAAAGGATAACATTCAAGACATTAAAACGAACAATAACAATGTTCTTCCGGACTACTTTATCAGTGCCTGCCGTGTTGATTACTCCGAGACAGATGGTTATTTCAGTCTTGTTGAAGAGGCGAAGAAAAACGATTACGGATGGTATGCAATTCGAATGAGTCCCATTGAGCCGCAAACTATGAATGACTATAAAATTGGTTCGATTATTGCTCGAATTATGATTTAATCTGTTTCAGAAAAGATATAGGCGGTGCTAATCCTGTCTCCATATGTTAATAGTGCCAGGATTAGCAAGCCTACAGCCCGATGACGGACTCGACTAGCCAGCTGACCAACATCATGATGAACGAGCCGAGCACCGACACCCAGAAACCGCGGATCACCACTCCGGTGCCGAACAGGGCAAGCGCCAGCCATGATGCCAGGCACATGCACAGCCAGTTCACGACAAGCGAGCCGAAGCCGAACGTAAGGATGGAGAACGGCAGCGAGAACAACTGCATGACCGGCTTGATGGACGCGTTGATAAGTGCCGTGAACAGGGCAAACGCGGCCACGCCGACGATGGCGGGATGGCCGATCGGCCGCATGCCGGGGATGAGAGCCACCATCACTCCCGCAGCGATGGTGAGTACGAACCAGCGTGAAAGAAAGCGTGTCATATTCGCCATTATTGCATATTCGCGCATACTCTCGCAGGCTTACGCTATGCGCGGCGAATGCAGCGTGAGATAATAGGCGTATGATGCTGCATGTACACTTGGTCCGCCACGGGCAGACCTATTTCAACCGTTACAACCGCCTGCAGGGGTGGTCAAACTCTCCGCTGACCGAAGACGGTCTGGCCGATGCCGACAAAGCTGCCGCCAAACTCTCAGATAGGACGTTTGCAGCGGCGTTCTGCTCGGATACCACACGTGCTCAGCAGACGGCCCTGCGTATTCTCGATGCAAATGAACAAGCAGGGCACCAGCGCCCCCAACTGATTGCCGACATGCACTTTCGCGAACAGTTCTACGGCTATTTTGAGGGTCAGGACATGAATTCGGCATGGTGGGCAGCCGGCGCACCACATGGCGCGAATACCTATAACAGCATCGTGGAACAGTATGGGCTCAAGGCCACCAGGGACTTTCTCAAAGAGGCTGACCCGTTCCACGACGCTGAATCAGACGATGAATACTGGGAACGAATAGAAGGCGGATTCGCACTCATTGCAGCAAATCCATCGTTGCATGATCATGATCACGTTCTCCTCATCTCGCACGGCAACACCTTGCTCAGTCTTATGCACCGGTTCGCGGGTCCAGGGTACGACCTGTCTCAACGGCCCGCGAATGGGAGCGTCACCGAGCTTGATTTCGACACGTCGGTGCCCTTCGCGCAAGCGGTGAGTGTTCGCCGTTACAACCTTTGAACGCGTCTGGGGCGTTGGATACCCTTAGGCACAGTATTGTGCGCAGCTCAGTGCAGGCGCACTGTGAGGTTCATGCCGAGAGAAGAGAGGCTCAAGATGAGTATCGGAGACATTGCAGGTCTGGTCGCCGCCATCGCGTTCACCGTGCTGGTCGGGTTCATGATCTACCCACTCATCCGTTTGGGCAAACTGTTCGACCAGCTTGCCCAAACCGTCAAGGATTCAGGTGAGCATGCCATTCCAGCACTTGATGAAGGCGTGTCCACTGTCAAGCAGGTCAACAAGTCGCTTGAGGACGTCAACCGCATTTCCGAGGCTGCCTCTACAACGGCAGACAACATCGGAGCGTTGACGGACTTGTACAGCTCCTTCTTAGGTAAGCCGATTATCAAAATCGCCTCTGCCGGGTATGCGCTGAAGTCAACCTTCAAGTCATTCATGAATGGCAAGGGCAACGCTTCAAGCAGATCCACCACAACCGTGTCGGTAAAGGAGCAGTAGATGTTCAAACGAATTTTCTGGGTGGCTCTGGGCATGGGCTTGGGAGTGGTCGCAGTCTCCAAGGCGCAGGCGTACGTTCGCGCCAACACTCCTGATGGGGCCAGACAGTTCATCTTGGGGCCGGATCAAGATAACGTGTCGGCACGAACGTTGAAGGGTCTGTTGGACGAATTCAATGCCACACGAGCCATGCGTGAGGATGAGCTCAACCGCAAGTACGAGGAGCGCGCAGGCGAGCAATGAGCCGCCGAGTATCGCTCGTCGTTTTCTGATTTTACCGATTCGTGCAGGTACTGCACGTGGACATGACATATAACGGACGTGCTGTCAGGCACGCAATATAAGGAGCAATGCGAATGCGCACTTCGGAGATCGCCAACCGCTTCCAACGGTATTTCGAAAGCAAGGGTCATCTGGTGCTTCCTTCGGCCTCGCTGATTTCACCCAACCCGACCACGCTGTTCACCATAGCCGGCATGGTGCCCTTTATTCCGTACTTGCTCGGTGAGCAAACCCCGCCCTCAAAGCGCGTCACATCGAATCAAAAGTGCGTGCGCACCTTGGATATCGATGAGGTCGGTAAGACCACACGTCACGGCACGTTCTTCCAAATGCTCGGCAACTTCTCGTTCGGCGACTATTTCAAGGAAGAAGCCATTCACTATGCCTGGGAGCTGCTGACCAGCCCGCAAAGCGAAGGCGGATACGGCTTCGATCCAGACACCCTGTGGGTCACCACCTATACCGATGACGATGAGGCACGTAGCCTGTGGAAGAACGAGGGTTTCAACCCCGAGCACATGGAAATTCTCGGTATGGAGGACAACTTCTGGACCACTGGAGGCCCCGGTCCCGGCGGCCCGTGCTCCGAGATTTATGTGGATCGCGGCCCTGAATACGGCAAAGAAGGCGGCCCCAGCGCCGATGAGAACAGGTATATCGAAATCTGGGATTTGGTGTTCGAGAACTATGAAGTCGACAACGTCAAATCCAAGACCGACCTGCACATCGTAGGTGAGCTGCAGAACAAGAACATCGATACCGGTGCCGGCCTGGAGCGTCTGGCTTACCTCATGCAAGGCAAGCAGAACATCTACGAGACCGACGAGGTGTACCCGGTCATCGAGGCGGCCGAGAAGCTGTCGGGGCATCGTTACGGTGAGAACGAGTCGGACGATGTGCGCTTCCGTGTGGTTGCAGACCATGTGCGCTCGGCTTTGATGATCATGAGCGATGGTGTACGTCCGAGCAACGTGGGCCGAGGCTACGTCCTGCGCCGCCTGCTGCGCCGCACCGTGCGCTCCATGAAGATGCTCGGTGTTAATGACGCCGTGCTGCCCACGCTGTTCCCGGTTTCCAAAGATGCCATGGTGGCGAGCTACCCGGAGCTGAACGATGTGTTCCACGACGTGTCCGAGTCTGCCTATGGTGAGGAAGATGCATTCCGCCGCACGCTGGAAAACGGCACGACCATTCTCGACGTGGCTGTGAGCAAGGCCAAAGCTGACGGCAAATCAGTCTCCGGCGACGATGCCTTCACTCTGCACGATACCTATGGTTTCCCCATTGAGTTGACGCTTGAAATGGCCGGCGAACAAGGTGTGAGCGTGGATGAGGACGGCTTCAAAGCCTTGATGGCCGAGCAGAAGTCTCGTGCCCGTGCCGATGCGCTCAAGAAGCGTCACAATGTGGATCTGAGCGTCTATGACGACTTCAAGAAGACGTTGGCGCATCCCATAGAGTTCCTTGGATATAAGGAATACTCCAGCAAAGCAACTGTGTTGGGCATCGTCGATGCCAAGCAAGGCTTGGTGGAAAGCATCAGCGGCGCGGCGGAAGTGGAGGTCATCCTTGACCGCACACCGTTCTATGCGGAGCAAGGTGGACAGTTGGCAGATGAAGGCGAGATCGTCTCAGACAACGGAGCCGTGCTGGAAGTCGACGACGTGCAGAAGCCGATCAAGGACTTGATCGTGCACAGCTGCCGCATTACCGACGGCACGCTGCATGTCGGTGACACGGTCAATGCCAGCATCGACGTGGAACGCCGCAAGGCGCTGGGACGCTCCCACACCGCCACGCATGTGCTGCACAAGGTGATTCGCGAAGTGATGGGGGATCAGGCCACCCAGCGCGGCTCGTTGGTGGCACCGGATTACCTGCATTTCGACTTCCAGACGTCCGCAGCTCCCACCAAAGAACAGATTGCGCAGATTGAAGCGCGCGTGGTTGAGCGAGTGCAGGACGATCTACCGGTCACCATGGAGGAGATGGACTACCAGGATGCGCTCGACATGGGCGCCATGCATCTCTTCGGTGAGAAATATACCGACCGCGTGCGTGTGGCATCGATTGGAGAAGACGGTTGGAGCCGTGAACTGTGCGGTGGTACCCATCTGAACGCCACTGGCAAGATTGGCGAGTTCGTCATCACTTCCGAGTCGTCGGTCGGCTCCGGCGTGCGTCGTATCGAAGCCTACATGGGCAAGAAGGCCTATGAGTTCAATGCGAACACCCACACCACGCTCTCCAGCCTTGCCGATGCGCTCAACGTTCGCCCTGATGAGCTCAGTGCCCGCATTGAGGCTCTGATGGACAAGGGACGTGAAGCCGACCGCAAGCTGGCGCAAGTCTACGAGGCACAATTGGCCGCGACCGTGCCCGCACTTGTCGATGGGGCACAGCGTGCAGGCCAAACCATGCTGGTGGCTGCCAATGTGGGCAGCTTCGGCTCGTTCGAAGCATTGCGCAAGACGGTGCTCGACATCCGTTCTCGCATCGGTGACGACCAGCCCGCAGTAGTGGTGCTGGCCGGTGTCAGCGGCGAGGACAAGCCTATGCTGGCGGCAGCCACCAACGAGGCTGCACGCCAGGCAGGTCTCAAAGCCGGAGACTTGGTACGAGTGGCGGCCAAGACCCTCGGCGGTGGTGGCGGCGGCAAGCCTGACTTCGCCCAAGGTGGCGGAGCGGATGCTGCAAAGATTAATGAGGCTCTTGACGCTGTGCGCAGCACGGTGACGAAGGCCTGACGCATGGTATGGATCGGAGTGGATCTGGGGGAGGCTCGGGTCGGCATGGCGATGTCTGACCCCGAGCTCACCTTGGCGCACCCCGAGGATAACCTCTATGCGGGTGGGGACACGTTCCGAGTGTTGGACGACGTGGTCGATATGGTCATTGAACACCATGCCGAATGCGTTGTGGTGGGATTGCCGTTGCTGCTCAGCGGTGAAGAAGGCAAAAGCGCCAAGAAAGCTCGACGCTGGGCCGCCAATCTGGATAAACGTTTGCATATGGCTGCTGAGGATGGGCGTATTGCGTCAACCAGTCTGCCGCAAATCATTATGGAAGACGAACGCCTGACCACAGTGAGCGCACACCGCCAACTCAGCCAGACCGGGGTGAACAATCGTGATCACCGCCCCAAAGTCGATCGGCAGTCCGCAGTGTTGATTTTGCAGTCGGCAATGGATAGGCTGCGCCCCAGAAACGAGGCACAATGAGTGACGACTTTTATGACATCTTCGACGAGCAACCGTCGTGGGATGGTTCGACTGAGAACGATGCCGGATTCTCTCAGCCACCCATGCCTCCGAACGGTGATTTTTATCCCAATGATGACGATTACTCCCCTCGTATAAGCAGAAGGCAACGCCGTGAGATGGAGCAACGCCGTAATCGACGGCGTATGGTGATCGGCATCATCCTTGTGTTGGCATTGGTATTGTTGGTTGTCGGCGGGTATTGCGGTGCTCGTGCCGTCTCCGGAGCCATTGCCAAACGCAACGAGAACAGTAAAGTCGAAATCGATTATCCAGGCCCCGGTACGGGAGAAGTGCAATTCAACATCGATAGCGGCGAATCCGTCACCTCCATCGCCTCAAGGCTGCAAAAGCTCGATGTGGTGAAATCGGCGGATGCTTTCGCCAGTTCGGTGGGAGCCAATAACAGCACGCTATATCCCGGTTCCTATACGCTCAAGAAGCGTATGTCGAGCGCGCAGGCCGTCAACGTGCTTTCCGATCCCACCAAGGCGGGCGGCATCGTGCAGGTGCGTGCAGGGGAACGCATCAGTCAGGTATTTGCCGAAGCATCCGCAGTGTCCGGCATTGACCAGGCGCAATTCAGCGCGCTGAGCCAGGCAGGCGGAGATGGCATTCTTCCTCCTGAGGCCAACGGCAGTTTTGAAGGATGGTTCGAGCCCGGTTCCTACATCGTCAAAGGCAAGAAGAGCGCTGCCGAAGTGCTCAAACCCATGGTGGACAAGCGAATCGCCAAATTGGACGAGATGAAGGCGCCGACTGGAGCCGAACGCGAACGCATGCTGATTATTGCCTCAATCGCCGAATCTGAGGTGAATTCACAGGCTTACTACGGCAAGGTGTCTCGGGTCATCCTCAACCGGCTGAACATCAACATGCCGTTGGGCATGGATTCCACGGTCGCCTATGGAGCCGGAGTCAAACCGAACGCGCTGACCGACGCTATGCTCTCCGACAGTTCGAACCGGTACAACACACGCATCAACCGTGGTTTGCCGCCGACTCCCATCAGCAGCCCCGGAGACAACGCGCTTCAGGCGGCGATGAACCCTGAGCAGGGGGATTGGCTCTATTTCGTTACGACGAATCTGAAGACCGGCGAGACCAAGTTCACCAGCTCTGACACGGAGTTCATGAAGCTGCGAGACGAATACAAGCGGTCGAACGCCAACGCGAACTAATCCGTTCGCAGGTCTCGCCGCGCCAGCACGTATGGGGTGTCTTCGTAGGTATCCACCTGTATACAAGGCTTTATGAGAGTGCGATTGCCGCCATCGCTGCGATGACGATGACCGGTACGAACGGCACTTTGCGGGTGCCTGATGACATGCCTTCTTGGATTGGTTCGTTGGCACCGTCATCGGAATCGGCCGGTAATGGGTGGTGTGGTCGCTGAAGACGCGGCCACACCGCAATCCATAGGCATCCTACGAGTCCCATGGCCAACCACCACAGCAGGAACGTATCGAGTCCAAACAGCCCGACGGTGATGCCCATCATGCAGGAGCATGTTACATCCCCGAACCCCAGCGAACCGGGAGCGACGTAGGAAAGCAGGAACTGAATCGTTCCCGCCGCCAGACCATATGCTGCGGGCAGCAACACCAGGGACCAATCGCCGATCACAGTAGCGCGCATCGCGAGCGCCAGGAGTTGCAGACTGATGCCCGCCAATACCCATAGGCGCGGCACAGTGCGGCGGTTCAGGTCGTGCGCGCACAGGGCAAGTCCACAGAGCAAGCCAGGCAAGGCGAGTAGGTATGACATACCAGTAAGATAGTCATAGATACAGAGAATCGAACGGGGGAACACGTATGTTGCGTTGGCAGACAGCGGGGGAATCGCACGGACAGGCGCTTGTGGCCATGATTGAGGGCCTGCCGGCCGGTGTGGAGATAACCACGCAGGATGTGGTCGATGCGCTGGCTCGTCGCCGGCTCGGCTATGGGCGTGGGGCGAGAATGAAGTTTGAGCAGGATCAGGTGCGTCTGCTCACCGGCGTGCGGCATGGCCTGACGTTGGGTTCCCCGGTCGCCATCGAGATCGGCAACACGGAGTGGCCGAAGTGGACCGAGGTCATGAGCGCCGACCCGCTTGACCACGAGCTGCCGCCCACCGGACGCAATGAGCCGTTGACCCGGCCACGCCCCGGGCATGCCGATTTGACTGGTATGCGCAAATACGGCTTTGATGCGGCGCGCAATGTCTTGGAGCGCTCCAGTGCCAGGGAGACCGCCTCTCGTGTCGCTTTGGGCGAGGTGGCAGCACACTTCCTTGAACAGGCTCTTGGCATCCGCACCGTGGCTCACGTTGTCGCCTTGGGCGGCGAGAGTGTCTCTGCGGAAGCGAAGTTGCCGGTGCCGGAAGACTTGGAGGCTCTCGATGCTTCCCCGGTGCGTACGCTCGACAAAGATGCCGAAGCGCGCATGGTGGCCCGTATTGATGAAGCCAAGGCGCAGGCCGACACTTTGGGTGGCGTGGTGGAGGTCATCGCGTATGGAGTGCCCGCCGGATTGGGCACCTATGTGGAATCGGACCGCAGACTGGACGCGGCATTGGCATCGGCATTGATGGGTATTCAGGCCATGAAGGGCGTGGAGATCGGCGACGGGTTCCTCGAGGCGGCGCGCCCCGGCTCTCAAGCCCATGATGAGATGATGCCAGGGGAAGATGGTCGTATAGAGCGATTGAGCAACCGTGCAGGAGGTATTGAGGGGGGCATGTCGAACGGTCAGCCCATTCGTGTGCGTGTGGCCATGAAGCCGATTCCCTCGATCCCCAAGGCGCTGCGCACAGTGGACACCACTACCGGTGAGGCTGCCAAAGCCATCAACCAACGTTCCGACAGTACCGCTGTGCCTGCTGCTGCAGTAGTGGCAGAAGCGATGGTGCGTCTGATGCTGGCGCAGTTCGCGTTGGACAAGTTCGGCGGAGACAGCGTGGACGAGATTCGCCGTAACGCCCAATCCTATCTCGATTCATGGAGCGAACACATGCGCTGATGCGCGTGATAGTCAGATAGTTGTAGAGGAGTCAGGCATGCAACCGTTAGCGGTGATTATCGGAATGCCCGGAGCTGGGAAAACGCGTGTGGGGCGCGAGGCCGCACATATGCTCGGTGTGGATTTCACCGATGCCGATCATGCCATCGAACGGCGTGAAGGCATGCCCATCCCCGCTTATTTCAAGCGCTATGGTGAACGCCGGTTCCGTGAGGTCGAAGAGCAGACCGTGACCGATCTGCTCGCTGAGAGAAGCGGTGTGGTGGCGCTGGGTGGAGGCGCGCCCATGACCCCAGGCGTGCGCGATGAGCTGGAACGATATGTGCGGCGTGGCGGCAAACTCATCTACCTTGAGGCGGATAAAACCGAGGCCATGACCCGAGCCACCAAAGCGGGTGGTCGTCCCATGCTCAACGGTGATGCTCAAGCCAACTGGGAGAGGCTGTTTGAACAACGCGACCCGGTGTTCCGAGCGATCGCTAATTGTACCGTCCGCACGCACGGTTCCACGCCGAGAGGCGCTGCGAGAAAGTTGAAGAACATGATAGAGACACGAATGGTACACGTCGACGGTGCAGGCATTGAGCCATATGATGTGAGCATTGGCGAGGGTGCAATGAACGCACTGGCTGACGCAGTGGGGCAGAAGGCCTTGCGAGTGGCGTTGATTCATACGGCAAGTGTGGGGCGGCACAGCGATCAGGCGCGTACTGCCTTGCGTCGGGCCGGGTACGAGGTGAGTGACATCGTCATTCCCGATGCCGAGGAAGGCAAAACCATAGATGTGGCATCCGGTGTGTGGCAGCGCCTGGGGTCTACCGGCTTTACTCGTTCCGATGCCATCGTGGGGCTTGGCGGGGGAGCGGCCACCGATGTGGCTGGATTCATCGCCGCCACGTGGATGCGCGGCATCCGTTACGTGAACTGTCCCACGTCGCTGCTGGCCATGGTAGATGCGTCAACAGGCGGTAAAACCGGCATCAACACCGCGGAAGGCAAGAACCTGGTAGGTTCGTTCTATACGCCGGCCGCTGTGCTGGCGGACACTCGCACACTGCAGACCCTGCCTGCGGATATTTTTACCGAGGGGCTCGGGGAAGTGGCCAAGTCGGGCTTTATTCGCGATGGTGAGATTCTTAACATTCTCGAGGACCATGCCGCTGAACTGCGAGGTTTTGACGGTGCGTCGTTCTTGGGCTCGTCGCTTGAACCCGTGGTTGGGGAGCTGATCGAGCGCACAGTGAGAGTGAAAGCACATCATGTCTCCAGCGATCTGCGAGAGGCGGGACTACGCGAATTCCTCAACTACGGGCACACGTTGGGCCATGCCATCGAGCAAATCGAGCACTTCCGTTGGCGTCATGGCAATGCTGTGGCGGTCGGTTGCGTATTCGCCGCCGAACTCTCAGGTCTGCTCGGCTATCTGGATGAGGATGAGGTGGCGCTGCACCGAAACCTTCTGCAATCTTTGGGACTGCCGGTGCAGTGGGGCGGCGGTTCATGGAACCGCGTGCTCAAGCTCATGCATCGCGATAAGAAAACTCGGGGCAATACGCTTCGGTTTGTGGTGCTGCGGGGTCTTGGCGATCCCATGGTTGTCGAAGGTCCCCCCGAAGACATTCTTGAAGAAGCATTCCGTCGCATCCGTCCATAAGAGGTGTATATATGCAAAGAGTAATAGTAGTTAATGGCCCTAATCTAGGTCGTCTCGGTGTACGCGAGCCGGATATTTACGGCGATCAAAATCTGGACACCTTACGCCGCGACTGCGGGGAGTGGGGGCGCACGTTCGGTCTGGACGTGGAAGTGCGCCAGTCTGATGACGAAGCTGAAGTCATCGGGTGGATGCACCAGGCAGTGGATGAGGGCACGCCGGTGGTCATGAACCCGGCGGCATTCACCCATTACAGCTACGGTTTGGCGGACGCGGCGCACATGGTCACCGACGCAGGCCTGCCGCTGATGGAAGTGCATATCTCCAACCCTTCGGCCCGTGACACGTTCCGCAAGCACAGTGTGATCAGCCCCGTGGCCACAGGAACCATAACCGGTATGGGCTTCTTCGGGTACTATCTCGCTCTTGAGGCAGTGGCGCACCTCATGGCGGACGGCTCAGAGCGAAACGCCGAGTCGTAGAGACATGATAAATTGGAGTCCCATGGCAAGTAGCAATCACGATAATCCCAAAGCCCATGTAACCAAGCACATTTTTGTCACTGGTGGCGTCGTTTCATCCTTAGGTAAAGGTCTGACGGCTTCCTCGCTCGGACGCCTGCTGCGCAGCCGAGGCATCCACGTTCTGCAGCAAAAGCTCGATCCCTATATCAATGTGGATCCAGGAACGATGAACCCCTTCCAGCATGGTGAGGTCTACGTCACCGAAGATGGTGCTGAGACCGATCTGGACATCGGCCACTACGAGCGTTTCCTCGATGTGTTCCTGTCCCAGAAGGCCAATGTCACTACCGGCCAGATCTATCAGTCGGTGCTTGAAAAAGAGCGCGCCGGCAAGTATCTCGGCCAGTGCGTGCAGGTGATTCCGCACGTCACCAACGAGATCAAGAGCCGCATGCGTGCGCAGGCAGGCCCTGACGTCGACGTCATCATCACCGAAATCGGCGGTACCGTCGGAGACATCGAATCACAGCCCTTCATGGAAGCCGCACGTGAGGTGCGCCGCGAACTGGGGCCTGAGAACTGCATGTTCGTGCATGTCTCCCTGGTGCCGTACCTGCCGGCGGCTCACGAACTGAAAACCAAGCCCACCCAGCATTCGGTGATGAGCTTGCGCCAGCTCGGCATCACACCCGACGCACTGGTGCTGCGTAGCGACAGGCCGTTGGCGGATTCCATCAAAGACAAAATCGCGCTGATGTGCGACGTGGACGCTGAGGGCGTCGTCAACTGCGTGGATGCGGACTCCATCTACGACGTGCCGAAGATCCTGTTCAATGAAGGGCTCGACACATATGTGGTCCGTAAACTCAAGCTGGCCTTCCACGACGTGGATTGGGCAGAATGGGACGATTTGCTGGAGCGCGTGCACCACCCCAAGCATGAGGTGAACATCGCTGTGGTGGGCAAGTACATCGATCTGCCCGATGCTTACCTGTCGGTGATCGAGGCGGTGAAGGCCGGCGGTTTCGGCAACTGGGCCAAGGTTAATGTCAAACTGGTGGCTGCCGACCTGTGTGAGAGCGAAGCCGGCGCCGAAGCGGAACTGCGTGAGATGGACGGTATCGTCATCCCCGGCGGATTCGGTATTCGAGGCATCGAAGGCAAGATTGGCGCCCTGCGGTATGCGCGTGAGCACAAGCTGCCGGCACTTGGCCTGTGCTTGGGATTGCAATCCATTGTCATCGAATATGCGCGCGATGTGCTGCACCTTGAGGATGCTGGTTCTTCTGAGTTCGAAACAGACTGCAAGAATCCGGTCATCGCCACCATGGAAGAGCAGAAGGACATCCTTGCCAACGGCGACATGGGGCACACCATGCGCTTGGGCTCCTACCCGGCGACGCTTGAGGAAGGCTCACTGGTTGCACAGCTGTACGGACGCACCGACGTTACCGAGCGTCATCGCCACCGCTACGAGGTGAACGTGGCTTACAAGGATCGTCTGCGCGAAGCCGGTCTGGTAATCAGTGGACAGAGCCCGGATGGTGAGCTTACCGAATTCGTCGAGCTGCCTCAGGACGTGCATCCCTTCTATGTGGGTACCCAAGCACATCCCGAGTTCAAGTCCCGTCCCACCAAGCCGCATCCGCTCTTCAAGGGTCTTGTCAAGGCGGCGCTCGACCATCAGGCAGCTCGCGAGAACGCGTGATGCAGTGAGTTGTGTTTGTGAAAAGTAACATGCAAAACGTGATGTATGTTACTTTTCGCTGACAGGGCGCTCACCACTTTGGCGCTTCCCCTCTGCTTCTGATAGATTAGGGCGTGAATTCTATGTTCAATCAATGGAGGGGAGGCGCCGCGAGGTGACACAACAGACAGCCCCAGGTACCGCGTCCGATGCGGAGATGAGCCAGTATGTGGCCGATCGAGAACGCGTCAACGAGGATAAAATCAAACAGGATGACGAGATCATCGACCAGTTCGGAGATTACAACTACGGCTGGCATGACTCCGATGCTGCAGGCGAGGCGGCAAAAAAGGGCATCGATGAGGATGTGATTCGCGCCATTTCCGCCGATAAGAACGAGCCGGAGTGGATGCTCGACTATCGGTTGCAGGGTTACCGTGCCTTCTTGGAGAAGCCGATGCCCCAGTGGGGTGTGGATCTGACCGATTTCAACGCTGACGACTTCAAGTATTACGTCAAGCCGGTTGACAAGCAGGCCGCCACGTGGGATGATCTGCCCGATGACATCCGCAACACCTACGACAAGCTTGGCATCCCCGACGCAGAGAAGAACCGGCTCGTTTCCGGCGTGGCAGCACAGTACGAGTCCGAAGTGATTTACAATTCCATTCAGGATGATCTGGCCAAGCAAGGCGTCATCTTTGTGGACACCGACACCGCAGTGCGCGAGTATCCCGAATTGGTCAAGAAATACTTCGCGACTGTCATCCCGCCGGACGACAACAAGTTCGCCGCACTGAACACAGCGGCATGGTCAGGCGGTTCGTTCGTGTATGTTCCCAAGGGAGTACACGTCGAGATTCCGTTGCAGGCGTACTTCCGCATCAACACACCCAACATGGGGCAGTTCGAGCGCACGCTCATCATCGCTGACGAAGGCTCGTACGTGCACTATGTGGAAGGCTGCACCGCACCCATCTACGCCACTGACTCGCTGCATGCGGCCAACGTGGAAATCGTTGTCGAAAAGCATGCCCGCGTGCGCTACACTACCGTGCAGAATTGGTCGAACAACGTCTACAACCTAGTCACCCAGCGCTCCTACGTCAAGGAGGGCGGCACCATGGAATGGGTGGACGGCAACATCGGTTCCAAGGCTACCATGAAATACCCGGCGTGCATCTTGGCTGAGCCGTATGCCAAAGCGGAAACGCTCTCCTTGGGCTTTGCAGGTGAAGGGCAATACCAAGACACCGGTGCCAAGATGATTCACCTGGCCCCTCACACCAGCTCCACCATCGTGTCGAAGTCCATCTCTCGCGCAGGCGGGCGAGCGGCTTACCGCGGCTTGGTGAAGGTGGTTGATGGTGCCTACGATTCAAGTTCCTCGGTGGTGTGCGACGCACTGCTGGTGGATGACTATTCCCGTTCCGACACCTATCCGCATGTGGATGTACGCGAGGACGACGTCTCCATGGCCCACGAGGCCACGGTCTCCAAGGTCTCCGAAGACCAGCTCTTCTACCTGATGAGCCGAGGTCTGGCGCAGGAGGAGGCCATGGGCATGATTGTGCGCGGGTTTGTGGAGCCCATTAGCCGCGAGCTGCCGATGGAATACGCCTTGGAACTCAATAGACTTGTCGAGCTACAGATGGAAGGATCGGTGGGCTGATTCGATGGCAGATACAACAGAAATCAACATTCCAGTGGCGGACCCCAACGACCCGTATGCGGTGCCTGCGGCCATGCCGTCCAGCGCTGACCGCGCGCCACGCTCGTTCAGCGTTGACGCATTTGCGGTTCCCACTCGTCGTCAGGAAGACTGGCGCTACACCCCTGTGGAACGTCTCGAAGAATTCTTCGACGTGTTCCAACCAAGTTCCGAAACCGAGGTGAGTGTCTCCAACATCGACGGTACCGCTCTTGACGAGACTGTGGTACGTGTGGAACGTATTGCGCGCGCCACCGCTCCTTCAGGAACGGTGATGAAACCCAACGACCGCGTCTCTGCTGTGGAGTGGAACGTCGGCACTGAGTCCACACTTGTGCACGTTACCGCTGACCTGACCCAGCCGGTACTGGTCAAAGTCAATGGTGCAGGACTCGATTTGGATTCTCTGCACTTGGTGCTTAAGGTCGACGACGGCTGCACCGCCGATATCGTGGTGGAGCATCAAGGCAAGGCTCGCCTGGCAGAAGGTGTGGAAATCGAGACGGGGCAGAACTCCAAGGTCTCGACCACCTTCGTTCAGGAATGGGACAAAGGTTCCAAACAAGTCGGCAACCATCGCATCCATGTGGGTGCAGGCGCCACACTGCGTCACTCCGTGGTCACACTTGGCGGCGATGTGGTGCGTATTCGTATGGATCAGGACTTCGGCGGAGAGCAGGGCGATCTGAACATGCTCGGCATCTACTTCGTGGATCCGGGCGAGCATATCGAGCACCGCACCATGGTGGTGCACAACCATCCCGACTGCAAGTCCCGCGTGGTGTACAAGGGTGCGCTCGACGGTGAGGGCGCGCACTCCACTTGGGTGGGCAACGCGCTCATCGAACCGACAGCGCCAGGCACGGACTCCTACGAGCTCAACCGCAATCTGGTGCTCACGCACGGCGCCATCGCCGATTCCGAACCGAATCTGGAGATTGAAAACGGTGATATCGTCGGTGCCGGTCATGCCAGCTCGGTCGGTCGTTTCGACGACGAACAGCTGTTCTACCTGCAGTCCCGTGGCGTATCCGAGGTGGATGCGCGCAAACTGGTGGTGCGTGGTTTCTTTGGTGAACTGGTGGAGCAGATTGGTATCCCAGCTATTTCCGAACATCTTATGAACGTGATTGACCGTCGTCTGGCCCGTGGTGAGTCCGCGCAAATGCAGGCCGTATTGGAGGAGAAGTAACTATGTCGACATTGGAGATCAAAGACCTGTACGCCTCGGTGGAAACCAAAGAAGGGCGCAAGCAGATTCTCAAAGGTGCCAACTTGACGGTGAATTCGAATGAGACTCACGCCATCATGGGACCCAACGGTTCCGGCAAGTCCACGTTGGCGTACACCATCGCAGGCCACCCCAAGTATTTCGTGGATTCCGGCGAGGTACTCCTCGACGGCGAGGACTTGCTCAAGATGACTGTGGACGAGCGTGCCAAGAAGGGTCTTTTCTTGGCTATGCAGTACCCCGTCGAGGTGCCGGGCGTCTCGATGACGAACTTCCTGCGTACCGCCAAGACTGAGGTCGATGGGCAGGCTCCTGAGTTGCGCACTTGGGGCAAGGAGCTGAGTGAAGCGATGAAGAAGCTGCGCATGGATCCCAAATTTGCCTCGCGTTCCGTGAACGAGGGCTTCTCGGGCGGTGAGAAGAAGCGCGCCGAAGTGCTGCAGCTTGAGCTGCTCAAACCCAAGTTCGCCATCATGGATGAGACTGATTCCGGTCTTGACGTCGATGCGTTGCGCATCGTCTCCGAAGGCGTGAACCGTGCCAAGGAGAACACCGGTTTGGGTATTTTGATGGTGACGCACTATACGCGCATTCTCAAGTACATCAAGCCTGATATCGTGCACGTGTTCGCCGGTGGCAAGTTTGTGAAGACCGGCGGCCCCGAGCTGGCCGATGAGCTGGAAGAATCCGGATATGACCAGTATCTGCCGGAAGGTTCGGACTCGGAATCCGCTTTGGCATGATGCTCAGCGTGTGATTGAACGCGAGTAACAGAACAGGCAAATACATCACCGATACACGATATACATGTAGATATTCGTTTTCTTGCATATCATTAGCATCGGTGATGTTTGCTAGTGTGGTAGCTATATGCCGACCACACATATGCGGCACAAATGGCAGGAAACGGCAGATGAAAGGGACGTTGGGATGCTTGATACTGAAACGATCCGCGCTCAGTTTCCGATACTGAACCAAGAAATTCATGGCCACCCTCTGGTCTACCTCGACTCTGCAGCCACAGCGCAGAAACCACAATGTGTGATCGATGCGGAAACACGATTCTATGAGACCATCAACGCCGGTGTGCATCGCGGCGCCCACGAACTGGCAGCGCAGAGCACGGTAGCGTTCGAGGAAGCGCGCGGCAAAGTGGCTCGACTGGTGGGAGCTCAAAGCCGCGAAGGTGAAGAAGAAATCGTGGTTACCGCCGGAGCTACTGCCGGTTTGAACCTCTTGGCCACCGCCTTCGGCAATGCATCGCAAGGTCGCGGGGGAGCGGCCGCTCAGCGTTTCGCTTTGGGGCCAGGAGACGAGATTGTAGTCTCCAAGGCAGAGCACCATTCGGTACTGCTGCCATTCCAAGAGCTGGCTGCGCGCACTGGTGCCATGTTGAAATGGTTCGAGCTAAGCGACGACGGGCGCATTCTTGCCGGCAGTGCCGATGAAGTGATTACTGAACGCACCAAAGTGGTGGCGGTCACGCAGGTGAGCAACGTGACCGGTGCCATTACCGATCTGGCACCCATCGTGCGTCGTGCCCACGAAGTAGGGGCTTTGGTAGTGCTCGATGCATGCCAATCTGTGCCACACATGGCGGTGGATTTCCATCAGCTAGATGTTGACTTCGCCGCGTGGAGTGCACACAAGATGTATGGTCCCACTGGTGTCGGCTTCCTCTATGGCAAACGCGAGCTTCTTGAGGCGTTACCTCCGGCCAGCTTTGGCGGTTCGATGGTAGAACTGGCTTGGATGGATCAGCCGGCGCAATATATGGCGCCTCCTGCCAAATTTGAAGCCGGAACCCAGCCGGTGGCTCAAGTGGTCGCTGCAGGTGTTGCGGCTGACTGGCTGCGTGAGATCGGTATGAGCAACGTAGAGGAGCACGAGCACGCCATTACCGCAGAATTGTTGAAACTTGCAGACATCGAAGGGGTTCGTGTGCTGGGACCGACATGCAATGAGCGCCGTATCGGTACGGTGGCGTTCGACTTGGACGGAGTGCACCCGCATGATGTGGGGCAGTTTGTGGATGCGCAAGGCATTGCGATTCGGGTAGGGCATCATTGCGCCCAACCGGTGCATCGTCACTTCGGTGTCTACGCTTCGAACCGTGCTTCGACCGGCGTGTACACTACGCTCGACGAGGCGCGCGCCCTGGTGGAGACAGTGGGCAAAGTCCGCGCGTTCTTTAAGGTGTAGGTATGGAAGACTTTGGTATGAGCGGCAGTGAGCTTGAGCAGATGTATCAGGAAGTCATTCTTGATGCGTCGAAACATCCTCATGGTCGTGAACATTTTGCAGCGGACTTGACCCATGAGCCGGACAGTGCTACTTCGGCAGCAGATACCACGGTGCGTGCCACGCACGAGTATTGCACGCCAGGGGAGTCGCACCAGTTCAACCCTACCTGCGGTGATCAGGTCACAGTGCATGTGGAGGTGTCTCGCAGTGAGCCACGGCGCATTGAGCGGCTGGTTTGGGATGGCAGCGGATGTTCCATCTCGCAAGCCAGCCTCTCGGTGATGGTCGATCTCGTGGACGGTAAAACCGTGGACGAGGCGATGGAGTTGGAATCTGCGTTCCAAACGCTTATGAACTCGCGTGGCGCCGGCCTTGACGATGAAACACAGGAGGAAGCTCTGGGAGATGCAGTAGTGTTCCAAGGTGTTTCAAAGTATCCGATGCGCATCAAGTGCGCGCTGTTGGGTTGGGCCGGTTTAAAGGATGCGCTGGCCAAGGCACTTGCGGACGCTGACAGCGCACCTCGTGCACAATAATGCTTTGATATGCATATATCGCATAGTATGTAGGAATATATAGAGGGAAGATGGAATATGAGTGATACAAGCAATCTGGTGCCCGAACCGCAGTCGTCAATTCTTGCGTCCGCCAGCGCAGCGCTAGGGGACGAGGATGCGGCGCGTCAGGCAGTGGCCTCGCCTCAATCGGTCAATTCCATCGCGCAGGCAGCCGAACAGCGAGCGGAGTCGGTAGACCGCGCTGAGTCGCATGAGGCTGGTCGCGATGCTCAAGATGGTGGTGCGGCACTGTTGGATGACAGCACTTCCGTTCGTGCGGATGCGGGTACGGCCACGGATAATAGTGCTGAAAGCCAGGCTGATATCCCTCTCATTGCAGTGGACAGCATCGGGCAGGCGACTGCCGCCGATGTGCGCGAGGCTCTGCATCAGGTGATTGATCCTGAACTGGGTATTGATGTGGTGGATTTGGGCTTGGTGTACGGCATTGAGATTGACAGCCAGAATCGAGCCATCATCACCATGACGCTGACTACTCCAGCATGCCCGCTGACTGAGCTCATCGAAGATCAGTGCGCCAGCGTATTGGCTGGTCTGGTGGAGGAGTTCCGCATCGATTGGACGTGGCAGCCGCAGTGGAGCATCGATAAGATTCGCCCGGAAGGTCGAGAACAGCTGGCTGCCATCGGTTTCAACTTCGACAACATGCCGAAGTACTAGTATGTAAAAGTTGCTGATTCTGCGCGAATAATCACTGTTGTGGCATGCGCGTGGCGTAGAAAGCCACCGCGCTGGATGCGGCTACGTTCAGGCTGTCCACATTGTGGCTCATCGGGATGCGCACCGTCAGATCGGCACCGGCTATGGTGCGAGGGTTGAGTCCATCGCCTTCGGTGCCGAAAATGAGAGCGAGTTTGGCAATATGGTCAGGCTCGTTCTCGTTGTTGTTGAGTCTGCGGGTGAGCTCGTCCAGGCTTACCGAGTCGTCGCGCAACGCCATTGCCACCGTGGTGAAGCCCAAGTCGTGCAGTTGCCGCAGTCCTTCTTTGGGCCACCATCGGTTCTCGTCCTCATGGGTGAAGGGCTTGGGAGGCACCAGCCGCGTCCATGGCACTTGGAATACCGTGCCCATGGAAACGCGTGCGGCACGGCGATACAGCGGGTCGCCACATGAGGGGGAGACGAGCACGGCATCCACGTCAAGTGCCGCAGCCGAGCGCATGAGTGCACCTACGTTGGTATGGTCTACGATGTTCTCCATCACCGCCACTCGGCGCGCATCCCGGCATATCTCTTCCACGCTCGGCAGCGGCCAACGACGCATCGCAGCCATCGCTCCACGGTGCAGCGGATATCCGGTCAGACTGTGCAACAGTTCAGGGGAAGCGACATACACCGGCACGTCCTGGCCCCAACGTTCCTCGATGCGCGCGAACATGTCGCTCATGCCGTCGATCCAAGTGCGCTCCACCAGCAGTGATATCGGTTCCCGCCCCGCAGCGATGGCCCGCTCTATTACTTTGGGGGACTCGGCGATGAACAAGCCCTTTTCCGGTTCCAGCCGGTTACGCAGTTGCAGCTCGGTAAGGCTGGTGTATGCTGCCACGCGTTCGTCGTTGACGGAATCGATGGTGATGAAACGCATACAGGCCTTCTTCGGTAATGACAGGATAAACAAAAACCCTTGAGAAATCTCAAGGGTGATGTGGTGCCCAGGACGGGAGTTGAACCCGTACGCCCGTAAAATTAGGCACAAGCACCTCAAGCTTGCGCGTCTACCATTCCGCCACCTGGGCAGGTGTCGTTGAAAAGCAACAGAAGAAACTATACACCATGGGTTGCGTTTTGACCATACCGGTGTGTCGCGCGGACAAGGGAAGCGGATAGGCTGAGGACTTATGACCGCACCTCTCTTCGTTATCGACACTGACCATGACGATACTCCCATCACTCGCGATGAGTTGCGAGAGGGGTGGACGGTGAAGCTTCCTGCGGACGTGAAACGTCACGCCATCGCTGCCATGCGTTTGAGCGAGGGCGATACCCTGCAACTCAGCGATGGCAAAGGGTTGCGCATTGAGGCAAGCATCGTGGATGCACAGGAAGGACTGGCGCAAGTGGTTGGTTTTACCACCGACGAGCGTCCCATGACGCGTCTGCGTCTGGTGCAGGCGCTGGCCAAAACCGGACACGACGAACAAGCCATCGATATGGCCACACAGATTGGTGTGGACGAAGTGGTGCCTTGGCAGGCCGACCGTTCCATAGCCAAATGGAAGCCCGGGCGTACCGATAGGAAATGGCGTCAGACGCTTGTTGCGGCGACGGAGCAGTCTCGCCGTTCATGGGAGCCGGAACTCGGTGAGTGCGTGCCCAGCAAAGAGATTGTGGCGATGTGCCGCCGCGCTTGTGTGCACGGGGACTTAGTGGTCGTGCTTCATCAAGATGCCACCTCAACCTGGAATGGGGTGGAGAGTCGGGTTGAGCAGATGGAGCAGCGTTGCCTGTCTGACGGCAAACCGCGCACCGTGAGTGTGGTGGTGGGGCCGGAAGGCGGTGTCAGCGAGAAAGAGGCGGAGATGTTCGCCGATGCAGGTGCCATGGTCTGCGTGCTGGGATCCAATATCATGCGTGCCTCCACTGCAGGCCCGGTGGCGCTCTCGCTGTTGGCCCGGGCGTTGGGACGGTTTGCTTGAGCTGCCCGAGGATTATCGGGGAGCCGCAATACCATAGAGACATATAGCAAACTGTGGGAAAACTGTGTGTCGGCGCCTTGGCGCAGGCCGTTTAAGGAGCACTATGAGTGACGATTGCCTGTTCTGCAAGATCGTGTCGGGAGAAGTGCCTAGCACGCGCATCCGTGAGGACGACACCACCTATGCCTTCGCCGACCTGAATCCTAAAGCCAAAGTGCATGCTCTGGTGGTGCCGAAACAGCATTACGCCAACGTCGCTGAATTGGCAAAGGCAGACCCCGCTCTTCTGGCACACATCATCGAAGTGGCGCAGGACATAGCCGACGAGCATTTCCACGGTGCCTACCGGTTGATCTTCAATACTGGTGAAGACGCCGGCCAGACCGTATTCCACGTGCATGCTCACGTGTTGACCGGCGAGACGTTGGACGAGTAGGAGAGCAGTGGCGGTAACGAAACGAGTCATCACCATTCCAGAAGAACTTAACCCTGTGGCGGCCTTGGGACCAGGGGATAGTGTGCTGGCTGAAGTTGAGAAGAACTTCCCACAGGTCGACATTCTGGTGCGTGGCAATCGCATTGAAGTGCAGGCGTATTCAGCCCGCGATGACGCGCAGGCCGGCCAGGCTGCAGGCATAATCCAAGACATCATCGAGGCCGCACACAGCGCACCGGTGGAAGCGGATTCCGTCAGACGGGCGCTGGACCGCCAGGCAATACGTCACCCCGGGCGGGAGATGCCGGACGAGCACGAATATGCCACTGGTCGGGAATCGCTGTCCGGCAGGCAACCGCAACATAGTGCGCGGTCTGCTGCACGCCACAGGCAGTTCTCTGGTCCTTATGAAAATACAGACGAGGATGTGCAGTCTGCACGCTCCAGAGCAGAACGCCGGCGGTCTCGTGTACCCGGCGTCATCACAGTCGCGGCCGGTGAACCGGTGCGTGCCAAAACAGCCGGTCAAGTGGCTTACGTGGGTGCCATAGAGGAACACACCATCACGTTTGCCATCGGACCGGCAGGAACCGGCAAAACCTATTTGGCAGTTGCCAAGGCAGTGCGGGCATTCGAGGATGGTCTGGTCAGTCGCATCATTCTCACCCGGCCTGCAGTGGAGGCGGGGGAGAGCCTTGGCTTTTTGCCGGGCACGCTCAACGACAAAGTCGATCCGTACCTGCGACCGCTGTATGACGCACTCTCCGACATGCTCGGTGCAGCGCAACTGCACCGCTACATGGTTGACGGCACCATCGAGGTCGCGCCGCTGGCCTACATGCGTGGACGTACGCTCAACGACGCATTCGTTATCCTTGACGAGGCGCAGAACACCACCGAACAGCAGATGAAGATGTTCCTCACGCGTTTGGGTTTCAACACGAAAATGGTGATTACCGGAGACGTGACCCAAGTGGATTTGCAAGTGCCTCATTCTGGCCTGGCCACCATCGAACATATCCTCGGTGGCATCGACGACATCGCTTTTGCTCATTTGGGTGCCGGGGATGTGGTGCGTCACGAACTGGTTGGCCGTATCGTCGAAGCCTACGATGAGCGTGCTGCTCAGCGCAACCGTGCTGCAGGGCGTCATAGCAAAGCGCGGGAGGCGCGTCAATGAGTGTGGAAGTCACCAACGAAACTGTGTGGGACATCAACCCCAAGATATTCTCCGAGTTGGGGTTGTGGGTGATGAGCCAAATGCGGGTGAGTGTGGAGTCCGACCTGACGGTTCTGTTTGTCGACCCGGATCCGATTGCCCAGCTGCACATGCGCTGGATGCAGCTTGAAGGCCCTACCGACGTGATGAGCTTCCCCATGGACGAGTTGCGCCCCGGCAACGGGAACGACGTGATGGAAGGGGTGCTTGGAGACATCGTGATCTGCCCGTGGGTGGCGGCACAGCAGGCTTTGGCCGCAGGCCACACCGTCATGGAGGAGATGATGCTCCTTACCATTCACGGCGTGCTTCACTTACTCGGATACGATCATGCCACACCTGAAGAGGAGCGGCAGATGTTCGGTCTGCAGCGCCAACTGCTGCTCACGTTCATTGCGGTGCGCAGCGAACCGCTGGAGGTAGCCTCACTTCCTGCTGGGTCCAAAGATCTGCTGAGCCAGTGGGATGACGAACATACAGACGGAGATCATGCCTTGCACAAGGGGGCGGACCGCTCATGAGCGTGACGACCATGATAGAGGTGGCGGTGCTGTCCGTTGTGGTGATACTGCTGGTATGGCTGTCGCTACGCATGGCGTCGAACGAGTTTGCGGTGACCCGTGTGACCCGCTCGAGTCTGAACAACAGGATTCTGCAGGTGCAGACCGACAGCGAGATGGGCAAACTCGCGCAGCACAAGAAGATCGATCGCATTCACCGCGTGCAGCGACTGGTCGCCGACCGCTCAGGCACCGCGAGCTCATGCGCGTTCTTCCGCATATGCTGCAACGTGATGAGCGGCGTCATTGTTGCCGTCATCGCCTCCTTGCTAGACGCTCCGGTATGGGCAACTCTGATTGTCGGCCTTGTCTTCACCGTGCTTGTGGCCCTGATTTCGGTGCTGGTTCGCCGGCATTCACCCGGGCTGTTGCGGCCGGTCGATACCATGCTCGCCTCGGCTCGTCTGCTGACGGTATGCACGGCACTGACTCCGTTCGCCCGAGAAATAGGCAAAGAAGGGCGCGAACGGCACGGTGCGGAACTCTCTGCTGACGAACAGCTGGAGCGTCTGCAGCGTGAGCAGAGCCGCATGATGGTCGAACAACTGGTGGAGACGGGAGACTTCGACCCTGAGGTCGGGGAAATGTTGGGCAATGTGCTGACGTTGAGTGAGACACTCACCCGTGAGATCATGGTGCCGCGCACCGATATGATCTGTGCCGGCCAAGATGAAACTTTGGGCGGCTTCCTCCAACTGTGCTCTCGTTCCGGGTATTCTCGCATTCCTGTGATCGGAGAAGACATCGACGATCTCAAAGGCGTGGCATATCTCAAGGATGCGGTGAGGGCCGTGGCTTTCAACGCTTCGGCGACGGAACGGCCGGTCAGCTCCATTGTGCGAGACCCCACGCTGGTGCCTGAATCCAAACCTGTGGACGATTTGTTCCACGAGATGCAGCGCACCCGCCAGCATGTGGCTGTGGTGGCTGACGAGTACGGCGGCATCGCCGGCATGGTGACCATCGAGGATGCCATCGAGCAGATTGTGGGCGAGCTGGAAGACGAGCACGACCATACCCAGCGGCAGAATCCAGAGCAGGTAGGTGCGCGCACATGGCGTATGCCGGCACGAGCGCCCATTACGGATCTGGAATCGATTTTTGAAGTCAGCATTGACGAGGATGACGTGGACACCGTCTATGGGCTGCTCACCAAACTGCTTGGCCGTGTGCCCATTGTAGGCATGAGCGCATGCACTCATGGACTGAAGCTGACCGCTGTCGATTCGGCAGGACGGCGCAAAAAAGTATCCACCATTGTTGTCGAGCCGGAACACCAAAGCGCTGAACCGCCGGACAGCGGCGAAGAGCCGGAGCATGACAGCGGTATGCATGAGGACTAGGCGCAGCAGCACCTCTATCTACAGTCAAAGCATCAGCAATCATTCTTATCAGCAGTACCCCAAGTAAAGGAACATCGTGCAAGACGTAACACCATCAAACCATTCCGCGACTGCCCCAAGCCGGGAGGGTGAGCGACCCTACCGTTCCGGGTTCGTCGCCGTGGTAGGCCGCCCCAACGTAGGCAAGTCCACACTCATCAACGCGCTTATCGGCACGCAGATCGCCATTGCCTCCTCGCGCCCGGAAACCACACGTAAGGCCATCCGCGGCATCCTGACGCAGCAGGATGCTCAGCTGGTGTTGGTGGACACTCCAGGCATTCACCGTCCACGTACGTTGCTTGGTCAGCGTCTCAACGATATCGTGGATGAATCGCTCTCCGACGTGGACGAAATCGCGTTCCTGCTCCCCGCAGATCAGGAGATCGGGCCGGGAGACAAGCGCATCCTCAGCCGTTTGCGCCAGTCATTCGCCCGTAAGCGTGACGACGGAACGTTCGAGTGGAAGGTACCGCTCGTGGCAGTGGTGACCAAAATCGACGAACTGAGCCACAAAGAGCTGATGGCCAAGCTTATGGAGATCACCCAGTTCGCTGATTTCTCTGACATCGTGCCGGTGAGTGCGCTCGAGAAAGACAATGTGGACGAAGTCAAATCTGTGCTCATCGACAACATGCCTGAAGGTCCGCAAATGTACCCTGAAAACCAGGTGAGCGAGGAAGCTCCGGAAGACACCATCGCCGAGTTGATTCGTGGCGCGTTCCTTGAGGAGCTGGACGATGAGCTGCCTCATTCCTTGGCTGTGGTGGTGGATTCCATCGAACGCCCCGGGCAAAGCGATGACCCGCAGACCGCTGACGGCAAAGCACGCGTACTGGTTTCGGTGTACGTTGAGCGTGACTCGCAAAAACCCATCATCATCGGGCACAAGGCCGAGCACCTGGTGCAGGTCAAGAAGCGCCTGCGCACTCCCATCAACCGCATTGTAGGGCAGAAAGCCAAGCTTGACCTACATGTCAAAGTGGCCAAAGGCTGGCAGTCCGACCCCAAGCAGCTTGAGCGACTCGGGTTCTAGGAACGAATCGGTTTGTGAAGGGAACAAACCATAAACATACGCAACAGGCGGTGCCCACGACCATAGGTAAGTTACCATAGGTAAGTCGGGGCACCGCCTGTATTGATTCCGCTGTGCGTTGTCTGGGACTACTTGCGCGAGGTGTACATCTGCGTGTTCAGCACGTTGGTGTAACGCTCGATGACTGCGGAACGCTTGACCTTCATCGATCCGGTAAGCAGGCCGTTCTCCTGGCTGAACTCCTCGGGAAGGATGATGAACTTACGCACCGACTCGGCTCGGGAGACCCCCTCGTTGGCCTGATCCACATACTTTTGAATTTCGGCACGCACCACCGCGTTGGTGGCGACCTCCTCCATCGGCATATTGCGGTCGAGACGCTGCACGTCAAGCCAGGAGCGAACGGCATCCTCGTTCAGCGTGATGAGAGCGGAGATAAAGGGACGCTTGTCTCCCAACACCAATGCCTGCGAGACCAAATCGCATCGCTGGATAATCTCTTCGACCGGGCCGGGGGCCATATTCTTGCCGCCTGCGGTGATGATGAGATCCTTCTTGCGCCCGGTGATGTACAGGAACCCGTTCTCATCTATTTGCCCCAGGTCTCCGGTGGTGTACCAGCCGTCGTCCGTGAACGCCAACTCGGTGGCCTCATCGTTCTTGTGGTACCGGTTGAACACGCAGGTGCCTTTGATCTGCACCTCGCCGTCAGCGGCCAGACGAATGGAGAAGCCGGGGTAGGGTATGCCGACTGAACCGGCATGGAACGGCGTTCCCTTAGGGTTGAACGCGCATGGTGCGGTGGTCTCCGTCAGACCATATCCCTCATAGGCCGGAATGTCGGCGCCACGGAAGAAGGCGATAAGCTCAGGGTCGAGCGGGGCGCCACCGGTGACGAACCATTCGGCACGACCGCCCAGCACTTCGCGCAGTGACTTGTAGACCAACGGATCATAGGTTTTGCGCTTCGCCCGGGTGGTGAAACTGATGGTGCCGGTCTGCTGCTCGGCCATGTAGCGCTGCGCTGTAGAGACCGCTGCGGCGAATGTGCGCCCCTTCAAGCCGTTGCCGGCCTTTTGAGAAGCGGCGTTGTAGACCTTCTCCAGCACGCGTGGCACCAGGATGGTGACGCTGGGGCGTGCCACCTGCAGGTCATTCAACAGCGTTTTGGTGCCCTGGGATATGTAGATGTGCAGATCGCTGGCCACGACGATGTAGTTGACGGCTCTGGCGAATGTATGCGCTTGGGGGAGGAAGAGCAGCACGGACTTGTCTCGCTGATGCAACAGGCGTGGCATGTAGTCACGCAGGTTGAGAGCGGTGGTGCAGTAGTGTTCGTGTGTCATCTCCACGCCCTTGGGAGCGGCTGTGGAACCTGACGTGTAGACGATGGAGCACAGGTCAGTCTTCCTGATCGAATCGATGCGCTCGTCGAGCGTCGTGTCGTCAATGGATGTGCCATAAGCCTTGAGCTCATCGAGTGCGCCCATCTCCAGGCAGTACACCTTCTCCAAACTCGGGCAGTCCTCCACGGTGCCGTCTGCGGACTCTTGCATGGCACGCGTTTCAACGATGAGCAGACGGGCGTCGGAGTTGTTGACGATATTGCGAATCTGCTCGGCCGAGTCGGTTTCGTAGATGGTGGCAAGCACGCCGCCGCACGCCATGACGGCGGCATCGACCACATCCCAGTCGTAGGATGTGCGGCTCATGAACGCCACCGCATCTCCCTTGCCCAGACCGTAATGCATGAGGCCTTTGGCCACGGCGCGCACATCCGCAAGGAACTCGTTCGCGCTTTTCGTCTCCCACGAGTCGCCGGAACGATAGGTATAGAGCGGATCGTCGCCCATGCGCTTGGCACGGTCCACGTACAGGTCATAGATTGACATACCCTCGTCGATGGGTTCGTTGCCGGCAGTGGTGGTGGTCAGCAGCCCGGTGCGCTCGTCGATGAACGTGCGGGTCGGGTAACCGGGGCCCCATTCGTGGTTCGTGGGCAGATGGCTGGTGTCGAGGCTAGGGGCGACGACGTTGGCGGTGCCGGAGCCTTCATGGCCAGAGGTTTTGGCACCGTCGTCTTTTCCAAACGGATGCAGAATCTTCTGGGCTGATGTACTGAGTGACGCAAAAGCTGACACGGACTACTCCTCGATTTGTGACGGTTCTCTGTAAGTATTCTAGAGCGTTTTTCTCGTTCCGTCACCTTACGGTAGCGTAAGAACGTCAATGTTCTCTAGGCATGCACTGTGCTTGTCGCTGTCGTGATGCTATAATGCCCATGATTTGGCAAGCTGAGGAATGGCGCACAATGCGTCGGCCGTGCTTGCCGGCTCTGGCGAGGGGACAGGTTCCCGTAATCGACTGGGCTGATTCGGCTTGGGTTTCAGGCCGCTTTCGGCGCATCGGAGCGCCCGAGTGGCATCAAAGAGAACTCAAGGAGTTATGACTATGGCAAACACCATTACCATCGATGGCGAAGTCCGCGACGAATTCGGCAAGGGCGCTGCGCGCCGTATGCGCGTGGCTGAGCAGATTCCCGCCACCATCTATGCCGGCGGCAACGATCCCGCCTTCGTCAAGCTGCCGATGCGCGACGCGACCTTGGCTCTGCGTCGTGCCAACGCCCTGTTCACCATCAACTTCGGCGGCGAGTCGAAGATGGCGGTCGTCAAGGACGTGCAGCGCAACCCTGTCAAGCGCATCGTTGAGCACATCGACTTCCTCGAGGTCAAGGCCGGCGAGAAGATCGAGGTCGAGGTGCCTGTCTTCGTGGAAGGTACGCCGAAGGGTGCCGCTGTGGCGTTCGTCGACATCCAGAACCTGGCCATGCGCGCCGACGTCTCCAACCTGCCCGAGCGCGTCACCGTGAACGTCGATGGCATGTCTGACGGCGACAAGGTGTTCGCCAAGGACATCGAACTGCCCGAGGGCTCCGAGCTGGTGAACACCGACCCCGAAGAATCCGTGGTCAGCGTCGTGGTGCCTGCTGACGCCACCGCTACCACCGCCGAGGGTGAGGGTGCAGCCGCTGGCGAGGGTGAGGCCGCCGCTGAGGGCGAGGCCGCCAAGAGCGAGTGAGTCACACGTCGCGGCATCATTGGATGAATGCTGTGTAGTGCAGAGGCGACCGGTCTTCGGGCTGGTCGCCTTTTCATATCTATGCCGCGCTGCAACCCGGTGGGTGATGCTTTTTGGGGTGCGCGACGTATGTTCGTTCGCGAATCTGCCCATATGGTGAGCAAAATCATGCATTGGGTCTGCTGGCATGATACAACTGCTGGCACGACGCGAATGCGCCACAAGTTCGAGATGCCGCGCGGCGGCGGAGCGAGGAAGAGACATATGACTGAGCAATCTCACCATGACCCAGCGGCATTGAACGCGCTGTCCCAGGCGTTTTCGGTTGAGCCCAACGACCATCTGATTCCCGAGGAGACGCGGGCGCAGATGATTGACAAGCCGGCGTTCGGACAGGTGTTCTCGGACTCCATGGCACGCATGCAGTGGAATGCCGGTGAGGGCTGGTCCGACCGCCGCGTGGAACCCTTCGGCCCCATCCCGATGAACCCAGGCGCCTCCGTGCTGCACTATGCACAGGAGTGTTTCGAAGGGCTGAAGGCCTATCGTCATGCCGATGGCAGTACGTGGATGTTCCGACCCGACGCCAATGCGGAACGTTTCCAGAACTCGGCAAAACGTATGAAACTGCCCGAGGTGTCCACCGATGACTTCCTTGGTTCGCTGGGTGCGTTGGTGAACGCCGATGTGAACTGGGTGCCGAGCCGTCGCGAATACACGCTGTATCTGCGTCCCTTCATGTTCGCCTCCGAGGCGTTCCTCGGTGTGCGAGCCCCTGCGCAGGTGGATTATTGCGTCATTGCCTCGCCTTCCGGCCCCTACTTCCCGGGCGGCGTAAAACCGGTGAGCATTTGGGTGGAGGACAAGTGGTTCCGCACAGGCCCCGGCGGCACCGGTTTCGCGAAGTGCGGTGGCAACTACGCCGCCTCGATGATCGGCGAATATCGTGGCAAGGACAACGGCTGCGAACAGGTGTGCTTCGTGGACGCGGCCACGAAGACCTACTTGGAGGAGCTGGGCGGCATGAACATGTTCGTCGTCCACAAGGACGGTCATCTGGAGACGCCCTCGCTCACCGGCACCATTCTGCCCGGAGTGACGCGGCGTTCGATCATCCAACTGGTGCATGACCGCGGCCTGGACGTGGTGGAGACCATGATCAAGCTCGACGACTTGCTTGCGGACATCAAGTCCGGCGAAGTGACGGAGGTCTTCGCCTGTGGTACCGCAGCCATTGTGACCCCCATAGGGCGGTTCAAGTCCGACCGGTTCGACGTCGAGGTCGGCGGCGGGCAGTCCGGCAAGTTCACCTGCGAGCTGCGTGACGAACTGCTTGGCATTCAGCTCGGTGAGATTGACGATCCGCACAACTGGATGTGGAAGGTGTGCTGAGTTAGACATGGCGGCATGCTGACGCATGCATGCGACGGTCTGCCGACTCTCGGGGTCCATTCGCTTATCGCGGGTGGACCCCGCGTGTTGTGGCCGCAAACTGTCCAAAACGCCGGAGACAATATAGGCTGAAATCACTGGCGGCATGCGGAAAGGCTGTGGACATGCAACTGGCGTTGGAAAGCAATGTGTTCTTCCTGGCGGTGGAATATATGGCCACCTTCTGTTGTGCGCTGCTCGGTGGACTGTGTGCGGTCAAGAAAGGCTACGATGTTGTGGCCATCATGCTTACCGCCTGGCTGACGGGACTGGGCGGAGGCATCATCAGGGACGTGCTGCTTGGTGCGCTGCCGCCCGTGGGTGTCTCCGACAAAGGCTTGGTGCTCACCTGCCTTGCTTCCAGCGCTGCAGTGGCGGTGCTGTATCCGGAAGCAGATAGGCTCAAGTGGACCATGCTGAGTCTGGATGCGTTGGCGCTGGGATTGTATGCGGTCAACGGCACACAGAAGGCGCTGATGATGGGGACTTCGGGCATGACGGCCTGCTTCATGGGGCTGTTTACGGCACTGGGGGGCGGTCTGATTCGAGATGTATTGCTCAACATCGTGCCTTCTATCGTGCGTGATCGGCACTGGTATGCTTTCCCTGCTGCGGTGGGCAGCATATTAGCGGTGTTGGTGACCAAAGCGTTCGAGGCGCACCACATCAACTTCGCCACTGAAGTGATACTCGACCTGCTGGTGGTAGCTCTGGTGGTGGCGATGCGCCTGGCTTCGGTGATATTTGACTGGCAGATGCCACGGGCCATCAAACGTGGTCGCGGTATACGCAGTGACGACGGTGAATAGCGTTCCGAGAGGCGAGATTGCTGTGCATTGCGTGTTGTCATTACAAGAAGGGTCGGCCGTCCCGTATGGTTTGTCGCCCGAGTAGAGTGGAGCCATGAACACACGGTCGGCAGGAGTATCCGCACGCGAACTGATCCGTTCCGGATTGCGTAATCTGGATGAAGCCAAGGAACAGTTCGCACAACTCACTGCGCTCGGTGTCGGCAGTCAAGGCGTGGAAATGCTGATGGAGGCACTCAGACGCTGCGCGGACCCAGACACCGCGCTGCGCAATCTCGTCGGTATTGCACAGCATGGAGCAGTTGAAGGCAAGATGTCAACAGAGCTGTCCGAGCTATGGGACAACAGAAACGCTGCCTTCGCGCTGATGGGAGTGCTGGGTGCCTCGGACGAGATGGGCAAGCTCATGCGCACCCGCCCCTCGCTGGTACGCGCCGCTGCGCTGGACGAGTGCGGGTCGGCGCGCTGGAGCCGAGAGCGGCGCGTGAACCACATGCTCAAAGCGGTGAACGCGCAAGACCATGATGGGGCACCGGTATCGGCGATGCCCCAACCACAGGCCGTATCGGCATTGCGACGCACCTACCACCACCAGCTGGCAGCCATCATGTCCATGGACGTAACTGCAGCCGATCCACTGGAAATACAGCCGGTCGTCAGCCGTGCGCTCTCCGATTTGGCGGACGCCACGCTGGAAGGGGCGCTCGCCATCGCCAAAGCCGCGGTGGAAGGCAGTGAGCGTTGCAGGTTTGCCATCATCGCCATGGGCAAACTCGGTGCTCAAGAGCTCAACTATGTGTCCGACGTTGATTTGATTTATGTGGTGGAACCAGCACAAGCGAACAATGCTCCTGATGTTGCGGAACTTACCCGTGTGGGCACACGCATCGCCTCGATGCTGCCACGTATCTGCGGGTCGGCCATGCCGGGTGTCCAGGAGCCTGCGCTATGGCCCATCGACACGGCGCTGCGTCCGGAAGGCAAGGACGGGCCGCTGGTGAGGCGCCTTGCCTCACACGAGGGATATTATGCCAAATGGGCCAAGAACTGGGAATTTCAGGCCCTGCTCAAAGCTCGTGCCGCGGCAGGCGACGAAGCCCTGGGCGACGCGTATATCAGCATGGTTCAACCGTTGGTATGGCGCGCGTCCACGCGCGACAACTTCGTCAACGACTGCCAGAAGATGCGTACCCGAGTCGAAGAGCATATTGCCCCCGAACTGCGCGGACGCGAGATCAAACTCGGCAAAGGAGGACTGCGCGACGTGGAGTTCACCGTGCAGATGCTCCAGCTGGTGCATGGCCGCTACGACGAGACGTTGCGCCGACGTTCCACTCTGGACGCGTTGACGGCGCTCACGCAAGGAGGCTACGTTTCCCGAGGCCAGTCACAACGCATGTCCCAGGATTATCGATTCGAGCGAGTGCTCGAGCATCGCCAGCAGATGTGGCAGCTGCGGCGTACGCATCTGTTTCCGGACTGCGGCATGGCGGAGCTGGGCGGAGCCGCCTCAGGTCGTGTCAGTGATGCGGCGCTGAACGACAATCCGGAACTCTCTCGTTTGTCCAGAGCGTTCGGCTTGCTAGGCGACGAGCTGGTGAATCGGTACGACAGCGTACGTCGTGAAGTGCGACGGCTGCATGCCGACATCTACTACCGACCCATGCTGCCCATCAGCGCGCAGTTGAGTGAAGACCAGGTCACGCTCGACGAGCGTGCCACACGCGATCGGTTCCAATCCATCGGTTTTGCCGACCCTGACCAAGCCATGCGCCATGTCGCCGCACTGACTTCGGGTGTCTCGCGCGCGGCGAAAATCAACCGTATTCTGCTGCCGGCGGTACTCAAATGGCTTTCTGAAGGACAGAACCCCGACATGGGATTGCTTGCCTGGCGCAGACTCGAAGAACAATTCGGGGACAATAGCGGATATCTTGGTTTTCTTCGCGATTCAACGCAAGCGGCTCAACGCCTGTGCCATGTGCTTTCCAATTCGAGACTGTTGGGCGAAGCGCTGCGCCGTTCGGTGGAGTCGGTGACTTGGCTTGGCGATGACAGCAAGCTGCAGGCGCGCAGTCGTGCAAGTCTTGACGCACAATGCTCGGCTACCGCTCGACGTTACTCCTCACCTGAGCGCATCACTGAATTCGCGACATCATTGCGTGCCATGAGACGTCATGAAATCGAGCGCATCGGGTTGGCTTGGATGAGTGGGGTCATGGACCAGGGCACGTGCCTGCAGTCCATGACCGATGTGGTCGATGCTGCGATTGAGGCGGCGTTGCAATGGTCCGTTCTCGTGCAGACGCATGCGTTTGAACTTGACCGGGCTCCAGCGGCGATTGCGGTGATCGCGATGGGACGGTACGGCGGCAGGGAAGTGAACTTCTGCTCTGACGCCGATGCGATCCTCGTCTACCGTCCCTGTCTCGACGCGGCGGACAGCGCGGAAGCGGCGCGGTTCGCTCAGGCTGTGGCCGAACAGTTGAGACAGGTGCTCCTCGGGCCGGTAAGTGCGGAACCGGGAATCGACTTGGATTTGGGGCTGCGGCCGGAAGGCAAGAACGGTCCGGTGATACGTTCATATGATTCCTGCGAAACGTATTACACCCGGTGGTTCAGCACATGGGAGCGTCAGGCGCTGCTTCGTGCTCGACCTGCAGCCGGCGATCATGCGCTGGCGGAAGATTTCCTCGCCAATCTTGCCGACCCGCTGCGCTATCCGAGTCAACCGCTCGGCGAGGAGCAGGTCGGTGAGATTCGCATGCTCAAATCGCGTATGGAAGCCGAACGTCTGCCGCGTGGTGTGAGCCGAGAGCAGCATCTCAAACTTGGTGCCGGGGGACTGTCGGATGTGGAATGGACGGTCCAGTTGCTGCAATTGCAACATGCCGGCGCGAACTCGATGCTGCGCACCACCTCGACCATGGATGCGTTGTCGGCATTGGAGCAGGAGGGCGTGGTGAGTGCAGAGGATGCCGCCGTGTTGCGTCAGGCTTGGTGGATGTGTACCGGGGCGCGCAACGGCAACTACCTGTGGTCGGGTCGAGTCGGGCAGGCGGATGTGCTGCCCAGCGACAGCGAATCCTTGGGAGGTGTGGCTGTGTTTTTGGGGTACGACGCGAACCAAGGGCAGTATTTCAACAACGATGTCAAATCAGTGATGCGGCGTTGCCGTGACGTGGTACAACGGTTGTTCTACGAAGCATGACACGCGCCGTGGCTGGCTCGTATCCGTGTTTGCGCAGTGCTGTGGGGAAGTGGCGCAGGACGTTTTGCAGGTGTCCTGTCGCCGAGGGCGAGTATGGTGAATCCGGTCACACAGGGTGACCACCTTGGATATAGAGGTGGGTCATGTCACTAACGCATGCATCGCCGTCGGGAGCCGCGCAGAGTGCCCTAGGCGGATTCGATATTTCTTTGACGGGTTCCAGCGTGGTGACGTTGGACGATATACCCGTTTCGTCGATACGTGAATTGATAGCCAAGGCGCGCTACATCGATTCCCATCGCACAGCAGTGGCTGACACCTGTTCCGGCAGAGTGTTGGCCACTTTGTTTTATGAGCCCAGCACTCGCACTCGCCTGAGCTTTGAAACCGCCATGTTGCGACTTGGCGGTCAGGTAGTCGGCTTTGCTGGTGCCGGCTCCTCGTCGGCCAGCAAAGGCGAGACGGTGGCTGACACACTTTTCGTAATGTCAAATTACGCCGACGTGGCCGCGATACGGCACCCCAAGGATGGTGCCGCACTGGTGGCGGCCGAGGCGGCCAGCATACCCGTCATCAATGCGGGTGACGGCGGTCATATGCATCCCACCCAAACACTGGCCGACCTAGCCACGCTTCATGCCCGGCTTGGCCGACTCGAACACTTCACCCTCGGTCTGTGCGGCGACCTGAAATTCGGGCGTACCGTGCACTCGCTCATCCAAACCCTGTGCCGTTTCGGGCATGTGCGTTTCGTGCTCATCAGCCCCGACGAGTTGCGTCTGCCGCGCTACGTGCTCGACTGCATCGAAGCGAACCCCACCTGCTCCTACACGCAAGTGACCGATCTTGCCGATGCCATCGGCGAGCTTGACGCGCTGTACATGACTCGAGTCCAGCAGGAACGTTTTGACAACGAAGCCGACTATCTGCGGCTGCGGGACACCTATATCCTGGATGCCGCCAAGCTGTGCGCCGCCAAAACCGATATGGCAATCCTTCACCCGTTGCCCAGGGTCAACGAGATTGCGGCCGACGTGGACCGCGACCCCAGAGCCGCTTACTTCGAACAAACCAAGTACGGTATGCTGATGCGCATGGCCCTGCTGAGCTCCGTGCTGGGTGACGACCTGCCGGGGTATGTCTCCTCGAACACGGGCGACGGCATGGAAAACGGTGCCGGCGCAGAAGGCGAGGCAATGCGTCCTCGAGAAGTTGTGGAGATACAGCAGACGAATCTGGTCTGTGGCAACCCGCGATGCATGAGCGGATGCGAACCATACGCGGCTCCGCGGTTCTACCGGGCCGATGACGGCGCAGCGAGGTGTAGGTATTGCGACGAGAAAGTACAGGTGCCAACATGCTGACTATACGAAACGTGCAGGTTTGGGACACCGACGAGCACATCGACGTTATCGCACGTACCGCACCATCTGCAGACACGCCTCGCTCGCCAGAGGCGATTATCGAACCCGGAGTGGTGAACGAAGGCGTGGTGGACGGTTCAGGACTCACGCTCGCCCCGGGATTCGCCGACCCGCATGTTCACTTCCGCGACCCCGGGCAGCGCGAGAAGGAAGATATGCTGTCCGGTGCTCGGGCGGCCGCATCGGGCGGTTATACCGATGTGCTCATCATGCCCAATACGATTCCTGCCGCTGATGGAAGAAGCTTCTCTCCAGATGAGAACGGTGACGCTGGCAGCATGAGCAAGGAGCATGTCGGCGGGGAATATATCGGCGCGAGCGAGCCAGGAGCGGATGAGTTGCGCCAGTGTGGTGCCACCAGTGTGCTGGATTACCTTGACCGGTACGAGCATACGCACGGCACATCCTTGCCGGTGCACTACATGCTCTCCATATGTGCCTCACGCCGTCGAGAAGGTGCTCTTGCCACCAGTGCGGAAGACATCGCACGCCTGAGCTCTTTACAGCATCGTTTGGCTGCCATCAGCGACGACGGATCGGCCATTGAGCCGGGCATCCTCGACCAGGTGCTGCACACCGCTCAAGTCACCGGTCTGCCCGTGCTTGAACATTGCGAACACCATGACCGGGGAGTTATCAATGAGGGGGCCGTCAGTCGGGAACTGGGCGTGCCAGGAGTTCCCGCCGCTACCGAACTGGCGGTGGTGAGCCGAGACATCGAGGCGGTACGCCGCACCGGTGTGGCCGTCCACTTCCAACACGTCAGCACGGCAACAGCCTTCGACGCCATCCGGCAGGCAAAGGCCGAGGGGCTGCCGGTAACCTGCGAAACCGCCCCGCACTATCTGGCATTGTGCGACGAGGATGTGCGGGAGCTGGGTGCCATGGCCAAAATGAACCCGCCGTTGCGCTCGCGCGTCGACCGGCAGGCCACGCTTGAGGCAGTGACGGACGGCACGGTAGACATGATTGCCACCGACCATGCACCGCACACCATCAGTGACAAGCAAGCCGGACTGCAGGCTGCTCCCAACGGCATCATCGGTCTGGAAACCGCATACGGCGTGTGCCATCGCGCACTTGTGGACTCCAAACTCATCGACGAAAAACGGCTCATCGAACTCATGTCGGTGCGCCCGATGAATCTCATGGGAGTTACGGCAACAGACATTACCGCAATGCTTGACGGCGCGTCTCCAGCGGCGGTGCCGCAGAGCGCGCCCCGACGAGTTTTGGATTTGCGCAACACCAGTGGCCTGCCGCCGGCAAACCTGGTGCTGCTGGACACCAAACGCCACTGGACGGTGGAGCCTCAACGCTTCCATTCCAAGGCGCGCAATACCCCGTTCGCCGGGTGGGAACTCACCGGTCTGCCACTGGCCACGGTGCTGGACGGGAGGTTGGTGATGAGCCGCATCCCTCACGCTCGACTCGAGACAAACAGCTAGACGAAACCCTATACAGAACGTAAAGAACAGCACCCTGCACATGCGGTTTGGCATGGCAGGAAACGCCATGCACAACTCAGCGGAAACCCAAGAACCGCGGATCGGGAGGAATATATGGATCGTCTGATCGAAGTCATAGCAGCCACACACAATCCCAGCATCGTCGGGCTTGACCCGACCGAAGCGCTCGTACCGAAGCAAATCATCACGTCCATGTGTTCGGCAAGTAACGGTGATCTGGGCAAAGGCGCACAACAGGTGCCGGCACAAGAGCAGGCTTCAGATGAGAGTGCTTGCGATGTATACCCGGCGAATGAGGAAACGGTTGGAGAGGACCATACGTCCCGTGTGATGTCGGCATTTTACCTGTTCAACCGTGCCATCATCGACGCGGTAGCCGGCATCGTACCGGCCGTAAAACCGCAGATTGCCATGTATGAAGCGTATGGTGCAGCAGGAATCGACGTCTACCATCGTACTTGCGCGTATGCGCACGAACGGGGCCTGTATGTGCTTGGCGACATCAAGCGCGGCGACATCGGTTCCACCGCGTCCGCCTACGCCAGACATCTCACCGGCGTTGCCGCTCGGCCAGATGCCACTCAGCCGGGGAATTGCGACGGTCGGCCATGGATGGAAGATGCAGTCACCGTCAATCCCTATCTCGGCAGCGACGGTGTCACACCATTCACCGATGCGGCAGCGGCCACCGACAAGGACGTATTCGCCTTGGTACGCACCTCGAATCCGTCCAGCCGTGAAATTCAGGAACTGGAACTAACCGGCGGCGAACACCTCTATGAACACGTAGCCGACTTGGTGGAACACTGGGGTGCCGACAGCATCGGTGAATACGGTTACTCCCGATTGGGCGCGGTGGTAGGCGCCACACATCCCGAACAAGGCCGCGCATTGCGCGAACGGATGCCGCACACGTTTTTCCTGGTACCAGGCTACGGAGCACAAGGCGGCACGGCTGCCGACGTGGCCGGCATGTTCGATGCCCACGGTTCCGGTGCCATAGTCAACTCCTCGCGCGGCATCATCGGTGCATGGCGCACGGCTGGCGCCTACAGCGATGACATGAGTGTCCAAGAAGCGCTCGACCTGGTGTCCAGTAGTGCGGCCACGGCCGCCGTCACCATGCGTGATGACCTCAACCAAGCCATAAAGGACCGCTGATGGCAGCGCAATCCGAAAGCCGTATTCGTTCAGTAGAACGTTTCGATGCTCATCATTTCAGCTACGATCGAGGAGAGCAATGACTGTTTCACCGTTTATGACCACCGGCAATCGTGCCCCTGCAGGAGGCGCGGCGAATGATGCCGGCTTTGGAGGTGCTCCGATGGTGCCCGGCGAACGTGTTGGCGCTCGCAATGGCGAAGGTGGCAACAAACCTGGACGACGAACCGTACCGGTTATCTCCCAGCGGGTGCTGGACGATCGTCAAGGCGTCTATGAGCTGGTGGTGCGTGACGCCTACACTGCCAAGCATGCCCAACCGGCACAATTTGTGAATCTGTACCCGTCCAACGCCATGACCCTGCTTCCCAGACCGTTTGGAGTGGCGTATGTCAGCGGAGACGATGTGGCGCTCATCTATCAGATCGTCGGCGAAGGCACCCGCGAATTCAGTACGCTAAGCGCTGGCGATACGGTAGATGTGTTAGGGCCGCTCGGCAATCCGTTCAATGTGGATGCGAGCGCGAACTACGTGCTTGTCGGCGGTGGTCTCGGTGTGCCGCCACTGCTGTATGCCGCACAGAAACTCAGCGCCAGAAACGACGTGCGGGTGACCACTGCGTTCGGTTACCGGGACATGCACTTCGCAGACGGTTTGACGCAGCGGTTCGTACCGGTCGGACGTATGCATGCCATCAGCAATGATGAAGGCAATGTGATTGATTTGCTGGAGCACATGGAGAGTGAACTCGATGTGACCGACGGCGATGGTAACGTGCTGCGTCCCGTCATTCTCTCCTGCGGGCCGACACCGATGATGCGTGCGGTGGCGCAGTGGGCCAGCGCACGTGGCATTCCCTCCCAGCTGAGCTTGGAGGCTCGTATGGGATGTGGGTTTGGTGCCTGTGTGGCGTGTGTGGTCGAAACCGCACAAGGCCGACGCAAGGTGTGTACGGATGGACCGGTATTTAGTCCTGAAGAATTGGGGTGGACGGCATGAACACAGCAGAAAACACAGAGATGCAATGGCAACATCCTACCGTGGTGGCTGGGGTGCCTTGGAAGAACCCGGTCGGTACGGCATCGGGCACATTCCAGCTGGCGGCTTGCTGCGATTATTATGACCCGGCCCAGCTTGGTTCCGTGGGTACCAAGGGTGTCTCTCCCGTGCCTTGGGAGGGCAACCCAGGTCCGCGTGCGGCCGAAAGCCCGGCCGGCATGATCAATGCCGTCGGATTGCAGAACCCGGGCGTCGATCATTACCTTGCCGACGAGCTGCCGGCTCTCAAATCGCTTGGTGCCACAGTGGTGGCCAACGTGGCCGGGCACAGTGACGACGATTACGCGCAGGTGGTGGAACGGCTTGATGGCAGCGATGCCGACATGCTCGAAATCAACGTGAGCTGCCCGAATGTGAGCCACGGTGGCATGAGTGTAGGCACCGACCCTGCGGTGCTGTCCGCGCTTATCGCCCATTTGCGTGCGCTGACCGACAAACCCATGGTGGTTAAGTTGTCGCCCAACGTCACCGACATTGTCACTGTGGCGAAGGCGGCCGTCGACGCCGGTGCCGATGCGCTGAGCCTCATCAACACGTTGGTGGGCATGCGCATTGATGTACGTTCCGGAGAGCCGATTCTCGCCAACGTTACCGGAGGGGTTTCCGGCCCGGCGATATTTCCCATCGCGCTGAGCTTTGTGTGGCGTGTGCGCCAGGCATTGCCGCAGATTCCCATCATCGGCATCGGTGGCATTGACTCGGGGGAGAAGGCGCTCGAATACCTGTATGCCGGTGCCAATGCAGTGCAGGTCGGTGCTGCGGCGTTGTGGGATCCGGCGGCACCCATGCGTGTGGCGCGAGAGTTGGAGGCATTGCTCGATGAGCGTCCGGAATTGGCGCAACGGTTGGCCAGCGGCAAAACGTGGCGGTGATCGCTCGACTGCGGCATATGCAGTTATTCGTCATGGACTGGCCGCAGAGCGCTGGTTCTCGGCATCTGTGTGTCAGGAAAGCGACGCGCATGGCGGCAGGCGGTGAATGCTGGACGGGAGTGTTGGCTGAAGCCTGTGACCGGAACAGTACTCAAAATATGAAATATATACAGAAGAAAAGGATATATGATGAATGATGATGTGATGTACAACAGCACACCCGGTGCCGGAACTTCCTCTCCGGTTTCGATCGACGCTCGGTTCACCGAGTTTCTGCTGCGCTCCGGTGCGTTGAAATTTGGTGACTTCACACTGAAATCCGGTCGCCAGTCGCCGTATTTCATCAATGCCGGTGCCTTTGACGACGGCAGCAAAATCGCCACTCTCGGCGCATTCTACGCTGAGAAAATCGCACAGTGCGTTGCTGATGGTACGCTGCCCGGAGGCATCGACACCGTATTTGGACCTGCATATAAAGGTATTCCTCTGGCTGTGTCCACGGCAATGGCAATGGATGCGCACGGTATGCCCATCGGCTACACGTTTGACCGCAAGGAAGCCAAGGATCATGGTGACGGGGGCCTCTTCGTTGGCACGCCGCTGAAGGACGGCATGAAGGTGTTGCTCGTCGACGATGTGATGACAGCTGGCACCGCCGTACACGAGGTCATGGCGAAGATTGCGACCGCGGCCGACGTTGAGGTGGTGGGTCTGGTACTCAGTGTGGATCGCATGGAAAAAACCGGGGACTCGGATATATCCGCCGTTGCCGCGGTGGAACAGGAGTTCGGCTTCCCGGTGCGTGCCATTGCCAATGTGCGCGAACTTTTCGCCGCTGCAAGTGGCATGACCGCTGCGGATGGCACCCCGCTGCTCACGGACAAGACAAGTGAAGCTGCCCGCTCCTACCTGCAACGCTACGGCGCTTGATACCTAGTGCCGAAAACGGTGGTGAATGCCGTTGATTGTGCATTCCGTGAGCACTTTTCAAGGGGAATTAGGATGCAGTGAAATCAGAATCGGCTGATTTCCAACGTTTCCAGAGAGTCGATTTGCATGTTGCTCCTTGAAAAGTGCTCACGGAATGTGATGTGGCCGTTATTTGCCGCTATAGACCGGGAAATTCGTGTATTCGCCGTAGTTGGTCAAAGGCTTGAAGGACATGAGTGTACCCATATCCTCGTCGCTAATAGCGAAGTCGACGTCGGCGTTCTGGCGCATGTGTTCCGGGTCGGCTGTCTTTGGTAGGGCAACGGCGCCGAGCTGCAGGGTGTAGCGGATGCAGAGTTGTGCCGGGCTGACGTGGTAGCGTTCTGCCATGGCGGCGATGTCGGCATCGGCCAGAATGGTGCCATGAGCTATAGGGGAGTAGGCCTCCATGAGCATGCCTTGTGATTTGCAGTAGTCGAAGAGGTCGAGCGGGGTGTTGCCGATGTGCGCGAGCACTTGGTTGACCATGGGCTTGACGGTGCACGCGGAAAGAATGTTGTCGATGTCCGTCCGGCGGAAGTTGGAAACGCCGATGGCGCGTAGTTTACTGTCATTGTAGGCGTTTTCGAGTGCTCTCCATGCCTCGCGATTGCCTTGTGCGTACTCACCTTCACGGAAACTATCCCATGGCTGTGGGCTGTGGATGATCATAAGGTCGATGTAGTCCAGCCCAAGCTGTTCCAGCGACTCGTCGATGGCTTGGCTGGCTGTGTCATAGTCTTTGGCTTCTGCGGCGAGCTTCGTGGTGACGAATATGTCTTCACGTCGAACGCCGCTGTCTTGTATGCCTTGTCCGACGCCATGCTCATTGCCGTATGCCTGTGCGGTGTCAATGTGCCGGTATCCGTTTTGTATCGCCTGGCACGTCGCTTGTCGGGCTTCCTTGTCGTCCATCAGCCATGTGCCAAGGCCGATGTCGGGTATGGTGATGCCGTTGGGCAGCGTGTAGGTTTCGTTCAGGATGGTGTTCATGGTTGCCTTTCTCTACCGCTCTCCGATAAGGGGTGCTGTGCTTGTCATGCTAATGCAGTTCAAGTGCTTGAAGTCAACGTCGCGTTCTGTTGCGAGTCGTGGTGGACGAAGGGTCGTGCGGCGACTGGCAAGTACTGATATGTCGGGCTTGGGGAGATGTGGTGCAGCCAGATGTAAAGGAACAGACCGGTTACGGGGTTGCTGTCTTGGGTGACGTTGCTGCAACTTTATGTATGCATGCATATACATGCATAATAAGTGGATATCGGATGGATATGCAGTGAATAAAAATTCACACGATTCGCATAGACATTGCATACTGTTTATTCGATGATTGCATATCCGTGCTGTTGCAACACTTGCCGCAGCTTTCCCAGGTATGATTGAGCAGCTGAAGAGAGGCTGGCACGCTCATTGGTGATCCACCCCACCAGCATAGTCTCGTCGCTTTCCAAAGGCACAGTGACGATCTTCTCGTTGTTCAAATCGCCGTTGTCGATGCCGCTGCACACCGTATAGGCATTGAGCCCGATGATGAAATTGAGCATGGTGGCGCGGTCGGTCACGTCAATGCGTTTGGGGGAGTAATCGGGACGAACCGCCTCTTCGGCAAAGTAGAAACTGTCATTGTTTCCCTGTTCATACTGCAGGAACGGGTAAGGCTGCAAATCGTCCATGGTCACGCGCTCCTTGCTTGCCAGCGGGTTGTCGCGTGAAATGAAAACGTGCAGCGGGGCGCGGAAGAGCGGGTGGAACTGCACATGCTTGGCGCGCATGAATTTGCCGATCACATCCTTGTTGAAATCGGACAGGTAGAGGATGCCGATCTCCGAGCGTAGCGTGGATACCCGTTCAATGATGTCTCGAGTTCCTGTCTCACGCAAGGTAAATTCGTATTCCTGCGATTGAATGGAATCGATCATGGCCACGAATGCTTCCACAGCGAACATGTAATGCTGCGTGGAGACGCTGCACAGCTGCTTGCGAGGTTTGACGTGCTTATACCTGTCGTCCATCAGAGCGGCCTGGTCGAGCACTTGGCGAGCGTAGGTGAGGAATTCGGCCCCGTCGTCGGTAAGGGAGATGCCTTGAGAAGAACGGGTGAAGATCTCTATGCCCATCTCGTGCTCGAGTTCGCGCACCGACGAGCTCAACGCCGGCTGGGAGATGTAGAGCTCGTGGGACGCTTCGTTCATGGAACCGCATTCGGCGATGGTGACGATATATTTGAGTTGCAGCAGAGTCATAACTGGATTCTATAGCATCAGAAGCAACCTTGGGCGCCAAACCGCCGTTTATGAACGCTTTTGCACCGTCTGCCCTATAGATATGAGTTATATCCTGTCAGAACTCAAGACCCATGTCATGCAATGCCGTCCTGGCCTGCGGTTGCGAGGTGAAGAGGCGGGCGTGGATGCCGAGCGCCGAAGCGGCACCGACATTGTTCGCGTTGTCGTCGAGAAACGCGGTGCCGCCGGCCGTGAGACCGTACCGGGACAGTGCCAGTTCGAAGATGTCGGCGTTTGGCTTGTGCATATGCTCGACGCCGGAAACCACTGTTCCGTCCAGCAGCTCCTCGATCTGCGGGAACTTCTCATGCACGTAGTGGAATGTCTCGCTCGACCAGTTCGTCAAGCCCCACACCCCGTATCCGGCCGCTTTGAGATCGCGCACCAGTTGTTCCATGCCGTACACCATACCTGCCATGGCGTCATCGTAATGTTCGACGTAGTAGCGGAACACCTCGGCCATCTCGGCACCGAACTCGGCACGGTAGTCCTTGAGCACATCGGCGATGAGTTCGCCGGCGTCCATGCGGTCCTCATACTCGTAGAATCCGTACGCGTTATGCTCGGTGCCGAGACGGTCCAGCACCTCGGGCGGGCAATGACCCTCCAGGCACGCCCGATAGTCGATGTGTATGAGCACGCCGCCGAAGTCGAAAATCACATCGTTGACCGGCGCGTGCGGTTCGGTGTGCGACGGTGGAGTGGGGGTATCGCTGTGAAGCGAGTGTAGTGACGATGGTGTTGCCATGATGGTCCTTTCAACGAGCGTTCAATGCAACAGAGAGCCGATGATGTGGGGGATGGGGGCAATCAGGTCGGATGCTGTGATGGGATGTCCCAGCGGTCCTGAGTGGTGTAGATCCTGCGGCTCTGGAGATTGGGCGCTCACGACGAGCGGCGGCCGCCAGCCGCATTGATTGCCACCGCTGGCCTGCCCGGCTGCCAGCCCGTGGAGTCGGCTGGCGGCAGCAGCGACAAGGGCGATATGCTCTGGATGGTCACGCCATGCTGCCTCATCCTGCTGTGCCAGCAATGCGCCGAGGATACCCGCCAGCACATCGCCTGAACCAGCCGTTGCCAGCCAAGCCGGACCGTTGCCTGCAGTAAGCGTCACCGTGCCTGCATCATCAGTCGTATTCTCGCCAGCTGCGTCAGACTGGACGTTGAGGTCTGAAGGGACGTTGCGCTCTGTAGTCGGCCCGACGACTACGGTAATCGCCCCCTTCAGAAGTACTGTGGCACCAGTCAGCACCTGAGCTTTACGTGCCCAATACCATGGCCGGGCAATGATGTCGTCCACGCCTGCCGATTCTCCGCGAAGAGACAGCAATCGCGCCAGTTCGCCGGTATGCGGGGTCAGCACGACTTGGGGCGGTACACGGTCGGGCAGCAAATCCAACGCTCCGGCATCCACCACCAAAGCCGGCATGGCATATGCTTCCTGCACGTGTGGTGAGCCGGCGGACGCATCGTAATGCTTCAGCAATGCCGCAAGAGTCACACGCTCAGGCTCCATGCCCTGCGCATGCTCGGCGTCAGGTACACCGGAACCGGCCACCCATGCCTGCACATGTCCTTTGCCGACCACTGCCTCGGGCAATGCGTCCAACACGCGTTCGGCCACAGAAGACGGTCCCACATAGCGCACCATGCCTATGTTGGAAGCCGCTGCTGCGCGGCAACCCAGCACGGCGGCACCGGGGTAACGTTGCGAACCGGTCATCATCCCAGCAGCACCTCGGCTGTATTTGGAGTCCGAGGCAAACGGCCGGCGTAACACCTGTGACAGCAAATCATCGTTCATCACGGTTACGGCGCACGGCATGGCATCCAGATCAAATCCAAAATCGGCCAGCACCAAGGTGCCGCACGCTTCTGACGCGGGGGGTAACACCGCACACGGTTTCATGGCACCGCACATAACCGTCACATCGGCAGGCATGTAGTCTCCCGGCAGCGCCCCGTCATCAACGCTAACGCCGGAAGGCACGTCGACCGCCAAGATCAACGGGGAAGAAGCGTCGAGTGCCGAAAGCGGACGTCGACCAGAGCAAACGGATGGTGAGTGCCGCTGATTCGTACTGCCTTGTGGTGCTCCGCTATGGTGCTGGACCATGGTGCGGCACAGCGTTGCCGCCACTCCTCTCAATGCACCGCGAGCGCCGATTCCGGTCATGGCATCGATTACCATGTCGGCATGCGTCATCATGTCCAAGGCCATTTCCAAGCGCTCGCCGGCCTCACCGGCACTGAATCCACTTGCTGCTCCGGGAATCGTGGATTGCGCGTCTAGTACCAGCAGTTGGCCGCCGGCATGGGTGAATGCCAACAGGCCTGCCATATGCAAGGAGCGACCTGTGGCGATAGTGGTGACGGAAGCGCCATGTCGCGCCAATTGAGCACCTGCGAACAGGCCGTCGCCTCCGTTGTCTCCAGCACCGGCCAATACCACGATATTGGCGCGCTCCGGCACCACATCACGTTCAGCCAGCATCTGTGCGGCTACGTGGGCAACCGTCGATGCAGCCATGCGCATCAACGGCATGCCACGCTCCAGTAGGGGCTGCTCCATACGTCTCACTGTGTGCGAAGTGTATGCGTGGTGGCGCAGTGCATCCATGTGCCGCCCATCTGCGCGATCATGCGCCGATTCCTGAGCCATGCGCCCCTCCTTCTGTCATCATGCCGAGAGCGTCGGCGTCTTGTTGCAAGCGCCGCCTATAGCGTCGACGTTTGTGCGGCAGGGTGCGCGTCTACTCTTCAGCAACCAATTCAAGATATTCGTCGTTCCACAAATCCTCGTCACCGTCAGGCATAAGCAGCACACGCTCCGGGTTCAGCGCCTCCACCGCGCCTTCATCGTGAGTAACCAGGATGATAGCACCCTCATACTTGGCTATGGCCTTCAAAATCTCGTCTCGCGAAGCCGGATCAAGGTTGTTTGTCGGTTCGTCCAACAGCAGCACATTGGCACGTGAGGTAACCAGCGTGGCCAAAGCCAGACGCGTCTTCTCGCCGCCGGAAAGCACCTTCGCCGGTTTCATCGCATCGTCGCCGGAGAAGAGGAAACTGCCCAAGATGGAACGAGCGTGCGTATCATCCAAATCGGGGGCCACATGCTGCAGATTCTCCAATACGCTCGATTCGAGATCCAACGTATCGTGTTCCTGGGCAAAATAACCGATCTTGCAGCCATGCCCATACTCCACCTCACCGGTATCGGCCTGCTCCTCACCGGCGAGAATACGCAGTGTGGTGGTCTTGCCGGCACCGTTATAGCCCAGGATAACCACACGTGACCCTTTATCTATCGCCAAGTCAATGCCCGAGAAAATGATGTTCGAGCCATATGCCTTGGAAATGCCCTTGGCCATGATGGGAGTGCGTCCGCATGGGGCCGGCTCGGGGAAACGAATATCGGCCACCTTCTCCTGTGTCTGAGCCTCGCTCGTGTTCTCCAACAAACGTTCCGCACGGCGCATCATATTCTGAGCGGCCACTGCCTTGGTGGCCTTGGCGTGCAAACGAATGCCCTGCTTCATAAGGCGGTCGGCTTTCTTCTGCGCAACCTCGCGTTCGCGGCGGCGACGTTCCTCATCCACCACACGCTGGTGCAGATACGCCTTCCAGCCCAGAGAATACATGTCTATCTGGCCGGTCTGCGCGTCCAAATGCCACACCTTGTTCACCACTTCGTCCAGCAGCTCCGTGGAGTGGGAGATCACCAGGAACCCACCCTCGAAACGCTTCAGATAGCTGCGCAGCCATTCAATGGAATCGGCATCCAAGTGATTCGTAGGCTCATCAAGAATCAACGTGTCAGCGTCGGAGAACAGAATACGAGCCAGCTCTATACGGCGGCGCTGCCCACCAGAAAGCGTGCCCAGCGGCTGCTGCATCACTTCCTGTGGCAACCCCAAGCTCGACGCCATGGAGATGGCCTCGGACTGTGCCGCATAACCGCCGGCCTTGTCAAACGCCTGCATGGCCTTGTCATACTTGTCCATTGCCTTTTCCATGACCTTCACGTCAGGACTGGTCATATCCTTCTCGGCCTTACGCATACGCTTGATGATGCTGGCAATATCCCGCGCACTCATCATGCGGTCCAACGCAGACTGCTCGGGGTCGGCCGCATGCGTGTCCTGTGGCAAATACCCCAACTCGCCAGTGATGCGTACCTTGCCGCCGGAAGGCAGCAAATCTCCGGTAATGACACGTGTCAGCGTGGTTTTGCCGGCACCGTTACGTCCCACCAAACCAATCTTGTCACCCTTGGCCACATGGAAGTCAGTGGGGTTAAGCAGCGTGCGCGCCCCGATCTGAATCTCCAACTGCTGCCCCTCGATTGCCATGCGCTCCGCCCTCATCAATATCGCTAAAAGCCGGGCAATACACCCAGCGTTGAAATGGTTATGGTTGTCACCCCATCATAGCGACACGTGTACCGAAATCGAACAATTGTTCGAACCCATTCGCTATACTGAAACCCTCAACGGAACACTCAAACGTCCGGAGGACGGCATGGCAACGGATTCAACGGAACTCACCGAACGCGGCACAAGCGAAGCTGCAGCGCGCAAAATCATGGACGGCGACACCTTCCTGTCACAAGAAATCGCCAAAGCCCCCCTGCGCTCGCAGAACGGTTCGCTCGTGGCGGACATCTCCCACATACCCAGCGACCTGAAAATCACCATCCAAGGCGCTCGCGAGCACAATCTGAAGAATGTCAACATCGCTGTTCCGCGCAGTCGTATGGTCGTGTTCACCGGTCTGTCTGGTTCCGGCAAATCGTCACTGGCGTTCGACACGCTGTTCGCCGAAGGGCAGCGGCGCTATGTTGAGTCATTGAGCGCCTACGCCCGTCAGTTCCTGGGGCAGATGGACAAGCCTGATGTGGACTTTATCGAAGGTCTGAGCCCAGCGGTCTCAATCGACCAGAAGACCACGAATCGCAATCCGCGTTCGACGGTGGGAACCATCACGGAGATTTATGACTACCTGCGTCTGCTGTTTGCTCGCACCGGTGTGCCGCACTGCCCTGAATGCGGTGCACTCGTCAGTGCGCAGACGCCTCAGCAGATGGTCGATGCGCTCATGAAGAATCCGGAAAAGACGCGATTCCAGGTGTTGGCACCAGTTGTTCGTGGCCGTAAGGGGGAATTCGAGGACTTGCTGGAACTGCTGCGTGGCGACGGCTATGCGCGTGCCCTCATCGACGGTGAGATGAGGCAGCTTTCCGACGAAATCAAGCTGACCAAGCAGAAAAAGCACACCATAGAGGTGGTGGTTGATCGTCTGGCGGTCAAGGAAGGTATGCGTCAGCGTCTCACCGATTCCATCGAGACAGCACTGCGCTTGGCCAAAGGCATTGTGGTCATCGACTACGTAGATAAGGACGACAAAGACCCACAGCGTCGACAGCCGTTCTCCGAGAAGCGTTCCTGCCCCAACGGGCACCAGCTGGAACTCGATGAGATCGAGCCTCGCACATTCTCCTTCAACGCTCCATACGGTGCTTGCCCTGACTGCACCGGCATCGGTTACAGCTTGGAAATCGATCCCGAACTCGTGATTCCGGACCCAAGCAAGTCGCTCAACGACAACGCCATCGAGCCGTGGGGTATGACCAAAGGCACCGGTGACTATTATCGGCACGTGCTCGAAGGTCTGGCCAAAGAGATGGACTTTAGCCTTGACACCCCTTGGAAAGACTTGTCCGAGGACGTACGCCATGCCGTGATGTACGGTCATGATTTTGAAGTGCAGGTGTCGTATCGTAACCGTTGGGGCCGTATGCGCGAATACAGCACCGGGTTCGAAGGGGTGGTACGTACGCTCAAGCGTCGCCACGACGAAACCGAATCCGATCAGATGAAGCTCTACTACGAGTCCTATATGCGTGAGGTGCCGTGTCAGGCCTGCGCGGGCAAGCGTCTACGGCCGGAAGTGCTTGCCGTCACGGTAAACGACAAGTCCATCGCCGACGTGTGTGACATGTCGGTGCACACGAGCCTGGAGTGGGTCAAGAACCTCAATCTCGAAGGTGCCGCCGCGCAGATTGCAGGAGAAGTGCTCAAAGAGATTCGTGCACGTCTTGGCTTCCTCAACGATGTCGGTTTGAACTATCTGACACTCTCGCGAGCTGCGAAAACGCTTTCAGGCGGTGAAGCGCAGCGTATTCGTCTGGCAACGCAAATCGGTTCCGGCCTGGTGGGCGTCATGTATGTACTCGACGAGCCTTCCATCGGTTTGCATCAGCGTGACAACGAACGTCTCATCAAGACGCTTCACCACCTGCGTGACTTGGGCAATACACTTATCGTAGTCGAGCATGATCAGGAGACCATCGAAAAAGCCGACTGGCTGGTTGATATTGGTCCGGGCGCCGGTGAAAGCGGCGGAGAGGTCATCTACTCCGGCCCGGCCGCGCACATCGTAGATGCTTCCCGTTCGGTTACCGGAGACTACATAGCCGGTCGTCGCCAGATAGCCGTTCCGGAGCAGCGACGCAGCATCGATAAGACGCGTGAACTGAAAATCGTGGGCGCTAGGGAGAACAACCTCAAGAACCTCAACGTGTCTATACCGCTTGGTGTGATGACCTGCATTACCGGTGTGTCCGGTTCCGGCAAGTCAACGCTGATCAATCAGATTCTGTATCCATCGTTGGCAGACAAGCTTAACGGCGCCCGTATTGTGCCCGGCAAGCACACCCGCATCGAAGGCATTGACCAGTGCGACAAGGTGATTCACGTCGACCAGAATCCGATCGGCCGCACCCCGCGTTCCAATCCGGCCACCTACACCGGTGTGTGGGACAAGATTCGTCAACTGTTCGCCAAAACTCCCGAAGCCCAAGTGCGAGGCTATGGGCCCGGACGCTTTTCCTTCAATGTCAAAGGCGGGCGTTGTGAGGCATGCCATGGTGACGGCACGATCAAAATCGAAATGAACTTCCTGCCGGATGTGTACGTGCAGTGCGAGGAATGCCATGGTCAGCGTTACAACCGTGAGACGCTGGAAGTCAAGTACAACGGGAAAACCGTGGCGGACGTGCTCAACATGCCCATCGAAGAGGCAGCCGAGTTCTTCAAGGCCTACACTTCCATCTCCCGGTACCTCAACACCTTGGTCGATGTCGGATTGGGTTATATTCGCCTGGGGCAGCCTGCCACCACGCTCTCCGGCGGTGAGTCCCAGCGCGTCAAACTGGCCACCGAACTGCAACGCCGCTCCACCGGGAAAACGGTGTACATTCTCGACGAGCCGACCACCGGTCTACACTTCGAGGATGTTCGCAAACTGTTGCAGGTGCTGCAAAGCTTGGTGGACAAGGGGAACACGGTCATTGTTATCGAGCACAATCTGGATGTGGTGAAAGCCGCTGATTGGATCATTGACCTCGGTCCCGAAGGCGGTGAAGGCGGCGGTACTATTGTGGCGCAAGGTACCCCGGAGAAGGTGTCCAAGAATGAGGCGAGCTGGACCGGCAAATATTTGAAACCACTGTTGGAACCTCAACGGTGACAGTGACGGTGGCAGAGACAGGAGAGCGGTAAGACATGGTAGAGACGGGACAGGAAAGAGACTCGGGGCAGTGGCGCAAGACACAACGCCAGCTGGGGGACTCTCGCGACCTGTTCCGTCCTCGAACCAGTGACATTCCCACCGATCCCGGTGTATACAAATGGCGTGATGGCAACGGACGCGTCATTTATGTAGGTAAGGCTAAGAACCTGCGCAACAGGCTCACATTCTATTTTCAGCCGCTGTCCCAGCTTCACCCGCGTACGCAGAACATGGTACTTACCGCACGCAGTCTCGAATGGACGGTGGTGGGTACTGAACTCGAAGCGCTCACGCTCGAATACACATGGATCAAGGAATTCGACCCGCGGTTCAACGTTGTATTCAAAGATGACAAAACATATCCATACTTAGCGGTGTCACTCGGAGAAAAGGTGCCGCGCGTATGGATCACCCGTAACCGCAAACGGCGTGACACAAGGTATTTCGGCCCCTACGCAAAGGTGTGGGATTTGCGGCACAGCCTTGACAAGCTGCTCAAGACCTTTCCTGTACGCACCTGTTCGCCAACTGCCTTTCACCGGGCGCAGATGACGAATAGGCCTTGCCTGCTGGCTTCCATCGGCAAATGTTCTGCGCCATGCGTAGCCAGAATCGATGAGCAAGAGCATCGGCGCATGTGCGAGCAGCTGGTTGGTGTACTCACCGGGCGGCTCGGCAAAACCTATATTGCCGGTCTCACACGGGAGATGAAACAGGCCAGCAATGAGATGGAGTTCGAGAAGGCGGCTCGGTTGCGCGACCAGATAGCCATGCTCAAAACGGTCTCCGAACAGAACGCGGTGGTCTTGGAACAAGATACCGATGCTGACGTGTTTGGCTTTGAGGCAGACGAACTCGAAGCGTCCGTACATGCATTCTTCGTTCGTGCAGGTTCCATCCGAGGAGAGCGTAACTGGAGTGTGGAACGTGTGGAAGATATTGACGATGCCAGCCTCATCGCAGACCTCATCGTTCAAGTGTATTCGGATGTGATGAATCAGTCTCGCGACGAACAGGCAAAAGACGTACACTCCTTTGACGATGCCGTGTCCATAGAAGAGAAACGCGATGCCATCGCCCATACGCAGCATCTGACCGCCACCGACAGCGTTTCAAGAGCCCAAGCCACGCGTGAACGTCGTGAACGACAAGTGCAGACCGGCCGTGGAGACCTTCTGGCGCCTGTTGCGCCGATACCTCGCGAAGTGCTGGTTCCCATCGAACCGGATCGCAAAAACGAGCTTGAAACGTGGTTGTCAGGTCTGCGCGGTGCCGCCGTCACCATCCGCGTCCCCAGTCGTGGCGAGAAGCGGACTTTGCAGGAGCGCGCGAACAACAACGCCAAACTGGCGTTGCAACGTAGCAAAATGAGCCGTATCAGCGACATAGGGGCTCGCACACAGGCCATGAACGATGTCGCCAAGGCGCTGGGGTTAAGCGAAGCGCCGCTGCGTATCGAAGGTTACGACATCTCCAACACCATCGGAGGCATCTACCAGGTGGCATCCATGGTTGTATTCGAGGACGGCATCGCCAAAAAGTCCGAATACCGACGTTTTGCCATCCGCGGCAACGACGGCAAGGGGGCGCTCGACGATCTGAGTGCGGTGTATGAGACGTTGACCAGACGTTTCAAACACGGCAACATCGCCGGTGACTCTGGAGAAAGCATCGACAACGAGCGACGTATTCAGGCAGCACGGGAGTCTCAAGCATCCTTGATATCGACGAGTGCCGAAGACAAGCCCAGCGGGGACGCGCGGCATGAAAAAACCGCGAGTTCCGACAGTCGTGTCGCGTCGTCAACGGAAATCGACGAGACGCAAATCGTGCAGCAGAACACCACATCGCATCATTTTGCCTATAAGCCCAACCTCATCGTGGTCGATGGCGGCAAACCGCAGGTTGAGGCGGTAGCGCGCGCACTGCACGACTGTGGCGTGGACGATGTGGCGGTCTGCGGTCTGGCTAAACGTCTCGAGGAGGTATGGGTGCCGGACGATGACTATCCCATCATCCTCAAACGGCAGTCCGAAGGCATGTACTTACTGCAACGAGTACGTGACGAATCCCATCGTTTCGCCATTACCTATCATCGTAATTCCAGAAGAAAGGGAGCGTTGCGTTCAGCACTCGATGACATTCCCGGCGTGGGTGAAGCATTCCAGAAACGGTTGCTGTCCAAATTCGGCTCCCTCAAAGCCATTCGAGCAGCGAGCGTGGAGGAACTCCAGCAGGTGAAGGGTGTCGGAGAGCACAAGGCCGAAGCTATTTTTGAAGCGCTGCACAGCGGCGACGAGGCTGCTCCACAGGGGTGATGCTTCGCGTCGGCTAGTATGGCCGTAGAGAATGGAGTGAGAATGACAGTCGTACATCATCATTGTGCGGTATTGGGCAAGCCGATTTCGCATTCGTTATCGCCGGTGTTGCACATGGCGGCGTATCGTGAGCTCGGCCTTGATGACTGGGAGTACATGCGGCAAGAAGTCGATGAACGCGATCTCGAAAGGTTCCTGAACGGCTTGGATCCTTCATGGCGCGGGCTCAGTCTCACCATGCCGCTCAAACGGACGATTCAACCATACGGCACACCACAAGACCAATGGTCAAAAAGACTTATGGTTTCTAATACAGCGATATTAAACTGGTCGCAGCAATCGAAAATGCCCAGTGTTGATCTCTATAACACTGATGTCAACGGCATCGTAATGGCGTTTCGTCACGCATGGTCTGAGTGCGGTGCAGTCCTATGGTCATCTCATTGCAAACAGCAAGATGAGAAATCGTCGAATTCGGCAGACTTCAGCTACTCTGACGGCAACGAATGCGTGCAAGGCAACGAGACACGCACCACGGGAAGAGACGGTGCCCATGCTGTGATACTGGGCAACGGGAACACCGCGCTTTCGGCTCTGGCGGCCTGCACTCAGTTGCAGATTCCTGGTATTGGTCCGGTTGACCAAGTCACGGTCTGCGCGCGCCGGCCTAAAACCGGTGATGCGTTGGAACAACTGGCGCTCCAATCCGAGCATCAGCTGCGCTATCGGTGTATCCCCTTGAACGACGCGATTCCCGCTTTACTGCGTGCGGATATCGTCATAAGCACGCTGCCCGCCCATGCGGCAGACGACTTGGCTGTGGATTTACTACAAGCTGATCGGCCTGTTGGCGCAAGGGGTAGAGACGTACCTGCGGCGTTGCTGGACGTAGTTTATAAGCCGAACCCAAGTTTGCTGCTGCAATCATGGGGTAAACTGGACGGATATAGCATAGGCGGCCAAGAGATGTTACTGTACCAAGCGCTGGAACAGGTGGCACTGATGACGGCATGCAGTTCGTCGTGCATGGCGAGGTTGGAGCAAGCCATGCGCCGAGCACTTGAGGAGAGTATATGAACGATCAGAACCAGAGGGCACTGCGCCAGGCGCAAGGCGATAACGACGGCAATAACAATGCAAAAGAGCAAGGCGACGTTTCGACTAATCATGAGGATTTTTCTTCAGCAGCTCAGATTCATCGCGAAGATCATCAGTCTTCGAACGAATTCGAAGTGATGCTCATTACGGGTATGAGTGGTGCCGGTCGTTCTCATGCAGCTGATTGCGTAGAGGATATGGGCTGGTATGTGGTCGACAATCTGCCGCCCAAGCTGCTGGTGCCGTTGGTGGACATGATGACCTCATCGGGTTCGAAAGTGCATAAGCTGGCGGCGGTCATAGACGTGCGGTCCCGCAGCTACTTCGACGATCTTTCCGCAGTGATCAGCCATCTTGACGACCTGGGCGTGCGCACGCGCATTCTGTTCCTTGATGCCAGCAACGAGGTGCTGGTGAAACGTTACGAATCAGTGCGCCGACCGCACCCGTTGCAGCACGGGAACCGTCTTATCGATGGCATTTTAGAGGAACGCGATTTGTTGGCCAGTCTGGAGAAGCGTGCCGACACGGTTATCGATACCTCAAATCTCAGCATTCACCAGCTTTCTACCCAATTGTACGAAGCATTGCTGGGGGAGGGGCCATCCACCGTAGCCGTTCACATTTTCAGCTTCGGGTTCAAATATGGGATTCCGCTGGATGCTGATTTTGTGGCAGATGTGAGGTTTTTGCCTAACCCGTATTGGGTGCCGAGTTTGCGAGAATTGACCGGTCTTGATACTCCCGTGAGTGATTATGTTCTCGGTGACGAAAGTGCCGAAAAGTTCTTGGATGCGTACGAGCAAGCGATGATGGTGGCCATTAACGGTTATGCACGTGAAGACAAGCATTTTGTTACTATTGCTGTAGGTTGCACGGGCGGACAGCATCGTTCTGTGGCGATGAGCGAGGCTCTGGCGCAACGGTTGAGAGCAAGAGGGCTTTCCGTTACCGTATCGGCACGTGAACTGCACAAGATCAATCGGTAATGCGCAATTTGTACGAGGCTTTGCAAATTTGGTCAGAACGCGTAATTTTGTCCAAGTCATTCTGTATCACAGAGAATCGTGGCAGAACATGAGTGGACTCATTCGGTAGCCGGTCAATAAGTGAGCAATTTGGGAAGTAGGAGGTTGGGCTTTGGCTCTTCTCACAGACGTCAAAACTGAACTGGCATCGATTCAAGCCGAACTGCCGGCTGCGACTATCGCGCAGGCCGCAGCGATGATGCGATTCGGCGGAGGGTTGCGTCCAGTCAACAACCAAGCGGTTATCAGAGCCCAGTTTGACTCATTGGAAGCGGCGGAATGGCTGAGAACCGTCATCAGCAGTGCCTTTGGACGTGAGGCCAACCTCAACCGGATTTCCAGGCAAACACCTAACGGTGTGGTGCAGCGCTTCGATTTGATTGTGGAACGTGGAGCCACGGCTCTCGCTTTGCAGACCGGTCTGCTTGATCGTCGCATGCATTTGGTCAAGGGTCTTCCAGCAGAAGTGGTGAGCGGCAACATCGCTCAGATCAAAGCTGCATGGCGAGGTGCTTTCCTGGCTCGTGGCACCATCTCCGATCCAGGCAAAGCCAGTTATCTGGAAATCGTGTGCCCGACTCCCGAAGCAGCCAAGGCGCTGCAAGGCGCTGCAAGGAGGCTTGGCATTACTGCCCAGACACGCCGGTTGCGCAGCTCGGAGAGGGTGACGCTGCGTGATCCCGATGCCATTGAGCGCATGCTCAATCTGATGGGCGCACCACGTTCGGCTAGGGAATGGACCGGTAAACGTTCCGATGGCGAGGCCAGAGGTAAAGCGAATCGTCTGGCGAACTTCGATGATGCGAATATGCGTCGCAGTGCCAAGGCTGCAGCTGAGGCCACGCAGAAGGTTCATCATGCCTTCGAGATTTTGGGCGATGAAGTTCCAGACAACCTGAAAGCCGCTGGTGAGCTGCGCCTCAACCATACAGATGCCAGCTTGGAGGAATTGGGACGGCTCGCCGATCCGCCAATCACCAAGGATGCCATTGCAGGCCGCATACGCCGGTTGCTGCAGTTGGCGGACAAGGTTGAAGCTGCGCGTAAGCAGGATGCTGAGTAATCGAGGGATGCAAGAGTAGATTCATCGCGAAGATTTGTTGCAATAGATGGTGGCATAGCGTCAACGCATAAGAGATGCATGCTACAGTTGCTCTAACTAGACGAAGCGCATTGCCTTGTCTGTTCACTTCACCCGTACTTGCCTATAGAGGCAGCGCGGGTGAAGTTTTTGTTCGTTCGCCCTTGTACACTCTAAGGTAATGCGCGCTTTGCGGCAGTACTCTTTATCTCTGCTCGGCGGTAGTGGCTGGGCGAGGCCTTAGGGAAAGGAAACTCATGAAAACGCTGAATGATCTTGGAGACCTGACGGGCAAGAAGGTGCTGGTGCGCGCCGACTTCAACGTGCCGCTCGACGGTACTACCATCACCGATGACGGCCGCATCAAGGCAGCTCTGCCGACCATCGAAGAGCTGCGTAACCAAGGTGCCAAGGTCATCCTGATGGCGCACCTCGGCCGCCCGAAGGGTTCAGTCGTTCCCGAGCTCTCGCTCGCTCCTGTGGCCAAGCGCCTCGGTGAACTGCTCGGTGCGGACGTCACCCTTGCCGACGACACTTACGGTGCCGATGCCCAAGCCAAGGTCGCTGCCATGAACGACGGTGACGTGGTCATGCTTCAGAACGTGCGCTTCAACCCCGAAGAAACCAGCAAGGATGCCGATGAGCGTGCGGCATATGCCAAGAAGATCGCTGATCTGGGCGATGTGTTCGTCTCCGACGGATTCGGCGTGGTGCACCGCGCACAGGGTTCCGATTACGATGTTGCTTCGTTCCTGCCCAGCGCCGCCGGCAAACTCATCGAGAAGGAAGTGAACGCACTGTCTCGCGCCACTCAGTCTCCTGAGCGCCCCTTCACGGTTGTGCTCGGCGGTTCCAAGGTATCTGACAAGCTTGGTGTCATCGAGAACCTGCTCGACAAGGCCGACCGTCTTGTCATTGGCGGCGGCATGGTGTTCACCTTCCTCAAGGCGCAAGGCTATGAGGTCGGCACTTCACTGCTCGAAGAGGATCAGGTCGAGAAGGTCAAGGGCTACATCAAGACCGCCGAGGCCAATGGCGTCGAGCTGGTGCTGCCGACCGACGTGGTCGTCAACGCAGGGTTCCCGGCAGGAGACACCCCTATCAACCCCGAAGTGGTGCCTGCAGATGGCATTCCCGCCGACAAGATGGGTCTTGACATCGGGCCGGAGTCCAGCAAGCTCTTCCACGACAAGATTGTCGACTCGAAGACCGTGGTGTGGAACGGACCCATGGGTGTTTTCGAAGTCAAGCAGTTCGAAGACGGTACCAAGGCTGTGGCTCAGGGCCTTGTCGATGCCACCAAGGCCGGTGCGTTCACGATCGTGGGCGGCGGTGACTCCGCCTCGGCAGTACGTCACCTCGGCTTCTCCGATGAAGAGTTCTCGCACATTTCCACAGGCGGCGGCGCTTCCCTCGAATTCCTTGAGGGCAAGGAACTGCCGGGTCTGAAAGTGCTTGAGTAGTCGAAAACATTCGCTACTATGATGCTGTTCACGGCCTTATGACCGGTGAAATAAGCGATTGATTGGTGCGGGCAGGTTCTTCGGGCCTGCCCGCACTGTGTATACGCTCCTGCCGACTGATTGGCACGAGCAGTTGGGGGAATGGCATGACGTCAACGCGCACACCTCTGGTGGCAGGGAATTGGAAGATGAATTTCGACCATCTCGAAGCCACATATTTCGTGCAGAAGTTTGCATGGCTGCTGCGTGACGCACGTTTTGATTTCAATCGCTGCGACGTGGCACTGTTCCCTTCATTCACGTCGTTGCGCAGCGTCCAGGTGCTGGTGGAGACCGACCGGTTGAAAATACGTTATGGAGCACAAGCGGTTTCCGTCACCGATCAAGGCGCGTTCACCGGGGATGTCTCGGCCGATATGCTTGCGCGGCTGGGCTGTTCGTATGTGATTATCGGGCATTCGGAACGGCGTAAATACCATCCTGAAGACGACGCTAACATCGTAGACCAAGTGAGGGCAGTGCTCACCGCCGGCATGCAACCGATTCTGTGTGTCGGTGAGAGTCTCGAGGAACGGCGCCAGGGAATAGAGCTCGATTATGCAGTCGGTCAGGTGCACGATGTGACACGCGACCTCTCGGATGAAGAGGCTTCGCGGCTGATCATCGCCTATGAGCCGGTATGGGCCATCGGCACGGGCATGGTGGCCACACCGGATTCCGCGCAAGATGCCGCGCACGCAATCCGCGCCGATTTGTCCTCAATGTTCGGTGACCAAGTATGCCAATCGGTGCGTATTCTTTACGGAGGTTCAGTGACTTCGAAGAATGCAGTGGAAATTCTCAGCCAGCAGGATGTCGATGGTTTCCTCATCGGGGGGGCGTCGCTCGATGCCGACGAGCTGGCCACCATCTGCAGACTCGCCGCCAAGACCGGCAATGGTGCGTGACGCCGAGTCTATGTAATGCTTTAGCTTGTTAGTGCAGCAGAGGCAGTGGCAGTGGCTAAGGCAAGAGTGTGTGGCATGATGCTGCTGTCGCGCTGAGTGCAGTTGTCCTCGCGGTTATGATTGCAGTTGTTGGCCCATTACGGTAGCATACATACCAGTATTGTTTCATTATGGAGGTTCGCCCGTGTCAGCTATGGCCATTGTTGCGCTTGTTCTGAAAATTATCCTCGCGGTGTCCAGCATCTTTCTCATTCTGCTGATTCTCATGCACCGAGGCAAGGGCGGCGGCTTGTCCGACATGTTCGGCGGCGGGCTCACCAAGAACGCCGGTACTTCTGGCGTTGCCGAGAAGAATCTGAACCGCTGGACGATTATCATCGCGCTGGTGTGGGTTGCCATCATCATCGCTCTTGGCCTGATGACCAAGTACAAACTCATCTGATTAGGTAGGTTCTTCAGCCGATATGACATCTGTTGAGCCGAAGCCCAATATCGTAGTACAAGGCCACGGTATTCCTGTCATCATGCTGCACGGCATGGGATTGGATTATCGTGGTCTTCTGCTGCTCGATGACGCGTTCCCAGAAGGAATACAGCGTATCTACATCGACCTACCGGGGCACGGGAGGACCCCGGCGCTGCCGGCACCCGGTGGGCTGCAGGAGATGGCAGTCTGGACACTCAACGCAGTGCGTGACATCGTGGGGGAGCATCCGTTCGCATTACTTGGAAACTCCATGGGTGGTGCCATCGCGCGTTATATCCTCTCTCAAGTGCCAGAACAGGTCTGCGGCATTGCTTTGATTGCTTCTGTGGTTGACCCGGTCAAGTCACATCGTCATGTGGCACAGCACGTGGTGAGTGATCCTAATCCCAAACTGACGGAAAAGCTGCAAAGCGAGCAGCTCATCGAATTCCTGCAGATGGGTGTCAATCAGTCGTTTGAGGCGTGGCGTCGGTATCAGCGCTATGTACTTCCCGGCACCAAACTCTACGACCACGAGGCGGGTTTGCGTCTTGACAGCCACTATTGGCTAGACGAGATGCCTGAGCAACGCCTGGGCACATATCAAGGTCCCGCGCTTATCGTTACCGGTAAGCAAGACCAGGTGGTGGGATATGAAGACCATAAAATGCTGCTGAACTATTATCCGAATGCCGGATACCATGTCGTCGATCCGGCGGGGCACAACATCCATATCGATCAACCGGAAGCAGTCAAGGAACTGGTAGGCGATTGGGCGGCAAAGCTGCTGTAACGATTATGGATCGCGCTGTGACACTAGACAACAGTATGGTTATCTAGTGTCACAGCGCTTTTGACTGTTTTATATTTCAGTTGTTTTATATCTCTGCTGTCTGGTTCTATTCAACGACCTCGTGGTATCCGGTCTCATGGTTGAGGATCTTCAACGTATCATCCAGTGCAATTTCCACCATGTTCTTAACCGCCACATCCGTATCGAAACCAATATGCGGGCTTAACGTAACATTATCGAGTGCCAACAACTGGTCGATATAAGGGTTGGGCTGGTGGCTTTCGGTGAAGTCTTTGCTGAAGATGCCCGCTTCGTTCTCTACCGTATCGATGCCTGCGGCGGCGATACGATGATGCTGCAAGGCGTCGATGAGTGCTGGCGTATCCACTACCGCTCCACGAGAGGCGTTGATGAGTATGGCGCTTGGTTTCATCAAGGCCAAAGCGCTGGCGTCGATGAGATGATGCGTTGTCGGGAGTAACGGCGTGTGAAGCGTGACGATATCCGCTGTGCGGTAGACGGTCTCATGGTCGGTATAAGTCAACACGCTGTTCAGTTCGGGGCGGTAGACCGGATCGGCAGCGATGACGGTAGCTCCCAAAGCTCTGAATACACGAGCCACTTCGCTACCTATCTTGCCGGCGCCGATGATACCGACCGTCAACTGGTGAATCTCACGCGCCATCAGCCCTTCCCAGCGAAAGTCCCCATGTTGCTCGTTCGCAGTGGCCGTATTCAGGTGGCGCAGCAACCACATGGTGTGTGCCAGCACTAATTCGGACACCGAACGAGGGGAATATGCCGGCACATTGGTTATGGTCAGACCGTGTGCGTGGGCTTCTGGAAGATCGACGATCTCATATCCGGTGGTACGTAGGGAGATTTGCTGGATGCCCAGTTCTTGCAGTCGCGCATACACCGCCGGGTCGATCGGATTGTCCTGCTGGAGCAGCACACCATCGTAGCCTTCGGCTTGATCCACGGTATCGGGCGTGAGCTCATCCTTGTTGGTGGTGAGTGTGATATCCGGATGGCTATGCTGCCATGTGTCGACCACTGTTTGTTCGTCGTCCATGATGTTGAACAGAATAAGTTTGGTCATGATGTACTCCTATAGGTTGAGTGATGCGAAACCGTTGACGGCTTGTTCCAATGAGGACAAGGGTTGCGTGGCGGCAAGCCGGACAAACCCTCGTCCTGCTTCGCCGAACGCCTGACCGGGAATGACCAGCACGCCTTGCTGCTCCAGCAGTGTGTCGCTGAAGGCGATGTCGTCCAAACCGCTGCCACTGATATTGGCAAACAGGTAGATGCTGCCAAGCGAGGGCATAAGGGAGATCCACGGAATCTGGGCCAATTGTTCGGACAGATAGGTCAGGCGTTCCTCGAAAGTATGTTGGAGCGGCGGTATGATCTCGTCGATGTGGTCCATGCCGTAACCTCCTGCACACTGTGCCATACTTGGCGCGGTGTAGCATACACCTTCGTTGAGCAGACCCACGGCTGTGATTACCGGTTCTGGGCCAAGAACGTATCCGCAGCGGAATCCGGTCATGGCGAATACTTTGGAGAGCGAACCGAGCACAATGGTGCGTTCCGGTGCCAGATTCTCCAACGGGATATAGGTGTTGTCGCCGAACGCGTAAGGCCAGTAAACTTGATCTGAGATGATGTACAGGTCATGTTTACGAGCAATAGAGACGATGGAATCGAGAGTGGACTGATTGTATACGGCACCCGTAGGGTTGTTCGGACTGTTGACGACGATGGCCTTGGTGGATGCCGTGATAGCCTGTTCCAGATCCTCGCTCTGAGGCTGGAAATCATGGTCCATAGTGCAGTTCACAAAAACTGGTTTAGCATGCCATGCTTCAACCTGTACCTTATATGGCGAGAAATAGGGGGAGGGGATAATGACTTCGTCTCCAGGGTCGAGCAGGGCACCCAACGTCAAGTACAGGGAGTGGGTGGCTCCCGCGGTGGCCCAGATGTTTTCCATGCCGTAGTGCTGACCAAACTTTCGGCGGTGCATCTCCAGTATGGATGTCAGGTATGCCGGGTCTCCATTGGACGCGGTGTAGTGTGTTTTACCGTCGTCCAAGGCTTGTTTGGTCGCCTTGAGCAATGCCGGAGGGGTATCAAGATCTGGGTCTCCGATAGACAGGTCGACCACGTCGGTCATCAGTGCTGCTGTCTTGCCTATTTGAGCCATGATGTTGGTTGGTGCTTGCTGGAAGAGTTTGGCTATGGGTTTCATGCGTGTATTGCCTTTCATGAATGCGGGTATGGGGTGGATTCGGTATGCGCGCGAATGCGTATCACACTGTCAGATCGACTTTCCAATCGTCCTGATTGTAGAGCTTTGGGAACTTTCTGATGATGAAATAGGTGACAAGCGAGTAAATGATTGGCAGGATGAAGTAAATCAGTGCCAGCAGGATGATTTTGGTGACCAGTGGGCCTTCCATATAGGTGTATGAGTTAATGGGGCCGACGGGCTGACCAAATCCGGCACACTCGGGGCTTGATTGCATACCGATAAAGGAGTCGGTGAACCCGGTGAGCGCGCCGACGATGGCGATGGGTAGCAGCATCCGAGGATGCTTGATGAAGTTGGCAAGCATCATCTTCACGCCGCCCCAGAACATGGCTGCGGATACTCCAAGACCGTTGGAAGCGTAGGTGGCGACGGCCACCATCATGAAGCATGATGTCACACCTACCGATGCGGCTCCGCCCGCCAATCCGGTAATGCCGATGGCATAGGCCAGTCCCACCGTAGAGAGCGGTGTGGCGATAATGACAGCGAACGACATGGCGATGAGTGTGCAGAGCAGCATTGGTTGCAGCGTTGTGAACAGATTCAGCACGTTACCTACGGCCATGGAAATCATGTGCACATACTGGTAGGTCCACATGCCGAACGGGCCGATGAGAGACGCGCACACGATGGGCTCAACGATGACGGAGAACGTACCGACATACTGGCGAATCAGGAAGATCACCGCGATGGCGAGCGCTATGATGAGAATGGTATTGATGAGGTCACCCATACCTAGTAGCGTCCAGGTGTCGTTCTCGTATTTTACGGCACCGCTACCTGCTACTGCGGCCAGTGCCACGCTGGCTTTTTCGACCATGCTGAATTTGAACTGGTTGGCAGCAAGCACTGCGGACATAGCTGGTACGAAGTAGATGCCCATGTTTGAAGCCGTGTTCACGGCATTCCAGAACGCGCTGTGTTCGGCGAGTCCTGTGATGAAGGGGGAGATGATGGCTCCTGGTGTCACTGCTACCACGATGGCCATGGCGACTCCTGACAGGAGTTTGTTCCAGAATTCGCCAAATTTGTATTGTGTAAGTTCCTGCATAATGTTCTCCGGTGCGGTATGACGTTTGATGAATGATCTTGCTGTTAGGACTGATGGTGACGATGGCAACGTCGTCGTATATCCGGAAGGAACGAGCTGCGATGATGTACCGATATCGGGGTGTGACTCATAGGTATGCCAATCTCTGATAAGAAACTAAAAACAGGGAAAACTGGTAGTATCTGGGCGATAATTCAATAATAAAAGAGAGAGGTTATTATCGTCGTCGTTGCAGGGATAAAGCGTGAATGTGCGCGTGATGGTTGCCGTTCATGCGATCCCCTTTCCTGAGAGTGAACTAATAAGGAACAGTGTATAACATTCGGGAGACGTAATATTTATTCGTGCCAATAGCGTGTTGGTTTCCGCTTAAACAAGCGATTTCTACGGCGCGTCGCCGGCAAGTATTGAGGAGGGAACTTTAGTAATGAATATTGTGACTCGAACAAACAAAACCCCTGCACTTCATCCAACCAGAGCAGCTTCAGCTGTGTCGGTTTGGGATTCTGTGCAGGGGTTAAGGGTGATTTGCTACCGGCTCATGCAGGCATTGAATCAGGCATTCACGCGGTCGATGCCGGCCTGGGTGTCGGAGAGTACCGAGTCCCAAGACTTGATGAACGCGGCCACGCCGTCGGCTTCGAGCTTGTCGGTGACATCCTTGATGCTGATACCCAGCTCGGCGAGCTTGTCCATGACGGCCTTGCTCTCCTCGTAGGTGCCCTCAATGCTGGGCTTGCCATCACCGTGATCTGCCAGTGCGTCGAGCGTCTTGGCCGGCATGGTGTTGACCACATCGGGAGCCACGAGCTCGTCGACATACTTGCAGTCGGAGTAGGCAGGGTTCTTGGTACCGGTGGAGGCGAAGAGCGGGCGCTGCTTCTTGGCACCCTTGGCTTCGAGATCGGCCCAACGAGGATCGTCGGCGAACTTCTGCTCGAAGAGCTGGTAGGCCAGACGAGCATTGGCTACAGCAGCCTTGCCTTCAAGAGCCTTGGCTTCGTCGGAGCCGTTGGCTTCGAGGAGCTTGTCGACAGCGCCGTCCACGCGGGAGACGAAGAAGGAAGCCACAGAGCCCATGTGCTTCAGGTCGTGACCGTTCTTATCGGCCTGCACCATGCCGTCGATGTATGCGTCGATGACCTGCTCATAGCGCTCGAGTGAGAAGATGAGGGTCACGTTGACGGAGATGCCCTTGGAGAGGGTCTCGGTGATGGCCGGCAGGCCTTCGAGCGTGGCCGGGATCTTGATCATGGCGTTGGGGCGGTCCACCTTGGCCCACAGTTCCTCGGCCTGCTTGGCGGTCTTCTCTGTCTCATGCGCCAGGCGGGGATCCACCTCGATGGAGACGCGACCGTTGACGAAGTCGCTCTGCTCGGCTACCTCACGGAAGATGTCGGTGGCGTTGCGCACGTCGGTGGTGGTGAGCTCGCGCACGGCGGTCTCAACGTCCACACGGCCGAGCTGCTTGAGCTGCTCGTCGTAAGGTCCGACCTGGCTCAGAGCCTTCTGGAAGATGGAAGGATTGGTGGTAACGCCGACCACGTTCTTGTTGACGATGAGGTCTTGGAGCGAGCCAGACTCGATGCGTGTGCGGTCGAGGTCGTCGAGCCAGATGGAAACGCCGGAATCGCTGGTGCGCTGCGTTGCTTCAGTCATGTTTTTCTCCTTATGTTCCAAAATTTTTGGAAGCAAATCTTGAATTGATTCCCAGTGCGGTGCTTGGCGGCTACCGCACTGGGATATGTGCCTTTCGGATGGAATCTCAGGCCTTTGCCTCGGCGATGGATGCTTCGGCAGCTTCCACCACGTGCTCGGCGGTGATGCCCAGGTCGATCATGTTCTGAGCGCCGTCGCCCTGCAGGCCGTAACGCTCGATCGAAACGGGCTTGCCATAGGCACCCAGGTACTTGTACCAAGGCTGAGCAATGCCGGCCTCTACGGAGACGCGAGCCTTGACGGCCTTGGGCAGCACCGACTCCTTGTAAGCATCATCCTGATCTTCGAACCATTCCATGGACGGCACGGACACCACGCGAGCCTTGACACCCTTGGCGCTCAGTGTCTTGGCTGCCTCGACGGCCCACTGCACCTCTGAACCGGTGGCCATGATGATGACGTCAGGCGTGCCTTCGGTTTCAACGAGCGTGTAGGCGCCGCGGCGCACACCTTCGCGAGCCTTTTCGGCGGTCTCGGCGAGGGCGGGCACACCCTGGCGGGTGAGGATCATCGCGGTCGGCAGGGTGTTGTCTTTCTCGAAGAAAGCACGGTAAGCCTCAGCGGTCTCGAATTCATCGACGGGACGAACAACTTCGAGGTCGGGAATAGCGCGGAAAGCGGAGAGGTGCTCGATCGGCTGGTGGGTGGGGCCATCCTCACCCAGCGCCACGGAGTCGTGGGTCCATACGTACAGGTTCGGAATCTGCATGAGTGCCGCCAGACGAACCGCCGGACGCTCATAATCCGAGAACTGGAAGAAGGTGCCGTTGAACGGACGGGTGTCGCTGCCCAGCAGGATGCCATTGGTGATGGCGCCCATGGCGAACTCACGCACGCCGAAGTGCAGCTGACGACCGTACAGGCTGGTCTTGGGCCAGGTGCGGGTGGCATCTGCCTCGGGGCCGAAGGAATCAGCACCGGAGATGTTGGTGTTGTTGGAACCGCCCAAATCAGCGGAGCCGCCCCACAGTTCAGGCATGACCTCGGCGATGGCGTTCAGCACCTGGCCGGAGGACTTGCGAGTAGCGACCTTGTCGCCAGCGGTGAAGCCGGAAACGAGCTTATCGATGGCCGCGTCAAAGCCCTCAGGCAGTTCGCCTGCGTGCATGCGGTCGTACATCGCGGCCTTGTCGGGATTGGCTTCGCGCCACGCGTTGTAGCTCTTATCCCAAGCCTCGTGCGCAGCATTGCCTCGCTGGCCTACCTCGCGCGCGTGAGCCAGAGCCTCGTCGTCCACGAAGAAGTTCTCTTCGGGGTTATAGCCGAGCTCCTTCTTCAGGCCGGCAACGGCCTCGGCACCAAGGGCGGAGCCGTGAGAGGACTCGTCGTTGGTCTTGCCGGGGGTGGGCCATGCGATGAGGGTGTTCACCTTGATGAACTTCGGGCGGTCGGTGACCTGCTCGGCACGGTCGAGCGCCGCCGCCAGGGCTTCGGTGTCTTCCTTGTAGGAGCCATCGGGCTGGATAAAGCTGATCTCGTCGGTGTACCAGCCGTAGGCCTCATAGCGCTTCAGGATATCTTCGGAGAAGGTGAGCTTGGTGTCGCCTTCAATCTGGATATGGTTGGCATCGAAGATGACGGTGAGGTTGCCCAGCTGCTGGTTGCCAGCAAGGGATGCGGCCTCGGAGGAGACACCTTCCTGCACGTCGCCTTCACCGCAGATGACCCACACCTTGTGGTCGAACGGGGAGGTGCCTGCAGGAGCTTGCGGGTCAAGCAGGCCGCGCTCGAAACGCTGGCCATATGCAAAACCGACAGCGGAGGCAAGACCCTGGCCAAGCGGGCCGGTGGTCATCTCGATACCGGGAGTCAAGCCGACTTCGGGATGTCCGGGAGTGCGGGTGTCTGCACCGCCGCGGAAATGCTTCAGATCGTCGAGGGTGACGCCGTAGCCGGAGAGGTACAGTTGCACATACTGCGTGAGCGAAGCGTGTCCACCGGAGAGGATGAAGCGGTCACGTCCGGCCCAGTTGGGGTCAGAGGGATCGTGCTTGATGTAGTGCTGGTACAGCGTGTACGCGATGGGGGCAAGGGAGATGGGGGAGCCGGGGTGGCCGCTGCCGGCCTTCTCTACGGCGTCCGCTGAGAGCGCCTTCGCCATCTTGACGGCGCGCGTGTCCAAATCCGACCATGTGAAATCGGTCATAGGTGCAACTTTCCTTCCAGTGTTTTCGGCACCGCAGTCCGGGTTTCACCGAGGCAGCGGCCCTTCATATTGCACTGCCATGGTAACTTTCGCAGACGACGAAATTGTTCGGGTCAGGCGTGTTCTGAGTCACGTGCATGTGTGAGCGCTCACATAAGCTATGTCACAGCAACTTGTCGCAAAATCACCTGAGAACGAACGTATTAGCACTCACGGCCAATGAGTGCTAATACAGTACGGTATGAGTTGTTCCTCTTATTTGGCACTTGGCGGGGGACATTGGAGAGAGCGATGAAGGAGGAGCCGTGAACCAATCGAGACGCATGCTCATTCTTCAAGCAGTGGTGGAAGACTACATAAGATCGCAGGAACCTGTGGGCTCGACGACCTTGGCCCGAGACCATAATCTTGGTGTGAGTTCGGCCACGATTCGCAACGATATGGCTGCCTTGGAGGACGAGGGCTATTTGATTCAGCCGCATACGTCGGCAGGTAGGGTTCCCACGGAGCGCGGATATCGGTATTTCGTTGACCGTCTCTCGTCTGTGGTGCCGCTTTCTTCGGCTCAACGGCGCGGTATCGTCACTTTCCTTTCCGGGTCGGTGAGTTTGCAGGATGCCCTGAAACGTGCTGCGAAATTGCTGGCTTCCATCACCGGGCAGGTCGCCGTAGTCTCGGCTCCGTCGTTGTCTCGGTCCCGTTTGCGGCGGTTGGAGATCGTTCCGCTGGCACATGCCACTTTCTTGGCCGTGATTATCACTGATGCCGGTAGTGTGGCTCAGCACACGCTGAGTGTCGCTCCCGTGCCGCCGGAGTCATATGTGATGCGTTCAGCAGAGCACATCAACGCCTCATGCCTGAACGCTCCTTTGGCTCAGGCAGGACTGCATATCAGGAGGCTCGCGCAGACGCCGCATATGCGGCAAGTGCGGTCAATGGCGTTGGTGCTGGCTCATACCATCGAGAGCATGGCGGCTGACGAGCAGCAGCAAAGCGAGATGTACACGGCAGGTACGTCGCGTTTGGCCAAACGGCAAGCAAGTGATGATTTGGGGCCATTGTTCGATGCGCTAGAGGAGCAGGTGGTGCTTATGCAGCTTATGCGCAATCTCAGTGAAGAAGAACGTGATGTCAATGTGGCCATCGGCTCCGAGACGCACACCCCTGGCCTGATGAATGCGGCAGTGGTTTCCGGTGGTTACGGGCGCGACGAGGCTTCGGCTCCGGTGGCGTTTGTGGGATCCATAGGGCCAAAGCATATGGACTATGCCGCCACGATTACCGCAGTGCGTGCAGTGGCACGCTACTTAAGTCGGTTGGTGAGTCAGGGAGAGGACGAGATAAGGGACGTATCGCCTGCGTCGCCGCTCACTTAGACAAGTTGGGCTGACGCAGCCCTATGACACAATATTTTGCATAGAACACGGAACGTAACAGCGTAAAGGAACAGCAGTGGCAGATTACTACGAGGTGCTGGGAGTAGAGCACTCGGCCAGCAATGATGAGATCAAAAAAGCCTATCGGAAGATGAGCCGCAAATATCATCCCGACATTGCCGGCGCGGAGTTTGAGGACAAATTCAAGGAAGTTAACAGTGCCTATGAAGTATTGTCCGATCCTGACAAAAGGCGTATGTATGATGCTGGCATGGATCCCAACGACCCCAATGCCTCGGCAGGTTTTGGCGCCGGCAGTTTCGAAGCTGATATGGGGGATATTTTCGGTCAATTCTTCGGCAGTGCCTTTGGTGCGGGTTCTGGCCCCACATCGCGTACTCAACCGGGGCGTGACTCTCTGTCTCGTGCCGACATTGATTTGAAGACCGCCATCTTCGGTGGTACGGCGCATGTGAAAGTCAACACTTTTGGCGTATGCCAGCAGTGCGGCGGTTCGGGTACGGCGGATGGCAAACAGCCGGTGACCTGCCCGGACTGCAATGGTCAGGGTAAGCGCCAGAAGGCTGTGCGCACCATGCTCGGTCAGATGATGACCACGGCACCATGCGAACGGTGTGAGGGGCATGGCACCATAATCGAGAATCCATGCCCACAGTGCCAAGGGCACGGTCGGGTGAGCACCACGCGTGAGATCGGTGTGACGATTCCGGCCGGAATCGCTGACAGCACGCGCTTACGTTTGGCCTCTCAGGGAGAGGTTGGCGAAGGCGGTGGCGCGGCAGGCGACCTGTATGTTGATATTCGCATCAAGGCCGACAAGCAATTCACGAGAGATGGCGACGACCTGCATTGCTGGATTCAGATTCCGATGAGCTGGGCTGTGCTGGGGCATGAATTCACTATAGGCACATTCGACGGAGACAAGCAGCTGACTATCCCGCAAGGATGCCAGCCCGAAGATACAGTATCACTCAAGGGGCTCGGTGTTGCCAAGTTGCGCAAACCTGAGGAGCGAGGCAATCTTGTTGTGCATCTTAATGTGCATATTCCTACAAAAATGAATGATAGAGAACGTGACCTGATTAGCCAGTTCGGACAGTTGCACGACTCCGACGCCAAGCAGGTGTGCCAGAGCTCCAAGCCGGCATCGCAGCGCAAAGGCTTCTTTAGCAAATTGAAGGATGCGCTAAGCTAAGATACCGAGTCAGTGATTTATATCGATTCTTAAGTAGATATATACCATTATATATTCACTAAAATGGTGAGTGCCAAGACAATCGGCACTCACCATTTTGCATGTGTGCTATGTTCGGTCGCGCTTTATCGCAACAGCGAGCGGCACATATTTCGGTATTCGTTTACATAACCGCCGCCGAAAAACACGCAATGTCCGGCGATGGGGTAGAGCTGCCACAGTGTGGTACGTGTCTCAAATCCCTTCTTAAGTGGGTGCACTGACTCGTATCCTTCCAAAATCTCATCCAAATATGAGATGCCAAACAGATGCAGCATGGCCAAATCCTCTTCACGGTGCCCTCCATGGGCGGCTGGATCGATAAGTATGGCTTCCGTTTGCCCCGAATCAGCTGTCCACATCACATTGCCGCTCCATAAGTCACCATGCACGCGCGCCGGCTTGTCTGCGCCGGCTGCCCCCAACAAATCAGGTAAGGCTTCCACGATTTCTTGAGTCATGGCCATGTCGCGCTCGTCCAGCTCGCCGCGCTGCATGCCCAAACGCACCATGGGAAGCAATCTGCCCTTGCTGTAGTATTCAGCTGCGTTGGGCCAATCTCCAGTGTCCATGGGCACCGGGTCCTGCAGAGGGCCAAAGTAGCATGTTCCCGTGTAACCATCCGGTGCGCAACCAAACGAACTGGCACCAGCGTCGTGCATACGTGCCAGCGAGGCGCCAAAATTGTGCGCTGCCTTAGGGCTGGGAGGGCAAGGAGTCACGCGTTCGATATCAAGCCAATCATCTCCCCAGCCTTCAACCTCGACCACGCGAGGGCCTCCGGCGTTGTGCGCCTGACCTAGCCACTGCAGGCCACGCCCCTCGCACTCGAAGAATCCTGCCGGCGCGAACGCCCTGCTCTTGCGATACGGTGCCATTGCTTCCTCCTACTTCGAAATCAGCTGTTGCGCTGATGCTCCGTCAAGTATACGTACCGCGCAAAAATATTGTGAACCTTGGCAGATCCGACTTGCCGAGTTCGTGTAGTAGGCTGAACCCAGGCTGCACATTGCGCAGCAGTATCGTCACATATTTACCTTTGGCAGGTAGCAGTTAAAGAGGGGTTATGAATTTTTTCCAAGCGATCATTCTCGGCCTGGTGCAGGCATTGACCGAGTACCTTCCGGTTTCTTCCAGTGCGCACATTCGCATTGTAGGTGAGCTGATGCTGGGTTCAGATCCCGGTGCGGCGTTCACCGCCATCATTCAGCTGGGTACGGAGCTGGCGGTCATTTTGTACTTCCGTCGGGACATTATCCGCATTCTCTCGCACTGGTTCTCCTGCCTGTTCGGGCGCAATGGCAGCGACTGGAAATCCCGCCTCGGCAAGGGTGACGGCGATGCCACATTCGGCTGGTATATCATCATCGGCACACTGCCTATTATGATTGTTGGACTGCTTTTCCAAGACGCCATCGAAACAACCCTGCGCAATCTGTGGATTACCGTTGCCGTACTGATTATCTTCGGTGTGCTGTTGTGGGTTGTGGACGACAAATTCCCGCAGCGCAAGACCATCAAGGAGATGACCGCCAAGGAGGCTCTCATCTACGGTATCGGCCAGATGCTGGCTCTTATTCCCGGTGTCTCTCGTTCCGGCGGCACCATTACGTTCGGCCGTGCTATGGGCTACACCCGCGAATCCGCAGTGCGCGTGAGCTTCCTTATGGCGGTTCCTGCCGTGTTTGGTTCGGGTCTGCTTGAAGCGTTCAAGGCGGTGCGCGACTATCATTCCGATGCTATGTTCCCCGGCTGGGGGGCTACGATTGCAGCTACCATCGTAAGTTTCTTGGTGGGATACATCGTCATCATCGGCTTCTTGAAGTTTGTATCGACCTTCTCTTACAAGGCGTTTGCAATCTACCGCATCGTTATTGCCGTAGTGGTGGCTATTCTGCTTATCGCCGGTGCGTTGCCGGCTACGCAAAGTGCTGCAGCATCTGCAGCCGGAGCAGTTGGCGGGGCATTGATCTCGATGCTGTGACGGGTGACGGTGCTTGAGGAGAGCACTGGCCGGCAGAGGGTCTTGCGGTTTCAGAAATATCTGAGGCAGCAAGACCCTCTGTATTTATACTGAAATATATGAACTAATGCAAGTTAATATATCCATTTACAGCGGTATCTAGGTAGTATGTGCCAAACTAGTAATATTAATAATATATAAAGAACTATGTAGAGTGGTCGAATATATCAGCTAGACATACTAAACCAATATATTCACACAATGGGAATTCTGTATTGACAGCGCCTGTATTGCAGTCATCTGACAAATCTATTGGGGCCTACCAGCTTGCCTGGCGAGGAATTCCTCGGTCTCACGAACCAATTGCTCGGCTTGTGGCCTTCCAATTTCCGCAAGCCCTTGCATCTGCGACTGCTTGTCGTACTCGTGCTCCAAATGGCCGACATAACTTTTCAGGTCGTCGTTGCAGGACATGAGCATCGTGGCTTGTGCCTTCCATTGAGCAGCTTGCCGAGGTAAGCTGCCTTCGTCAAAACCTGTGCCAATAAGCAGGGAGAGGCTGCGCAGCAGCTGCAGCGTACCCTGTGCACAGTCTTCGCTTCCGGCATATTGCGGGACTGAAGCCCATAGTGCGGAAGTCTCAAAGCCTTGTTCGCTTGCGAGAATGTCGAGTACCGTCGTGATGCCTGCCGGCCCGTCGTAGGCGCTTTCTGCATCTGCCGTACCTGTTGATGGCGTAGTGCTTCCGGGCATGCGTCCGTTGAGATCAATGTGAATCTCTTCAATGGGCAGGGGACGGGTGTGCGGGCATTCCGCATACATGGATCCCAACACTACAATGCGAGTTACGCCTAGCTCTTCGGCTATGCTCAGGCTCTCCTGACAGTATTCCATCCAGCGGTAGTTGGGTTCGGGGGCAATCTGTGTATAGATGCGGCGCCCGGAGGGAACCGGTATGTCGTAGAAGGTGGTTTGGGGCCATACAATGCGCGGTTTGCGCGATATATGACAAACCATGGGGCGGGATACCTGATAGTCGTAATAGTCATCATTACGAATGTGGCGCACTTCATGCGCGTCATAAGTGGATACCAGATGACGAACCACGTTGGTCGCCGTCTGGCAGGCATCGTTCCATCCTTCGAACGCGCAAATAAGCGTGGCTCCGCTGGAATCCGCTGTAGAACTCATAACGCACCATCATAGTCTTGTGCAATGAGGTGCGGTGAATGCTTATGCCATTGGTGAAGGAATTGTGAAAACGGCAGAAATCCGCCAACGACACGCAGGATTTGGCACTTTCGAGGCAAGCGTATATAGTTATCTCTCGTGCTCCGGTGCAAGCCGGTCAACACATGCGGACATAGCTTAGTTGGTAAAGCGCGACCTTGCCAAGGTCGAGACCGCGGGTCCGAGTCCCGTTGTCCGCTCTAGGTCCGAGAAAGTTGCACGAACCTTACGGTGGGTTAGCCAAGCGGTTAGGCAGCGGCCTGCAAAGCCGTATAGACGAGTTCGACTCTCGTACCCACCTCGAAGAGCCTGAGAGATTGGGCTGTTCAAAGACCCGGGCGGTTGGCGCAGAGGTAGCGCACTTCCCTGACACGGAAGGGGTCACAAGTTCGAATCTTGTATCGCCCACTCAGCTGGTTACAGCTAATAACAGAATATGGGTGATTGGCGCAGCGGTTAGCGCACTTCCTTCACACGGAAGGGGTCACTGGTTCGATTCCAGTATCACCCACACATACTTTTTTCCTTCATCATCTCAAACCCCTGAAACGTCGCGATTTCGCCGATATTACCGCGTGTCGCGGCATTCCCGTTTTGTCTCCAAGGTTAGCACATTCGTGCAAAAAATGGGGGGTTAAGGTACCAACTAAGGTACCATCATTTTTCGCCCATTCTTCAAAAAGCTTCAAAACCAGCAAAATCCGGCTTTCAAATGTGAAGATTTTGTGGAGATTTGCCGATTTGACGGAATCCTCGTCCATCTCGTCCCAAAAACCCTTATTTTCGAGGAGTGTCGCAAACGGTGCTTTTCGCTCGTCCATGGAGACGGTCGCATGACTAAGGGTATGAGAACAAGAAACGAATTCGGCAGTGTCATCCGACGCGGAGCTGCATGGAGAGCAAAATATGCATCGTCCAGGAGTGACGGCAAGGTCGTGACCCGTGATTTCCGGCCGCGGATGGAGTATTGACCTCCATACGGTGAGACTATATATGTTCCAAGTACCGCGAACCTCATTCTCGACATTCAGCGATAGCCACAACAAGCCTCCGTGCTCAGCTCGAACACATGGAGTATGGCGTTCGACAGGACAGAGGAAAACAACAACATCGCAAACTTACCGATGATGTGAATGACAAACTCATGCCCGTCAACTTCAAATGCGTCTGGGGAAGGCACATCGTCGCTGAACAGGAAGGACTCAGAGTGATGTTGAAAGACAGGAGATTTTATTAATCAGCATCCTTACGAAAGAGAAGCTTGCAATCGCTATCAGTGTATCCTGGACAATTTGCACACTACCTGATGTGTTGGCTGCAACATAGTTCAGTCTTTCGTGACAGTGAGTCATACCTGGGCTTACACATGACTGGCACGTTGTCGAACGCCTTGGAAGTATCGAAAAGACTTTGATGCTCTAGGGATTGGTATCTGTTTGCGCTGTAGGCGTGCCGCACAATACTGGTGAGTGCCTTAGAATAGGTATACGAAGAAAAGAGGTGGGACATGGATTTACTGGTCAAGGACAAAGCACGTGAGGATGCTGAGCGCATACTTGCTCAACATTGGAATGAGAAATACCCTGTCAATGTGTATCGCATTGCTGAGAGTATGGGTATCAACGTGTATACTGCTCGGTTCACCGATCCCAGGCAGTCCGGTGCCATCATTCATAAGGATGCCGGTACGTCTGCGTATTTGTCGACGGAAGATGGGGTGAAACGTCGATTGTTTACCCTGGCTCATGAGATAGGACATTACTGTGAAAGGATGCAGGCTAACCCTGTAGATAGGGAATACACGTTTACCGAAGGTCAAGGTTCTTGGTCGGATGGGAGGAGCGGCAGTCAAGGGTATGATCTTCATGAGTTCTATGCCGACGAGTTCGCAGGTAATCTTCTCATGCCGCAGGATAAGTTCGTCAACCTTTTCAAACAAGGATGGGATATTGATCAGCTTGCTGATTACTTTTATGTGAGTGTTAGCGCGGTGAAGCAGCGTATCCGCAGATTGAAGAAGGATGGCATCATTGTCTGACTTCGATAAGTATGAAGATAAAAAGTTTCGCGAGCTGCAGGCAATTGACCAGCCTACGATGAATCTTGGCTTAGATCCGAATGCTAAACGGTCTAGTGAAGACGCCGCGGAGGATGCTCAAGTTGTAGACGATGCCGCACAACGTGACACTTTTGGGCCAGAGAATCCTCCCGCCGGTACTGCTCCTGAGTCAAAGATGTTGATGATGGCTGCGGGCTGGCATCCATTCCTGCACTTGTTTGTGCGAATTGCGAATGTTCTGTATGGTGATGTCGATGAAGGGTATCGTGTCCGTCTAGCTAGGACCCGGCTGCCTAGGGTGTGGAAGTGCTTGTTGGCCTCTGATTTGCTTCTGCAAGGTATCACAGTGGTATTGGTGCTTGTGTTTATTGTTATTGCGGCGAGTAAGACTATGGGGATTGACCTGTTCGGGATTTTGCGTAGCAAAAACTGCTGATAAAGAGAATCGGTGAGAAAACGGGTATGTGGCAGTGCAATCCTTAAACGTCAAGACAATGGTAAATACGTTACATCTGTTATGCAACACAATATGGATTGTTGTTTTTGCGGTGCTGGCTATTAATTATTAATTGTGGTCAGAGTGTAATCATGTCTCTCAATGCCGTCTAGATTCGACAATTCTTCTCATCAGCCAAAGCAAAACTTCCGTCGTCCATATGTCATAGGTAAAGTATGTGCGTACCGCAATTCGCAAGGGAATGAGCGGTACAGACGAAGATGCCAACCATCAATCGTACAACGGCAACGGATAGCCGAAACCATGCCCGGCGCACTTGAGAATGGGAGAGATTCTCGCATGTATGTTGACCCGACACGAAACCAGAATGCAGGCAACCTGAAATGGGTATGGGCTTACTGCCGTGACGATTTGCCGCGTATTCTCGGCTCCATAGTGCTATTCGTCATCAACGATGTGATGGCGATGATCATGCCGTTGCTCTCCGGAATGCTGGTGGATCAGGTCATCACACAGCATCACGTGGATAGGCTCACCAGGCTGTGCGTGATGATGATTGTGGTCACTGTAGTGCGCGTTGCCACGCGGTATGGCTACCAGATGTGGATGGAACGGTTCGGGCAGAACACTGTTTTCCGTCTTGCCAGCGACGAATATGAAAAACTCCACGAACTTGACTTTACCTATTTCAACCACACGCGCAACGGCGACATTATGAGTCGCATGACCTCAGATACCGATGCAGTCCGCCATTTTGTCAGCTGGGTTACCTACCAGATGCTCGACGCTATCGTCATGTTCCTGGCATCGCTTTCCATCATGTTCTCGATTGAGTGGCGGCTTGCGCTAGTTCTGGCTTGTACGACGCCCTTCCTGTTTATTCTGGTACGGCAACTCGCCAAGCACGCCAACCCCATTTTCTATTCCATCCGGAACTCTCTGGCCGATCTCAACTCCATGGTCGAGGAGAATATCGAAGGTAACCGAGTGGTCAAGGCGTTTGTGCGCGAGGATTACGAAACGCACAAGTTCGACGAGCGCAACGACGATTACATGTCCAAGAACATGGACTCGGCACGCAATTCTCGCCGGTACATGCCGTGGCTTGATGGTCTCGGATTCTCGCTGCAACTCATTACTTTGGCAGTGGGCGGTTTGCTGGTTATCAAAGGCCACATGACGCTTGGCAATCTGGTCAGTTTCAACAGTTATCTATGGATGATTGACGGACCGGTGCGGCAGGCAGGATGGCTGATTAACGACTGGGAGCATTTCAACGCCAGCTGTGTCAAAATCCGCAGACTGCTCACGGCGACTTCAAAAATATCCGAAAAACCAGATGCACGTACAGCGGTCAAACAGGCAGCCTCAATTCGCTCTCAAGTAGGAGGGCAAGAAACCAGTGCGGACCGCATTAGCGGAGAAATCAGATTCGACCACGTCAGTTTCGCCTTCCCGGACGACCCCGACACGCCAATTCTCAAGGATTTGGATTTCTTTGTGCCGGCAGGTACCAAACTCGGCATTCTCGGTGAAACCGGTTCAGGCAAGTCCACACTTGTTAATCTCATAGCGCGTTTCTATGATCCCACAGTCGGACATGTGTCAATCGACGGCATCGATGCCAAAGATTGGCCACTTGCCACGCTCCGCAGCCAAGTCAACATTGTGGCGCAAGATACTTTCCTGTTCTCCGATACCATAGGTGACAATATTGGTTTCGGCGTCAATGCAGGCGTTCCGACCTCTTCCGAAGAACGCAGTATGGAAACCGGAAGCCGGACCGACGATTACATCCGCCAGATGGCAGGCATCGCCGGAGCCGACGATTTCATACGTTCCATGCCGGAAGGATATGACACGGTTGTGGGCGAACGGGGTGTCGGACTGTCCGGAGGGCAGAAGCAGCGCTTGAGCTTGGCTCGCGCTCTGGCTGACGATCCTGCGATCCTCATCATGGACGACACCACATCCGCGGTCGATATGGAAACGGAAGCGGAAATCCAGGATCATCTCAAGAACCTGGATGGAGGCAAAACCATCGTCACCATTGCCCATCGCATCTCTTCGATCAAAGATGCAGACCTTATTCTCGTACTTGAGCAGGGGAGAATCGTCGAGCGAGGCGACCATGAGAGCCTCGTGGCGGCACACGGGAGATACTGGGAAATCTATCGCAAACAACTCGGCTTGCAATCAGGCCAGTCACAGGGCTTTGAAAACTGAGGGGAGCGGAAAGAGATGGCTCAGCGCAACACGTACCGAGAAGACGAAGAACTCGACGAAAAAATCAACTTCCATGACATCATCCGAGTGGCGGCTTACCTGAAGCCGTACGCTGGACGTGTGGCTCGAATCCTGGCTGTAGTGATAGCCATGAGTTGTGTCAACGTGACGGTTCCTTATCTCACCAAGATCATGATTGACAGTTCAATTCCAGACAAGGATCTCGGCCAACTGGGGATGCTGTCCCTGACATTGGCAGTGCTTATCGTGCTTTTCGAATGTGGCCTGAGATACCGCACCATGGAGATTACTCGCGTCGGCCAACTCATGCTCAAAGACATGAGGCGTGACATTTTCACTCATATCCAGTCACTGCCGTTCAGCTATTTCGATTCCAGGCCACACGGCAAGATACTGACACGAGTGGTCAACTATGTGAACACTCTTTCGGACACCCTGTCCTCGGGGCTTATCAGTGTGATTGCCGACGTGTTCACGTTCATCATCACCCTGTTTGTCATGTTCTTCATCGACTGGAGGCTCACGTTATGGAGCCTGGTGCTCTTCCCGCTGCTCATCATCTGGGTGCGTGTGCTTCAGGTGTTGCAGCGGCGCGCCTACCAGAAGCTGTCCAACAAGCAGAGCAACCTCAACGCGTACATCCACGAGTCGATCGCCGGTGTAAAGACCACACAGACTTTTGCCCAGGAGAACAAGCAGTATGACACGTTCCAAGAGCAGCAGGATGCGGTGCGTTCCTCGTGGATGAGTGCTGTGCACGTGCAAAGCCTCATGTGGCCTGGTGTGCAGACCATATCCGCCACCACCATCGCCTTCATCTATTACGTGGGTGTGATGAGCTTTGGTGGCGTGAACGTGACCACAGGCGTGCTCATTGCTTTTGTGGGATACGCCAACAACTTCTGGAACCCGGTCATCAACATCGGCAATTTCTACAACCAGCTCATCACCTGCTCGGCCTATCTTGAGCGCATCTTCGAAACGCTCGACATCAAGCCGGAAATCACTGATAAGGATGGCGCCATCGATCTGCCTCAAATTCGTGGCGCGGTCGATTTCAACGATGTGGTGTTCCGATATGAGCAAGGCGGCCGCAACATTCTGAACCTCGTCGATTTCCATATCGAACCAGGCAAGACGATTGCGTTGGTAGGGCCTACCGGTGCCGGCAAAACAACCATCATCAATCTGTTGTCTCGTTTCTATGATGTCTCCGAAGGTTCGGTGACCATAGACGGGTACGATGTGCGTGATGTCACGCTGAACTCGCTGCGCCGCCAGATGGGCGTCATGTTGCAGGACACGTTCATTTTCTCGGGCGATGTCAAGGAGAACATACGCTACGGCCGTTTGAATGCCACAGATGATGAAATCCGTGATGCGGCCAAGGCAGTGCATGCCGACGAGTTCATCATGGAGATGCCCGAAGGGTACGACACGAAGGTGGAGGAGCGCGGTTCCACGCTTTCTGCCGGACAGCGTCAACTGATCTCGTTTGCCCGTGTGCTGCTTGCCGACCCGCGCATTCTGATTCTCGACGAGGCCACCAGCAGCATCGACACCAGAACAGAAGAAGCGCTACAGGCCGGGTTGAACCGCCTGCTTGAAGGCCGGACCAGCTTCATCATCGCGCATCGACTGTCGACCATTGAAAACTCTGATGAGATTTTCTACATAGATCACGGTCAGATCGTCGAGCATGGTTCGCACGAGGAGCTTCTGGCGCTCAAAGGAGCATACTACCGGCTCTACGAATCGCAATACGCCATGGTGCGCGTGCACGACAGCGAAACGAATCCGTCCCAGAGCACTGCCGAGTAGATGTGCTACCGCGATAGCACAGCCTCTCCTGAGAGCAGAGGCGCTCCCGTGCCTTTATGGCGCAATGGTTGACTTGAGTTGTAGACTGGAATCTCTGGTTTTCCGTGCAATAAGGAGCGTATGAGTAAATATGGCAAGTCAATCGGTTAAGGCTGCCTTGTTGGCAAATGTTGGTGTGGCGGTAGCCAAAGGTGCTGCAGCGGTATTTACCGGCTCGTCTGCCATGATTTCGGAATTTGTGCACTCGGTGGCGGACTGCGCCAACGAACTGGTGCTCATGGTGGGGGATAGGGCGGCGGCAAAGTCCGACAAACAACGTCCCTTCGGTCTGTATCGAGCCAAATATCTTGCGTCGTTCCTTGTGGCCACACTCCTGTTCTTCGTCGGAGGCCTCTTCTCTCTTGAACAAAGTTTCAGCAAATTGGTCGGGCTGCTTGGCGGCAATCTCCCTCACAATGTGGAACCTTTGGAATTGATGGCGTCTCTGGCAGTGGTGTTGGTTTCGGCGTGTCTCGAAGGCTATGGGCTACACACCTCGATTCATGAGGCACGAGAACGCATCGAGCGCATCGGCGCAGAGCAGCATGGTCTGTTCCATTTCTGGCGCCATACCAAAAGCGCAGAACTTGCGGCGGTCATGATGGAAGACACACTGGCGTTGATAGGCTTGGTGTTTGCCGGTTTAGGCATTGGCATGGCTCTGGTCACTCGTGATGAAACATGGGATGCCTTGGGTGGTTTCATGGTTGGCTTGGTGCTTATCGTGGGAGCGGTGGCTTTGGCGCTTAAATCCGGATCACTGCTGATCGGTGAGGGAGTGGACGCCTCGACGACGCTTCGTATCAAACGTGCCGTTGAGCACACTGAAGGTGTGGAACGCCTTATCAACATGCAAGCCATGCATATGGCCGAAGACGATATCCTGTTGTGCCTGAAAGTGCAGACCTCAAAGCTCGACCGTGATTACGATGTGGAAACGGTGAACAAAATTGAGGCCTCGGTGCGCGCGGAATTGCCGTTCTATCGCTTTGAAATCTACGTTGAACCGGATATCTACCGCAAGAAGGCAAACGCGGAAACTCTGCCGGAAGAAGCGTTGGGATGAGAGCAAGTCGCATTGCTTTGCAAACGGCACAGCGGGGTATGCACGCGGTGTGACCGCTAGTGTGTTGGTACACGCGCCACGCTGTAGGTTGCGTATGTACCAACACTGCAATATACTGGCCTCTGTTGCTTTTGCGGACATAGCTTAGTTGGTAAAGCGCGACCTTGCCAAGGTCGAGAGCGCGGGTTCGAGTCCCGTTGTCCGCTCCATCTTTTTGAATCTTGCTTCTCTCATTTTCTCAAGCTCATGACACGCTGTTGTCGTTGTAACCCCATATCGTGGAAAGCTGTATTACCGTCCAGGCCTGCCCCAGTAACGTGGGCCCTGAAAGCAAAGGACAACTATGGCTGAACAGACCATCTCCATCACAGTGAACGGCGAGAGCAGGGAGGTGCCAGCCACGCAGACCGGCACCGAATTGTTCGCAGAGAACAAGGACATCATCGCCGTACGTATCAACGGCAAGAACCGTGACCTGTACACACCGTTGAGCAGCGGTGACAGCGTGGAGTCGATCGCACTCGACAGCGATGATGGTCTGGCCATCATGCGTCACTCAGCCACACATGTCATGGCGCAGGCTGTGCAGGAGATTCGTCCGGACGCCAAGCTCGGCATCGGCCCGGTCATCAACAACGGGTTCTACTATGACTTCGACGTTGAGCAGCCCTTCACCCCGGACGATCTCAAAGAGATCGAAAAGCATATGAAGAGGATTATCAAGTCCTCCCAGTCCTTCCGTCGTCGCGCCATCAGCAAGGAAGAAGCGCAACAAGAGGAAGCCCAGCAGCCGTACAAGCTTGAGCTCATCGATAAGAAAGAATCTGAGATTGACGAGACGGTAGGCACCGAGGTTCCGAACTTCGGTGAACTGACGATGTACGACAACGTGGATCGCGACGGCAAGACCGTGTGGACCGATTTGTGCCAAGGCCCGCACCTGCCCAACACTCGCTTCATCAAAGCGTTCAAGCTTGAGCGCGCAGCGGCGGCATACTGGCTCGGGGACGAACACAATCCGTCCATGCAGCGCATCTACGGCACAGCGTGGGCCAGCAAGGATGACCTGAAGGCCTACCAGACCCGCATGGAGGAGGCCGCCAAGCGCGACCACCGTAAGCTCGGCCAGGAGATGGATCTCTTCTCCTTCCCTGAGGACATCGGCCCCGGCCTGGCGGTCTTCCACCCCAAGGGCGCGGCGATCATCAACGCGATGGAGGACTACTCTCGCGAGCAGCACCGCAAGCATCACTATAGTTTCGTACAGACTCCGCATATCACCAAAGGCGGCCTGTACGAGACCAGCGGCCATCTGCAGTGGTACAAGGACGGCATGTACCCGCCCATGCACTTGGATGAGGAGAAAGACGAGGCCGGCAACGTCACCAAGCAAGGTTCGGACTACTACCTGAAGCCCATGAACTGCCCGATGCACAACCTCATCTTCCGTTCGCGTCAGCGCTCCTACAAGGAGTTGCCGCTGCGACTCTTTGAGTTCGGTACCGTATACCGTTACGAGAAAAGCGGTGAGGTCCACGGCCTGACCCGTGTGCGTGGTCTTACTCAAGACGATTCGCACATCTATTGCACACGCGAGCAGATGAAGGACGAGCTTAAGTCCATCCTCAACTTCGTGCTGGGGCTCTTGAAGGACTTCGGCCTCAACGACTTCTACCTGGAGCTCTCCACCAAGGATGAGAAGAAGTTCGTTGGTTCTGATGAAATCTGGGAGGAAGCGACTTCCACGCTGGCTGAAGTGGCCAAGGACTCCGGTCTGGAACTCGTGGACGATCCCGCAGGAGCGGCATTCTATGGGCCGAAAATCTCCGTGCAGGCACGAGATGCCATTGGCCGTACATGGCAGGTGTCCACGATTCAGCTCGACTTCAATCTGCCGGAGCGTTTCGATTTGGAGTACGTGGCAAGCGATGGCACTCACCAGCGCCCTGTCATGATTCACCGTGCGCTCTTCGGCTCCATCGAACGCTTCTTCGCGATTCTTCTTGAGCACTATGCAGGCGCGTTCCCGGCATGGCTGGCACCTGTGCAGGTCATGGGCATCCCGGTGACCGATGATTCGGTTGACTATCTCAAGGGCTTCATCGAGTCCCTGGAGGAAGAGACCGTTCGCTGTGAGATGGACTTGTCTGATGACCGGTTTGGCAAGAAGATTCGCAACGCTTCCAAATCGAAGACACCATTCACACTGATTGTCGGCGATGAGGACCGCGGCCAGAATACGGTGAGCTTCCGCTTCCGCGATGGCAGCCAACTCAATGGTGTGCCGCTTGACGAGGCCAAGGCTCGCATCCTGCAAGTCATCAAGGATCGTATCCAGGTCAATTCTGCGGACGATTTCGCACAGGCTCAGACCGCGCCGATCGCGCAATAGACGAAAGCGTACGGACTGCTTCATGCTCGAACAACTCCGCCCATGGTTTAAACGCTGCATAGCGCCCGTCGCCAAAGGACTCGTGTCCATCGGTGTCACCGCCGACATGGTCACGATCTTTGGCGCGCTCGGCACCATCGTGGTCTCATTGGCCACTGGTATCACCGGATGGCTGGTTCCCGGATCCATCCTGCTGGCTGTGTTCGTCGTACTCGATTCGCTCGATGGCTCAGTGGCCGCGTTGACTACCGGTGGAACGAAATTCGGTGCGTTTCTGGACTCGACACTCGACCGCATCGCCGACTGGGCGGTGCTTATCGCTGTGGTGCTGTACTTCCTTCTGCACGGCGGCATGTCGCTGGAATCAAGTCAGCTCACAAATGCCGACATCATCGGATGGATCGGTATCGGCGCCACGCTGTATGCCATCATGACATCGTTCGTGACCTCCTACGCTCGCGCCCGCGCCGAATCGGTAGGATACGAGGCAAAAAATGGTGTTGCAACCCGCAGCGACCGCTTGGTCATCATCCTTGTCGGCATGCTGCTGTCTGGTGTGTTCTCCAGCCCGGTGTGGCTTATGGCTTTCCAAGTTGTTTTGGCCTTGTTGGGAACGGTAACGGTCTTCCAACGTATTTTTGAGGTACGTCGGCAGATGAACGCCGACAGCGCAGCCGCCGTGGGGCCAGATCAACCGAGCGACCGGCACTGAGACGCTGTGCCATTGAGGCGACTGTATGTTTAATCGTATCCTCGTTTATCTTGCGAACCATCCTCGGTTCATTCCCGAACCGTTGCTGCGTGCACTGTTTGGACTAGCTGCAGATGTGGTCTGGTTGTTGAGTGCCGGTGGCGTTGCTCAGCTGGAGCGCAATCTGCACCGCATCATGACGTTCAGTGAAGGTTCTGAGCCATCCCGGAAGCGTCTTCGTACGGCGTCACGCCAAGGCATGCGTTCTTATTTTGCGTATTTCGCTGAGGCGATGACGGTCGGAGGTCACAGTCTTGAACGGCTGCTGGCCCGAACTAGGCCGACTGGACCGGGGTATGAAACAGCGCGTAAGCTCGTATATGATCAAGGGATGTCTATTCCCATCGCCATCGGGCATCAGGGAAATTGGGACTACGAAGGCCTGCTTGCAGGCGATCGACTTGCTCCGGTCACTACGGTGGCGGAACGACTGGGGGATGATGAGCTGCTCAACGCATTCATCGCCATCCGTAAACGACTCGGCATCACAGTGTTGCTTACCGGGCAGCATGGCCTTACCGAACAGCTTGAGGATATTCTGACTACCTCGCATGTCACTGTGCCGCTGCTGGCCGACCGCGACCTTGGCCCCAACGGTGAATTCGTACAGGCCTTTGGATCCACCATTCGTGTGGCGCGAGGACCTGCCGCATTGGCGCTTGATACCGGGCTACCGCTGTTCGTCGTCACCATGTATCGGGAAAAACTTACCGGTGAGGCGCGCCGTCGTGCAGGAACCAGCCACGGCTATGCCGTCTACATTGATGAGCCGTTGGACATCGATCGTTTTCGCGCACTGCCACGCGAGGATGCCATCACCGCCATTACTCAAGCCTGGGTCGATGTCTGGTCACAACGCATAGCTCAGCATCCGCAGGACTGGCACATGCTTCAGCCGATTTTCTTGGCTGATCTGGATTTCAGCAGACTGAAAAACGTGCCGCAGCACATCGTCGATCAGTTGGACGAACGGCAACTGCAGGAACTGCATAGCGGACAGCAACGCAGCAAAGGCGCGCCTACCGTGCAGCCCGATTCCGGTGTCGCGTCATCGGCTACATCATCTCGAATAAAGGAATAATCATGCCTACATCACAGCAGCACCGCAACGACCCATTGGGCGGCAGAAAGCTCAACGTCGGCATTATTTCGCCTTACTCGTTCGAGACTCCGGGCGGCGTGCAATTTCACATTCGTGATTTCGCCGAAGAACTTATGCGCCAAGGCCACCATGTCACGGTGCTGGCTCCAGGCCGACGCACTGCCGACATGCCACTGTGGGTCAACACCACCGGTTCGTCGTTCGGTATTCCCTACAACGGATCGGTTGCGCGTCTGAGCTATTTCGGCACGGTAGGGCAACAGGTGCGCAGGTGGGTGCGTCAAGGTCATTTTGACATCGTTCACCTGCACGAGCCGGAAACCCCATCCTTGAGCCATAAACCACTCACCATGGGGCAGCACCCGCCTTTTGTCGGCACTTTCCATTCCGCGTTCAACACGTATCCATTGGCGCTGAAACTGTTTGGCGGATACCTTTCTCACTATCTCTCACCACTGGCGGCAGCCATCTGCGTGAGTCCTGCCGCCGCACAGACCATGCGCAATTATGCTCCGCACGGGCTTGGGTACAGCACCATACCCAACGGCATTGCCTATGATCAGTTTGCTTCTGCCCAACCGATGAAGCAATGGCAGGGAACAGAAGAGAGACCGACTATCGGATTCCTGGGTCGCATGGGAGAGTCACGTAAAGGCTTTACCGTGTTCGCCCAAGCCGCGCTGGATGTCGTCAAACGGTATCCCCGAGCACGATTCTTGTGCGTTGGCGATGGCAAACAGGACGCGTTGAAGATACTTTCAGATTTGGACGGCAGCGGCAGGCTTGCATCGCACTTCGAGTTCTTAGGCCGCATCAGTGACGCTGACAAAGCTCGGTTCTACCGGTCGGTAAGCGTGTATGTGGCGCCGCAGACCGGTGGCGAAAGCTTCGGCATTGTGCTGGCTGAAGCCATGGCGGCCTCATGCGCCGTGGTGGCCTCGGATCTGCCGGCGTTCAAGGATGTCAGCGATGGTGGTCAGTCGGCCGCGTTGTTCGCCAATGGTAAAGCCCACGATTGTGCTCGGGCCATTTGCACGGTCATTGAAGACGACACGAAGCGCTGTGCGTTGCAGCAAGCGGGCGCGGACCGTGCCAGGGCATATGACTGGCCGAATGTTGCCGAACAGGTACTCAACGTTTATGCTCACGTCTTGTCGTGAAACCGCCCTAGAATTGAAAACCGGATTTACTGTAACCACAACCTGCGAGGAGCAATATGTCAGGGCATTCCAAGTGGGCGACCACCAAGAACAAGAAGGCCGCCATCGATGCTAAGCGTGGCAAGCTGTTTGCCAAGCTCATCAAGAACATCGAGATCGCCGCACGCATGGGCGGGGGAGATCCTGACGGCAACCCCACGCTGTACGACGCAATCGTGAAGGCCAAGAAGTCTTCGATGCCCGCCGACAACATCAAGCGCGCTGTCAAGCGTGGTTCGGGTGAAGAGGCTGGTGCGGCCAATTACGAGTCCATCGTCTACGAAGGCTACGCACCTGCCGGCGTCGGCTTGATTATCGAATGCTTGACCGATAACCGCAACCGCGCCGCTGCAGACGTACGCTCCACATTGACCAAGGGCAATGGCTCGTTGGCTACCAATGGTGCTGTGAGCTTCAACTTTGAGCGTAAAGGCCAGATCGTAGTACCTTCCGAGGGGGTGGACTACGACAATCTGTTCGAGGTTGCCGCTGAGGCCGGTGCCGAAGATGTGAGCGACGAAGGCGAAGCATATGTCATCAGCACGGGCACCTCTGAGATGGTACCGGTGCGTGAGGCGCTGCAAAAGGCAGGAATCGATTACGATTCCGTCGATCTGGTCATGGTGCCGAGCAACGAGGTCGAGCTGACCTTCGAAGACGCGCAGAAGGTGACCAAGCTCATCGACAACCTTGACGACCTGGACGATGTGCAGAACGTGTACAGCAACTGGACGGCGTCGGACGAGGTGATGGCCAAGCTCGACGAAGAGTAGTAGTGATTATCCTAGGCGTTGACCCAGGCCTGACCAGGTGCGGTGTCGGCGTGATCGAAGCCGGTGCCTCGCGCCGGCTTTCGTTCGTTCATGTGGATGTGATTCGTTCTGATCCGCACACCTCCCAGGATTTACGTTTGCTGAAGATATACAACGGTTTGTCTGAGAAGCTTGACCGGTTTGCTCCAGATACGGTTTCCATCGAACGTGTATTTGCTCAAGAGAATCGCAATACGGTGCTTGGTACTGCGCAGGCCGCGGGTATGGCAATGCTTGCTGCGGCTCAGCGCGGCATTCCTGTGGCGCTGCACACGCCGACCGAAGCGAAAATGGCGATTACCGGCAACGGGCGTGCGGAAAAAATTCAGGTGGAACGGATGGTGGCTCAGGTGCTTAATCTGAGCCAGATTCCACAGCCTGCTGATGCTGCTGATGCCTTGGCACAGGCCATTTGCCATGCGCTGCGCCCCTCAGGAGCGCTGCAAGGCGGTGAGCGCGAGCAGCATCTGACGTTGGCTCAGCGCCAGTGGGCTGAGGCGGCGCAGCGTTCCAAGCGAAGGCGTGGAGTCGACCGAGGCATGTAGAATCGAACGTATGTTCGAATGAGTGCTGTGGTACACGCTTTACCGCATCACGACCAGTGCATTCATAAACACAAGTAAGGGGAGTGTCATGATCGGGATGTTGTCAGGCAGCATTGAGTCCGTATCTGCGGATATTGCGCTCATCGATGTACACGGTGTCGGCTTTGAGGTCCGCATGCCTTCTGCGGAGTTGATGACGCTGCATACCGGAGCCGCTGTGAAGTTGTTCACGTCGCTCAACGTCTCTCAAGATGCTGTGACCTTGTACGGGTTCACTAGCATGGCGTCAAAGCGCATGTTCCTGCAATTGCAGAAGGTCAGCGGGATTGGTCCGAGAGTGGCTCTTTCCCTCATCTCTACACTGCCGGCCGACAAGCTCATTGCGGCCGTGACGCAAGGTGATGCGGCAGCATTGGCCAAAGCTCCGGGCCTGGGCAAAAAGGGCGCGCAGAAGATTATTCTCGAGCTCAGCGGCTCACTGAAGATGGACGATGTGCAAGCCACTGGTTTGAAAGCCTCTGCTCATCGTGACGAAGGAACGCAGCAGGTTATTGATGGCCTGCAGTCTTTGGGATGGAAAGAACCTGATGCGGTCAAGGCTGTGGAGCAGGTTTGCAAGGAACACAGTGTGTCCGTGCCATTGGTCGGTGCGGATATTCCGGCAGTGCTCAAGCTGGCGCTGTCATCGTTGGATCGGGGGCTGTAAATGGCAGGAAACCGTAACTTCGACGGCAGCGAGGCACACATGTACCAGCCTGATGTGCAGGAATCATTGAACGAAAGCGGACAATCTGACTCGACATTCAATAGTGGCGCAAACGAAGCTTCGTTACAGGCGATATCCGCCAATCCCATAGGCAACGAACCCGTGAGCGAGGAGGAACTTCGTCCTCACGCACTCGATGGATTCATCGGGCAGCCCACGCTCAAAGCCCAGTTGCAATTGTTCCTTGATGCAGCACGCAAACGTGACACCGCTCCGGATCATATTCTGCTGGCAGGCCCTCCCGGTCTCGGCAAGACCACGCTCGCCATGATTGTGGCCAATGAGCTTGAGGTCCCTATCCGCATCACCAGTGGTCCCGCAGTGCAGCATGCCGGCGATCTGGCATCTATTTTGAGTTCCCTGGATGCTGGAGAAGTGCTGTTCATTGACGAGATTCACAGATTGCCTCGAGCAGCAGAAGAATTGCTGTATATCGCTATGGAAGATTTCCGTGTCGATGTCATGGTGGGCAAGGGGCCTGGGGCATCATCGATTCCACTCACGTTGCCCCGATTCACCGTTGTCGGAGCCACTACGCGAGAGGGCATGCTGCCGTCCCCCCTGCGTGCACGTTTTGGTTTCACCGCGCATCTGGACTTTTACCCGCACGAGGAGTTAGAAAAGCTCATCGAGCGTTCGGCACAAGTGCTGGGAATCACATTGGCAGAAGGCGCTGCGCACCAAATGGCTCTTCGTTCGCGTGGCACCCCGCGTATCGCCAACCGTCTGTTGCGGCGTGTGCGCGACTGGGCCATCGTTCATGATTTGAACGAAATCGGACCGAACGACGTATGCGAGGCACTGGAGTTGTACCAGATTGACTCAGAGGGTTTGGACCGTCTCGACTTAGCTGTGCTGAACGCCATGGTCAAGCATTTCAACGGCGGTCCCGTGGGATTGAGCAACCTTGCCGCCATGGTGGGAGAGGAATCGGAAACCGTAGAAACCGTGTGTGAGCCTTACTTGGTTCGCGAAGGGTTCCTCATGCGCACTCCCAGGGGGCGTGTAGCTACCGGTAAGGCTTGGCGTCATCTGGGGCTGGTTCCTCCCGATGATGTCAGTAAGCTATCTTAGAATTTCGTTGTTAGGCATGCCTTCGGCACGCCGGTAAGTCTTGTGCAAGGAGTCTCTCGTGGACGCAAATATGTTGTTCCTTATCATCTTTATCATTCTCATGGCCGTTATGATGTGGTGGTCAAGCCGCAAGAGCAAGCAGCAACAGGCCCAAGTCAAGGATTTCCGCGCATCTCTCGCCCCAGGGACTCTAGTCAGCACCATCGGCGGTGTCATCGGCACTGTTGTATCGGTTGATACCAAATATGAGGAGATCGTTATCGACTCAGAAGGTTCGCAGCTGCGTTTCAAGTTCTCTGCGGTCAATCGTGAATACGTGCGTCCCGCATATGTCGATGATGACGATGTAGACGAGCAGGGCAATCCGATCGTCCCTGCCGTGGAAAGCGGTGAGACCGATCAGAAGCTTGCCGACTCATCGGCCGATGCACAGGACAACGAAAACAAGGAATCAGCCGAGACACCGTCCACGTTGAGTGCTGACGAGCTGCGGCAGGATGATTCTGTGCCATCTCAGTCCTCTTCTGAGGAGGATGAGGCGGCAGACACCGACGAGTCGAAGTCCGACCACGAGTAGTCGTAATTTTGGTATGTCCGCAATACCGAAGCCGGGCATATACCATGCAATTCCGCAGACAGACACACAGTAAAGGTAGACATGTCAGCATTGGACATCACCAGTAAAGCCCTTGACCGCATCGCTCCCAGCGACGCGGAGTATCTTGTATCCAAGATTCGTACTATTCCAGGATTCCCCAAAGAAGATATTCTGTTTCGCGATTTCATGCCGGTCATGGCCGACCCCAAAGCCTTTGGCATCATGATCGAGGCGCTGGAACAAGCTCTTCCCGTCTCAGTAGATTCCTTCGACTACATCGCAGGTTTGGAAGCTCGAGGATTCCTAGCTGGCCCTCCGCTCGCATTGAAACTCGGCAAAGGCTTTATCGCAGTGCGTAAGGCAGGTAAGCTGCCTCCTCCAACGTTGAGCGAGCACTATTCACTGGAATATGGTCAAGCCTGCGTCGAGATTGAAGAGGGCGTGATTCCCCAAGGGGCACAAGTACTCATTGTCGACGATCTCATCGCTACCGGCGGCACTGCAAAAGCTGCAGCGAACCTGATTGAGCAGGCTGGCGGAACTGTAGCAGGCTTTAGCTTCGTTATGGAACTTGAAGGCCTCAATGGCGTCAAAGACTTGGGGGATTACCCGTCCAGCTGCCTGGTCTCCATGCCTGCGTAGTTGTGCTCTGCCGTAATATCATTTCATCGAACAGGAGAGGTCATGGATCTTTACGAATATCAGGCTCGTGAATTGCTCGAACAGCAGGGCATCAACACCCCACAGGCCATCTATGCTTCCGACGTGCCCTCAGCGCTTAGCGCCGCAGAGCAAATCGGCTACCCCTGCGTGGTGAAGGCCCAGGTCAAGATAGGCCACCGTGGTCAGGCCGGCGGTGTAGCTGTTGTGGCAGACAGCGTCGAGGCTGCGCGTGAGGCAGAGCGTATCCTGAGTATGACCATTGGCGGACATCAGGTGAACGGGGTGTTGGTGGCTCAGGCCAAGAACATCCTTCACGAGTATTATGTATCCATCTCTCTGGATCGCAGCTCCAGAGATTTCGACGTGCTTGCCACTGCCAACGGCGGCACAGAGGTTGAAGAGATCGCCAAGGCTCATCCTGAGTCGGTTAAACGCCTGCACATCAGTGCCCTCGAAGACTTTGACGAACATGCTGCGCGCAGCATGGCAGAGTCCATCGGGTTTTATCATGCGGACACTGATCAGGCTGCCCAAGTTCTGCTCAAGATGTGGCAGTGCTTCAAGGCGAACGATGCCACGCTGGTGGAAATCAATCCACTCGCAAAAGTCGGGGATCCTGATGATGAGAGTTCAAAGTCGCTGTGCGCGCTGGACGCGAAAATTTCCTTGGATGACAACGCTTCCTTCCGCCACGAGACTTGGGCGCAGTTCGCAGCTGCTGATCAGCTCGACTCCTACGAGGCGAAGGCCAAAGAGTATGGTCTGCACTACGTGCACCTCGACGGTGAAGTAGGGGTGATCGGCAATGGTGCAGGATTGGTGATGAGCTCACTCGACGCTGTCTCCGGAGCCGGTGCTGCACAAGGCAACGGCGCCAAGCCTGCCAACTTCCTGGATATCGGCGGTGGCGCGTCGGCTGAGGTCATGAGCGCAAGCTTGGGCATTGTACTGAGCGATCCGCAGGTCAACGCAGTGCTTATCAATGTGTACGGTGGTATCACCTCGTGCCAGCTCGTGGCGCAAGGCATACTCAAAGCTTTTGACGAATTGCACACGGATGTGCCGCTCGTGGTACGTTTTGACGGTAACGAAGCAAGTGAAGGACTCGAAACGCTGCGTCACGCCCAGGTGAGCAACGTTCATGTATGCCGCACCATGCAGGCAGCCGCGGATCTCTCCGCAAAGCTTGCCGCAGCCAGCCGGAAGGAACACTGATGAAACTGTTTGCAGACGGAAATACGCCAGTCATCGTACAAGGTATGACAGGCCGACAAGGCATGATGCACACTGGTCGCATGTTGCAGGCCGGCACCAACATCGTTGCCGGTGTCAATCCCCGAAAAGCCGGTACCAGCGTTGCCTTCAGCATCGACCGTGCCGAGGGAGACATCGACATTCCCGTGTACGCCACATGCGCAGAGGCCGTAGAACGTGCCGGCGCACAGGCAAGCGTGATTTTCGTTCCTCCCAAGTTTGCCAAGAGTGCGATGCTTGAAGCCATCGAAGCCGATATTCCTCTCATTGTGGTCATCACCGAGGGCATTCCTGTGGCCGACACAGCATACTGCGTGGAATTGGCTCTTTCCAAGGGCATTCGCATCATTGGGCCAAACTGCCCCGGACTGATGACACTGCCTCGACCCGACGGCACCGCCGGCGCAAATCTTGGTATCATCCCGGACGGTATCGTTTCGTCCGGCCCGCTTGGCTTGATTTCCAAGTCAGGTACGCTGACCTATCAGATGATGGGAGAGCTGTCCGATATCGGCTTTACGGCGTGTGTGGGCGTAGGCGGAGATCCAATCGTCGGCACTACGCTGGTGGAAGCGTTGGAAGCGTTCGAACATGATGATGCGACCAAAGCTGTGGTGATGATCGGTGAGATCGGTGGAACCGCTGAACAAGATGCCGCACGCTGGGCGGCGGAGCATATGAGCAAGCCTGTGGTGTCCTACATCGCCGGGTTCACCGCTCCTGAAGGCAAGCAGATGGGTCATGCCGGTGCCATTGTCTCTGGAGGCAAAGGCACTGCGCAGGATAAGAAGATCGCTCTTGAGGCCGTCGGCATCAAAGTCGGTGAGACTCCTGCGCAAGCGGCAGACTTTGCTCGTGAGGCCTTGAACGCATTGAACCATGAGCAGTGAGCGAGCAGCTGGTAAGCCGTGGCTGAAAGGGGTGCTAGGAGCGCTAGCCGCCCTCGGTATGGTCACGGTCGTACTGGCCATGTTGATAGCGATCGGGTTGCTCATCATCTCCATGGAAGAAGGTGCAGCCAGTCTTTCGGGCATGTCTGTACCGCTTACCTTGGCGGTACTGCTGCTCAGTCAAGGCATAGGGTTTACTACGGATTCCATGGCACTCACCATTATGCCACTGCTGCTCACCGCTGCTTTGGTGTGGACGGTGCGAACAGTGGTGAAACGCACCTCGACTGATGCGCGCTCGTACTTGTCCGGCGCACTGACGTGGATGGTGGTCAACTGGCTGTTCGCACAGAACGTGTCGGTTGTGCTTGACGACAGCACAACTTCAATACTGCTGAAAACCGCCGCGGTATATACGATTGGTTTTGCATTGGCTGTGCTTTCGGACAGTCGGCTGGTGGCTTGGATCAGCGAGCATGTCAGTGGCGAGAAGGCCAATAAGGCATGTGCCGCAGTCTCGACGGCCATCAAGCTCACTGCAGTGATTGTCGTGGTTTACCTTGTTTTGGGTTTGATCAGCGTAGCGGCATGGGTGGTGTTCAACTATACCGGGATGCAATATCTCTTCCGCGCTTCGGGCATGCAGATGGGGTCGCGCATCGTCACTACTGTGGCCACACTGGCTTGGCTGCCTAACCTTTGTATTTGGGCTGTTTCCTGGCTGTTCGGTGGTGGATTCGCCATAGGCGATCTGGCGAAGTTTACCTTGTGGACAGGTGAGTCCTCAGGCTTGCCCCCGGTTCCCATATTCGGTATATTTCCCGATGCCGTTTCCAATGGTACTTTGCGTATGGTTCTCGTATCGCTGCCTTTGGTATGTGGACTTGTTGTAGGTCTGATGCTGCTGTTTGCACCTTCACATTTTGCGGTAACGCGAAATCTTGTGCACAGCCCGATCAATCTGGTACAACGTCTGGTCTCGTTGCTGTATCCTTTAGGTTCTTTCCTGCTTGGCGGAGCACTGGTGTATGGAGTGTTCGCCGCGCTGTTTTCTCTCAGTGACGGAGCGCTCGGCAAGCAGCGTCTCAGCCATGTCGGAGTGAATGTGCGAGCATCGCTTGATGTCACGGCCAAACAGACTGCCATGGGGCTTGGTGCGGCGTGGTTGGCGGCTCTCACACTGGTTGCTCTGGTGTCGGCGGTGCGAGTGCTGGTACGTAGTTTGCGCCAGCGGGGGAGTCGTGACGAACAGCCTGAACAGTCGCGCGATGCCGCGCCTGATGATACAGTGACATCACATTGATGGTCGTACAAGACCAGCCTGCCTGAAGGGAGTGGATATGAACGTCCAGCATCCGCATGTTTCCGAAGAGAGCGAAGGCAGTCCTGTCGCCGAATGGGTGGTGTTCGCCGTCGTCTCAGTGGCGGCTGTGGTGGCTTGGTTGGGGCATACGATGGCTGCCACGATAATTTTGGCGTTGACAGCCTTGGTGACGGGTACATTGCGGTTGGTGCTCAAGGATCGCAGCCCGTGGAAGGTCCGTTCTATCGGCTTTGACGTTTTCATTTCCTATGCGCTGGGCTTTGGTTTACTGGTCACATATATCAGTATCGAAATGATGATGTAGCGTAAAGGCTCCGCAAAGCTTCCGTGCCGTGCGTTCCTGCTTTGGAACCTCCGTCACTGAGGTGCTGCTGGAAAAGCTGTTTGACGATACGTTTATGGAATCTCTTCACTGGGTCGCTTCAGCTGCGCAAGGCATTTGCATCCATACGACCGGCATGCCATCGTTGACTACGCAAAAGCGGGGGCTGCGAACTAACTAAGTTCGCAGCCCCCGCCGCATGCATGTGCCTGTTGAATAGGCCTAACCTACATCAGCGCTTTGTATCGTGGTCGTCTTGATTTGCAGAGAGATCATCGACCGACTCGAACGCGGTCTCTTCAGCAATCTCGACTGCGACTGGAATCTCGGTTTGCTCAGCTTGTGCTGCATTGTCCGCACCAGGAACCATGCTCGCGTTGTTTTCAACGTCACCGAAAGCACTATCGACGAGGTCAGCGTTCTGCATGCTGTTCTCGACCTTTTTGTCTGCGCTGTCGCTGCCGATCTGCGTGAAGATAATCACGATGGCAACCAATGCCGCGGCTAGGATGGGACCAACCCAGAAGGCCCAGAGCTGCTGCAGCGGATCTTGCGTCAGCTTGGCTCCCTTTGCAAAGATGGCGATACCGGTGGAACGAGCGGGATTGAGGGACGATCCGGTCACCGGGTAGGTGATGGCCACGCCGACTGCGTACGCTGCGGCCATCGCTGCTGCACGCATAGGGGAGGAGGTGTTGCCCGTGCTGGTGGTGCGCATGAAAGTGGCCACGATGATAATGCCTGCAACTACCTCAACCACCATGGCGAATGCCAGGCCGAAGGTGATATGCACCTGGGAGAGTTGCGCATTGGACATGGAGCCGGCTCCGAAACCGTTGACTGCCCCGGTGAACCAGATGGAGGCAGTGGCTTCCTTGGAGGTGGGGATGACGAAGCGGAGCACGGCAGCGCTGGCGATGGCGCCAATCACCTGAGCCACGATGGAGCACAGTCCTTGCAGGATACCCGTACGGCCGGTGAGCATGGCTGCAACGGTGATGGCAGGGTTGAACTGTGCATCGCTAACGCGGTCGAAGATGAGCGTGACTACACCGTAAGCAAACGCCGTGGTCAGCATGACGAGTATCAGGTTAGACCCATAGAGCGCTGCCCCCAGCGCGGAGACCAGGTAGATACCCAAGCAGATCAGGAACGTTCCTGCAAGCTCGGCACCCGAAGACAGCAGCAGACGCCGCACATTGACTTTCTTGGTCACAGGTTGTGTCATTTGTTCAGTCATCACTCATCCTTGTGTATCGGTTATTTGTTGCATATGTCACAAATGTGGTGTTGCGCACATACGCCGCCATGGTAGCAGAAGCACAGTAATTAAGGTATACTTGGTGACTTGCACGCCTCATTCAAGCGGAAGCCGCACCGCACAGCGTTATCGCTGTACGAAAATCTTCCACTGGTATGCGGCGCAGTGCATGTATATACAGGAAATACCGGCGGCCATCGTGCCGCATGGCCACGTTGGGAGAACGATGCCAAACGCATATTCCCGCGCCCAGAAGGCGCACACCACAGACAATGACGGCATTCGCTTGCAGAAGGTGCTGGCTCAGGCCGGCTTCGGTTCCAGGCGCAAATGCGAGGAAATCATCACTTCAGGGCGCGTGGAGGTCGATGGCGAACTCGTCACCGAACTCGGCACCCGCGTCAACCCCGAAAGCCAGCAGATCCGCGTTGACGACACTCGCATTCGTGTCAACGACCGGCACGTCACGCTGGCGCTCAACAAGCCCAAGAAGGTCCTCTCCACGATGGACGACCCCAAAGGACGATACACGCTGAGTGACATCGTGGGGGACAAGTACGAGCGAATCTTCCATATGGGCCGTCTCGACTACGAGTCCGAAGGACTGATTCTCATGACGAACGACGGCGAACTGAGCCAACACGTCATGCACCCCAAGTACGAGGTGGAGAAGACCTATCTCGCTACACTGGACGGCCATATCGGCGGCAACGTGTGCCGCAGGCTCGTCACTCAGGGCGTCAACCTCGATGACGGTCTCATCAGGCTCGACCGCTGCGCCATCGTGGACTCCAAGCGCGATTCCACGATGGTCAAAGTAGTGCTGCACTCCGGCAAGAACCGCATCGTGCGCCGTATCTTCGGCGCCATCGGTTTCCCGGTGCGCCGGCTGGTGCGCACGCAGATAGGGCCCATTCATCTGGGCGACATCAAACCGGGCTCCTACCGTGTGCTCTCCGAGCCTGAAGTCCGCGCGCTTTCCAAGGAGGTGGGCCTGTGATCCGGGTTGCCATTGACGGGCCGGCGGGAGTCGGCAAATCCTCGACGTCCAAAGCGTTGGCGAAATATTTCGACTTCGCATACCTCGACACCGGCGCCATGTACCGTACGGCGGCATGGTGGTGCATGCGTCAAGGCATCGATCTGGACGCCGAGACCGTGGACGAACGGCTGGTCACCGAGGTGGTGGGAGAGCTGTTCACCGGTGACCATTTCGACGTGAGCCTCGACCCGGGCAAGCCCGGTGTCTACGTTGACGGCGTTGACGTCAGCGGCGACATCCGCGACTCGTCGGTCTCCTCTCACGTCTCGAAGGTCTCGAACGTACTGCCGGTGCGCCACCTGCTCATCGCAGCCCAGCGCGCCTACATCAACGGCGAGGCCGGTGAGGGGTCGTATTCCAAGGGTGCGGGCATCGTGGCCGAGGGGCGCGACATCACCACGGTTGTCTCACCGAACGCCGAGGTGCGTGTGCTGCTCACGGCCCGCCCAGAGGTGCGTCAGGCCAGGCGCACCGAGCAGAGCGGACAGACGGGCGCAGTGGGCGCCGAGAATGTAGCGGCGCGAGACAAGGCCGACTCCGGCACCACCAATTTCACCGAGGCGGCTCCCGGAGTCACCACGGTCGACAATTCCGACATGACGTTCGAGCAGACGCTCGACAGTCTCATCGCACTGGTGGAGGATGCGCAGGAGCAGCAGAACCTTGCGCGTTACGCCGCCAACCTTGACGGCTACGACCTTGACGATGCCGACCGCGCGCTGCTTCAGGGCGATGCCGATAGCGACGCTTATGGAGCCAAGTCCAAGGCGGTGGGTGTGCTGGCGGTGGTCGGCAGACCCAATGTGGGCAAGTCCACGCTGGTCAACCGTATCCTTGGCCGTCGCGCCGCCGTAGTGGAGGACACCCCCGGGGTGACCCGGGACCGCGTGAGCTATGACGCGGAATGGGCGGGCACCGATTTCAAACTCGTGGATACGGGCGGCTGGGAGGCTGACGTGGAAGGCATCGAGTCGGCCATCGCCTCTCAGGCGCAGATTGCCGTGAGGCTTGCCGACGCGGTCGTTCTGGTGGTTGACGGGCAGGTGGGCATCACCTCCACCGATCAGCGCATCGTCACTATGCTGCGCGAGGCCGGCAAACCGGTGCTGTTGGCGGTCAACAAGATCGACGACACCATGAGCGAATACCTGAGCGCCGAATTCTGGAAGCTCGGGCTGGGGGAGCCGTACCCGGTGTCCGCCATGCACGGGCGCGGCGTGGGAGATCTGCTCGACGTGGCCATGGATACGCTGTCCAAGGCCGAGCGCACCTCGGGGTTCCTCACGCCGTCCGGTTTGCGCCGCATCGCGCTTATCGGCAAACCGAACGTGGGCAAGTCCTCGCTGCTCAACCAGTTGGCGCACGAGACGCGTTCCGTGGTCAACGACCTTGCCGGCACCACGCGCGACCCGGTCGATGAGGTGATCGAGGTGGACGGCGAGGATTGGCTGTTCATCGACACGGCCGGCATCAAACGCCGCTTGCACAAGCTGTCTGGAGCCGAGTACTATTCGTCGCTGCGCACGCAGACCGCCATCGAGCGTTCCGAGCTTGCGCTGGTGCTCTTCGATGCCTCCCAGCCCATCTCTGACCAGGATTTGAAGGTGATGAGCCAGGCTGTGGATGCGGGGCGTGCCATCGTGCTCGTGTTCAACAAGTGGGATTTGATGGACGAGTTCGACCGTCAGCGCATGGAACGCTTGTGGAAGACCGAGTTCGAGCGGGTCACGTGGGCGCAGCGGGTGAATCTTTCCGCGCAGACCGGCTGGCATACCAACCGTCTGGCATCGGCGATGCGTCAAGCGTTGGAATCGTGGGACAAGCGCATCCCCACCGGCAAGCTCAACGCGTTCTTGGGCAAGATTCAGGCTTCGCATCCGCACCCGTTGCGCGGCGGCAAGCAGCCTCGTATCCTCTTTGCCACACAAGCGTCGAGCCGTCCGCCCCGGTTCGTGATTTTCGCCACCGGGTTCCTGGAGCACGGCTACCGGCGCTATATCGAGCGCCAGCTGCGTGAGGAGTTCGGGTTCGAGGGGTCGCCGATTCAGATTTCGGTCAATGTCCGTGAACGCAAAGCGCGCAAGTAATCCAGCGCGCCACGCCGAGACTATGATTTTGTGAGTGCTTGTGGTATCGTATCCTCTTGGTGCTTGTCACTAGTTCGGGCCGTAGCGCAGCTTGGTAGCGCACTTGACTGGGGGTCAAGGGGTCGCGGGTTCAAATCCCGCCGGCCCGACTGATAGCCGCCGGAATTTCAACGTTCTACAACGTAAGGGATTCCGGCGGTTTTAATATACGTGCGATTGGGCGCGATTGCAGCGGACCTCGCCGCATCTACAGCGTCTTCGACATCATCCAGACGATTCAGCCTCAGCCCAGCATATATGTCAAGCGTGATGGTGGTGCTTGCGAGAGTATCGCATATGAGGCATAGCAACAGTTAGTTATGTCACATAAGTAAGATACACTGATTATAACGTTTGTGTATATTTGTGGTATTGTCACATATATACATGTGCACACGTAGCAGAAGGCCATGCGGTGGAAGTCGTGCCGCTAAGACTGACGAACTGAAAGGGAGAACGGATGACGCTCTTCACCCAAGCTAAGCACAAGCAAGCCGCCCCGGCTTACCGCCGTATCTTCTTCGCCATGGCTGCAGTCGCGGTGGCGGCGACTTCTCTGTTCGGCGGCATGACGGCGTACGCCGAGTCCGGTACCGCCGCCTCCAGCAATGAAAATGCCGTGAATATTACCCCCCCCCCAGCAAGTCTGAATCTCTAGGTTCCAGCGCAGCAAAGCTCGATGCCAGCACCGCTCCGCTGGCAGATACAGGTGCAGTCAACGTAGACGCACAATCCGATGATGCAAACAATCCTCTGATGCGAGGAACTGGCGCTTGTGTTGATGACACTGGTGTCACTGCAACCTTTGGTGGTTGGACCACTGGCGGTGGCAATACAAATACACCTAGCAAACCGGTCATAGGTCTCAAGCCTAATCCCGGCAGTGGCGGCTCACTCGGAGGCTACGTCAACGGGAAAGTGGTCAATTGGGGTTCATACTGCACGTCCACCGCCACTAATACAATCCAGTTCCGTTACTCCACAGGCGGGGCAACGCAAGCCGATTCGTCACAAACCATCTCCTACGACGCGCACACCGCCAGCGCCAGTGTCTCGTTCGCCACCATCGACACTCAAGTCAACACCACCCAGACCTACACATGCTCCTACAACGGCAGCGTCTACTACACCGGAACCGTAAAAGTACCCGGTTGGGGTACTGCGCACTGCACCGGGTACGAAATCAACTGTCAAGGAGGCCAGCAATCACTTGACCCGGATGACTTCGCTCTTGCTGCAACACCCAGTGCTGACGACGAGTCTCCGTCAACTCGTGGTGCAGGCACAATTATTAATCCTGGGGGTACCAGCAGTCTTGTTACTCAGAACAGTTACTGTGCAGACCAATTCGCTAAAACGCCGCGCAAATGCCACGACGGTGAAGCAGGCTTTGGTATTGCACATTATGTGGTTGATGCTCCGATTGTCAGTTTCCAGTGTCCTGCTGCCACATCCTTGAACCAGTATCGGCTCAACAACGGCGGCGGTACGGCAGGCATGCCAGCATACAACCGCGTCTACGTGCCAAACATTGCAGGCTACGACGTATCCGTATCCAACGGCAGCTGGGACCCGGCCAGCCGCACCGTCGCCATGCCCCAACCCGTCAACAGCGCCGGCACCCCCGTCTACGGCACCGACCTACAATTGGCCACCAACGGCGTTACTACTGTCATCTACACCAAACCAGCAGCATCACTCACCGTCCACTACACCAAAAACGGAATCGAAGACACCAGCCTGCAGCAAGTGTTCAACGGATACCGAGGAGATGCCATCACCACCGCAAACAAAGCGTTGAACGTGCCCAACGGTTATTACATTGACTCGGGCACACCACCCCTGACCTGTAACGACACATCGTGCACCCTACCTGCCAACACCACCTACCCGGCAGGCCACACCGACTACTGGATCACCTGCAAATCCACCACACCCAAACACGAATCCTGGAACGCGAACCTCATCGTCCACTACAAGGACGACCAAGGCAACACCCTGCACCCAGACCAAACCAAAACCGTCACTATCACCCACGACTACACAGTACGGCCAGACACCGGAGCTATCGTCACCAACACCGACTGGGCCTACCCAGGCAACGACCCGAAAGTCGACTACGGCATCCTCACCAGCAGTAGACGATACCTCAACTTCACCATCGACAACCCCACCATTCCCGGCTACCACACCAACCAGCCAACTGCCACCTACACCAACACCGACCTCCGCATAGGCATCGTGCTCGTGGACGGCGGCAACGACACCAAAGAGATCACCATCACCTACCACCGCATGATCACCTCGCTGCCATTCACCGGTGGAGCCACCACAGCAGCCACACTAGCGTTCATCGGTGTCATCATCGCCGCGGTGCTCATCACCATCACCTTGGTGTTGAAGAGGAGGCAGAATCACATCACCACCAACTAACCCAACCCTATAACTCCGCAAATCGGTACGTTTCGATCACCATACCGCAACAAAATGATCGAAACGTACCCACACTCCCACACAACCCAAGCAAACGCGTACAAAACAATCACCAAACCACGAATAAACGAACGAAACGTACCCGCAACATCCACAACCCGAACATATGGGTACGTTTCGGTCAAACACTCGTGACAGATCGGCCGAAACGTAGCCACACCAGCCCATGCGCTCACGATAACCTATCCATACTTCCGTCACCAGCCACAACCTCTCTCAACCCAAGGCGATGACGGAATCATAAAGGGTGGTTGGGTGCAGCAACACCGCCGCACCCAACCACCCACACCCGCAGCTGTACGTCTCACACAATCAAAACCCACAGTTCGCCGACCGAACTGTACCCATATCCTCACGCTGCTCAAGCAATGCGTACACTACGGTCAAAACCGACGGATTGCCGAGCGAACTGTACCCACAACAAGCAGCCACACAAATAACGCGTACCATCCGAACACCGCTCGCCGCACCACACTGATAGTGGCTCATAACATTAGGCGATACCCAATATGCCCAAAACTCTATATTCCACCCTTCCGGTGCATTACAGTGTGATGAAACGCCAGCGCGACAATCAGCACGATGTCGCACCACGCAGACGTTCATCACAGAAGAGTATAGAGAAGGGGAGTGGGATGTCAGATACCGTTTTGGAATGGGCCGCACTCGCGGTCGTCGTACTGTTGTTCGCCGCTCTGGCGTGGCTGAACCGCAGCCGCCACGTCAATTTCAGCATCCGCATCATGGTGGCCACCGTGCTCGGCGTCGCGGTCGGCATCGCATTCAAAGGTCATGTGACGTTTGTCGCGGCATTCGGCGCGGTCTGGTCGAACGCCATCAAGGCCATCGTCGTGCCGTTGCTGCTGTTCAGCGTCATCTCTAGCATCACCAAACTAGGGGAGTCTGTACGTTTGCGCAACATCGGCGCCAAAACGGTGTTCTTCCTCCTGCTCAACACGTTGCTCGCGTCGCTGACTGCGCTGCTGTTTTCTCTCGCATTTCACGTGGGCAAAGGGTTTACCGGGGGAGCGCCCAAGCATGCAAAGCAACATGAGGTACCCGGCATCGTAGATACCATCGTCGCCTTGTTCCCCTCGAATCTGGTCGGCAACTGGACTCAGAACCAAGTGGTGCCTGTCGTCCTGTTCGCACTGCTTCTCGCCATTGCGTTCAATGAGATTTCACGCACCGATCAGGGTGCCCGTGCCGTCGCTCCGTTCAAGGCGTTCGTGAGCGCCGGTGACGCGGTGCTATCCAAGGCCACGCAGATAGTCATGGGGTTCACGCCCTATGCCACGCTGGCACTCATCGCCAAAGCGGTAAGCAACAGCGTGGTGGATGCTTTGCTGCCTTTGGTGGGTGTGCTGGTGGTGGCCTACCTCGCGATTGTCGTACAACTGTTCGTCTGGCAGCCGTTGGTGTTGGCGGCGACCACCCGTCTCAACCCGATTCATTTCTTCAAGGCGTTTGCCCCGGCCGGTGTGGTGGCGTTCACGTCCGAATCGTCCATCGGCACCATTCCAGTCACGGTGCGCCAACTGCGCAAAAGCGGCGTTCCCGAAGACATTGCCTCGTTCGTTGCCAGCCTTGGCGCCAATCTCGGCATGCCCGGGTGCGCTGGTGTGTGGCCGATGGTGCTTGCAGTGTTCGCCATCAACGCGCAGGGACTTGACTATTCGGTAGGTAGCTATGCTGTACTTGTAGGGCTGACGTTGCTGGTTTCCATAGGCACGGTAGGTGTTCCCGGCACTGCCACCGTCACTGCAACGGCGCTGTTTGCCTCAGCAGGACTGCCTGTCTCGTTCATCGCCGTCGCTCAACCCATCTCTCAGATAGTGGATATGGGACGCACGGCCGTCAATGTGGCGGGCGCGGCGAACACGGCCACCATCGTGGCCGCCAGTGAACATGAGCTTGACAAGGATCTGTATTACGGCCGTAAGCAGTTCAATGAAGATTCGGTTGATGAGACTGACACAACTGACGAATCCGATACGACCGATGCTGGCTCACAGTAGGGGAGAGAACGGTTTGGCCCTATACTGGCATGGTGGTGACTCCGGTGCCTACGACGTTCAGCCACGGACGATTTCCGCGGAAGGTTCAGTATGTAAGTCTCGACTTCACGTATGAGAGCATATATATGGCCGGCCGAGGTTGTTAATTATGTCACCACCGTGTATATTATGCAAGAATAAAGCCGTGCACCTGCATCACGTTCACAATGGAGGGCGCTCTGCGGCCGAACGTATCCCAACCCCACACAACCAACGCAAACGAGTACAAAACGGTCACCAAACCCACAATAAACGGCCGAAACGTACCCTCAAACAAGCTTCAACGCTACAAACCGGTGCCATCAAGCACATGCCTTAGCAGAACACCATCACACCAGACTGATATCGACATGCATCACCGTTGCAGTCTCTCTCACTGCAGGTAGATGACCGAACTCAGGTACCGCCCAGACGACACGCCACAACTGCCCTTGTTTCGCACATTTTCCCTGTGAGGTTCGGGGATATGATTGTTTATTGCAACACCACACAGCAATTTCGGTTACACTAGAACACTATCGTAATCGGCAAGGAAAAGGAGTTTGGCGTGGAAGACGCTTCCGATATCTGCGCGCAGACGATGCGAGAGCAGGATATGAGCGACATCGCGGTCGCCCAGTTCAACAGCATGTACGGTGACTGGTTGGAAGAGACCAACCGTACTGGCGTCACCGAAAACACGAGTCTCAGCGCTACCGGTAATGACGCTGGCAGCGAAACCCGCACACAAGATGGCGAAGGAACACAAAACGCAGCCACCGACATCTCGGGTGGTGCTGCGAGCAGTACCACAGACGGTACCACGGACGATGCAGCGACTGAACCGGCCGCATGCATGGCTTCTTCGACAGAGAACCAACCCAAAAGCCCCAGCGAGGATGCTGCGAGCTGGATTCTCGAAAGCGACATCGAACCGCTCACCGACGTGCCAAGTTTCCACGACATCTACGACACCATCGACCACGACCAAGCGGTGCATGCCTTCGCCAAGACTGCTTTTCTCAAGCTCAACGGCGGCTTAGGCACCTCCATGGGCCTGGACTCCGCCAAGTCACTGCTGCCGGTGCGCCGGCACAAGGCTCGCCGTATGCGTTTCATTGACATCATCCTCGGACAGATCACCACAGCTCGGGATCGACTCGATGTGCCGCTGCCTCTCACGTTTATGAACTCGTTCCGCACTTCAGGGGACACCAAGCAGGTTTTGGCGCGCAATCACAATTTCCATCAGGATGACATTCCTGTGGAAATCATGCAGCATCAGGAGCCGAAAATCGATTTGGCTACAGGTAAGCCAGTACGGTTCCCCGCCAACCCGGCTCTCGAGTGGTGCCCACCGGGACATGGTGACCTGTTCTCCACGATTTGGGAGTCAGGGCTGCTCGACAAGCTTCAGGAGCAAGGGTTCAGCTATCTGTTCATTTCCAACTCGGACAATCTCGGCGCCCGCCCTTCACGCACTTTGGCGCAGTACTTCGAGAATACGGGCACGCCGTTCATGGTGGAAGTGGCGAACCGTACCGAAGCTGACCGCAAGGGCGGACACTTTGTGAGAAACAAGCGTACGGGCCGTTTGATGCTGCGAGAAATGACACAGGTTGCAGACGGCGATAAGGATGCAGCGCAAGACATCATGCGACATCCGTATTTCAACACCAACAGCATCTGGGTGCGTATTGATGCGCTCAAGGCCAAACTCGAGGAGCATGGCGGCATTTTGCCGTTGCCGGTGATTCGCAATTACAAGACCGTTGACCCTACCGACCCTTCCACCACGCCGGTGGTGCAGTTGGAAACGGCTATGGGTGCGGCCGTGGGTCTGTTCGACGGCGCCATCTGCGTGCAGGTGGACCGTATGCGCTTCCTGCCGGTAAAAACCACGAATGACTTGTTCATCATGCGCTCTGATCGGTTCCATCTCACGGACTCATATGAGATGGAGGACGGCGACTACAGGTTCCCGGCTGTCAGTTTGGATGCGCGTTTCTACAAGAACATCGACGACTTCAACGAACGCTTCCCGTATTCCGTGCCCTCGCTGGCTGCTGCGAACTCCGTCACAGTTCGTGGCGATTGGACCTTTGGCCAGAATGTCTCGTTCTACGGGGATGCAGTACTGGACGATCAAGGCAAGCCAAGCTATGTGCCGAACGGTGCGTTCGTTGGCCCGCAGGGCATTGAGCCCGACATGTGGAAGTGATGAGCAATGGTTTGAAGCTGGTTATGCATGCGTAAAATGTGTTAAGAAACGCCGAACATGCGAAATAATACAGCTTCGAGCAAAATTCATCTAGTATAGAATAGGTAAGTGTGTGCAACCGCGCATACTGATTGAGACATTAACGATACGTGAGGACTAATGGCAGAAGGAAGCAACGGGAGGCGGCGGTTTTCCGACAAATGGGGTAAGCATGAGCTAGACGTACTGGCAGTGCTCTCCTCCGCATTTCCCCAATGGTTGACTTCTCGGCAGATTGCCCAGCGAGTAAAGGCCTATGCCGACTCGTATGGCGAATTGGTCGATCAAGCCGCAAAGGCAGCATTCGCGAAACAATTCCAACGCGACCGGGCTAAGCTGGCCGCGATGGGTATCGCCATCGAGTCACGCCAGCCAGAGTATTCGTCGAAGTCCGAAGGACAGGATTTCGCATCCTACCGTTTGCAGCTCGGCGATGAGCCACGCGTGAGGATCAGGTTCAAGCAAGAAGATTTCCCTGTGCTCGCTGCCGCCAACTATCTGGCGCGATCCATGGCGATTTCCTATTCATCCACCAAGCAGGAGGATGAGCATGCTTCGCGCACAGCACCGCGCGTGCCACAGCCGCCGACTCCTGGGCTGGGACTGGACTCAATTGCGCCTGGTTTGGGCACACAGCCGATTCCTGACACTTTGGTGAAGGTCGTGGATTCTCGCCGCTTTGCAGCCACGGTTGACGTCTCCGGCGAGCATTTGAACGTGGCGTACACCGACTCCGACGATTTGGCCATGTATGTGTTGGAGCACCCCGGCGCAACAGTGGTTGCCCCGCAGGAAGCCGCCGATGCCGTGGATCGTCGGTTCAAGGCCGCATCCGAGCTTAAGCTTGCCGACGGTCTGGACGACGACAAGCTTAAGCCTAGTATCAGTGAGACTGTTGCGGATGCCAAAGAGGCTGAAGACAGCGAGCAGGAGGAGACTCCTGCCAAGCACAGCTCCACGTTCCAAACCGGCAGTGAGGTGGATCGACGCTTGCGTCTCATGCTCTTCCTCTCTGCACATTTGGGCGAGGAATTCCCGCTCGACGGTCTCGCCGCAAGGTTCATCGGCGTGCCCAAGACCGATGACGAGCGAAAAAAGTCGATGGCCACGATTCGTAAAGACATCAACACCCTCACCACCGTTTCGGACGATGGGGAAATGGCAGGCAGTCAGTTCTTCGACATCGACTGGTCTTTGTTGGATGAGGACGGCATCGTTTCAGCCACCAATTCTTTGGGTCTTGAGCGCTTAGCCGGTATTTCGCAGCAGTATCTCAGTATGTTGACCGCTTCGGTGAGCTATCTGGCGCATTCCTCGCTGCTGCCGTACGAGCAGCGCGTACAAGCGGAATCGCTGTATCACGATTTGCAGCAGCACGTCAAGCCGGGGGAGACCCCGTGGCTGAGTTTGACCGGTTACGAGGTGGAACCCCGCAGCTTCAGCATCGTCAAGCGTGCCATCGACATGAACAGCCTGCTGGACATGGAATACACGGATGGTGCAGGGCGCACCCGCCGCAAGCTGGTGGCTCCTACCAAGATTTTCGTTGACGAAGGTGTGTACTACGCAGCCGTGTGGACGGACGTCGAGGCGGTGGCGCCAGACGATGTCAAGGAGTTTGCGGTCAAGGACACCACCATCAACAAAGCCACCGGTGAGCCGCGCATCTGGCAGGTGCTGCGCTTGTCTCGTATCAGCGATGCTTCTCTGGTACCCCCAGTTGCTGCGTTGAACATTCCCGATGTGCCGCTTGCTGAGTTGCGCCGTTGGAGCGTGGATAACGGTACCGACGTGATGTTTATCACCGATGAGCCGGGGCTGGCATTCGTGCAGGCATTGCCCGAAGCGCGTGTCGAGCCGTGTGGCAACGGCGAGAAGGTATATCTGCGTGTCTCTTCAGACTCGTGGTTCGTGGCCTTCTGCATCTCTCATGCACGCCACCTCACTGCAGTGGCCCCGCAAACGTTGCGTACCATGATTGTGGCACGAGCCAAACGTGAGCTGAGCGTGGAGCAAAGCGAGCAAGTGGAGGGTGTGCGGTCCGGTCAGGACGACTGAACCAGACTTCATCCGAGACAACGAACCGGCTGAGTGAACGGTATTCCATATCTCACTCGGCCGGCATAGAAAGCAGGTACTCATGAAGTGGTGGATTTGGCTGATACTCGTGGTACTCGCTGTGGTGGTGTTCGGATTCGCTGTGGCCTACGCCGTGTCTCATGCTATGCGCGCCGCTAAAAGCGCTGCTGCTGTGGGCGGCGATGTGATGGAGATTCTTGGCGCGTACTCAGACGTTCCCCAAGTGGAATCGTCACGTACACAGCCAGCCTTCACCGAACCCATTGGTGTCACTGCGCAACGATACAGTGCCAAGCACACAGCGGTGGTGGAGCGCAAACTCGGTCAGCGCGATAAGCATGCTCGGTTATGGGGCAAGTGGAATCGCGAACAGAACCTGCACGAACGCCCCGTGCCAGGCAGTGAGTCAGGTACCGCCAATCAGTCTGAGGCCTGATAATCCATTTATGATGAAACACTAGCGAACAGGTTTTCATGTCATCGACACACGGAGACGAGTTACTTTCTCCTGCCAAACGGTATGCCGCATTCCGCAAGCGGCGCGCGCGTCAAGCCTCCCTGGCCTCAGCGTTCGCCGACACATTGTCGTTCGAACTCGACGACTTTCAGAGTGAAGCCAATGAGGCTTTGGAAGCCGGACAGAATGTGCTGGTGGCGGCTCCCACCGGTGCCGGCAAAACCGTAGTGGCGGACTTTGCCATGTTCCTGGCTCAGCGAAATCACGCCAAGGCGTTCTATACCACGCCCATCAAGGCGCTGAGCAACCAGAAGTACCATGATTTGGTCGACTTGTACGGTGCCGATCAGGTGGGGCTGCTCACCGGGGACAACTCCATCAACTCCGAGGCAAGCATTGTGGTGATGACCACGGAAGTGCTGCGCAATATGCTGTACGAGCACTCTTCCACGTTGGAGGGGCTGCGTTACGTCATCTTGGATGAGGTCCACTACTTGGCTGACCGGTTCCGCGGGCCGGTATGGGAAGAGGTCATCATCCATTTGCCTGTCACGGCACGAATTGTGGCCTTGTCTGCCACGGTTTCCAATGTCGAGGACTTTTCGAGTTGGATTGCTTCGGTGCATGGCGATACCAAACTGGTGGTTTCCGAGCATCGCCCGGTGCCGTTGGAACAGCATGTGCTGCTGCAACAGGACAGCGACCATGAGCCTGAACTCATCGACCTGTATCGCCATGATTCCAATGGTGTGGCAGGCTCGGCGATCAATACCCGTTTGGTGGAGCGCATCGATCAGCTTGATAGGCGAGCCGAACGTCACACATCGGTACGACCACTGCCAGGCAAACGCCGGCATGGCGGCCATCGACCCACCCCTCGACGTCACACGCCGCGCCGTTGGGCTGTGGTGGATGAACTCAACTATCTGGGATTGCTGCCTGGCATCTATTTTATTTTTTCCCGCAACGGCTGCGACCAAGCGGTCCAGCAATGCCTTGATGCCGGGTTGGAGCTGACCAGTGAGGATGAGGCACGCCGTATTCGCAGCATCGTCGACGAGATGGTCGACGGCCAGCTGAGTCACGACGACTTGAAAGCGCTGCATTTTTCGAATTTCCGATTTGCCTTGGAGGAAGGATTCGCGCCCCATCATGCGGGTATGGTATCCCTGTTCAGAGAGATTGTAGAACGATTGTTCGAAGCCGGACTGGTAAAGATGGTCTTTGCCACCGAGACGCTGGCCTTGGGCCTGAATATGCCGGCTCGCAGCGTGGTGGTGGAGAAGCTCGAGAAGTTCAACGGTGTCGATCATGTCACACTCACAGCAGGGGAGTATACCCAGTTGACCGGCAGGGCAGGGCGCCGGGGCATCGACAACATCGGCCATGCCATAGTCGCCGACCATCAGGGATTCACTCCCTCCACGTTGGCATCCCTGTCAAGCAAGCGCGTGTATCCGCTTCATTCAAGCTTCAAACCTACGTTCAATATGGCAGTTAATTTGCTGCATTCGAGCGATTATGCAACCGCACGCACCACCCTGTCGCATTCGTTCGCACAGTTTGAAGCCAATAATTCCGCGGAGACCTTGGAATCACGTATGGTCACGCTGGAGGATGCGCTGCGCGGCTATGAGCGTGCGTTCGCCTGTTCGCACGGAGATTTTGCACAGTTCATGACCATTCGCCGCCACCTGAGTGACCTACAGAAGGATGCACGCCGTCAGCTCAAGCACCGTGTTTTCCGTTCTGAGGCCGAACGTGCCCGGGCATTCGCCGATCTCGACCGGCAGATTGATGAACTGACTCGTCTCGAACAGCAGCATCCTTGCCGTTCGTGCCCGGATATGAACAAGCACGTGAAGTGGGGCAACCGATGGCTGCGAGAGTCGCAGGAGCTGGACAAGGTTCGCCGCCGCTACGAGTCTCGAACTGGCTCTGTAGCAAGGCAGTTCGACCGGATCTGTGAGATTCTTGAGGCGCTCGGCTATGTGGATAGTGAGCAGCACACAACCGGAACGTATACCGCCGAACTTGAATTGACTGAACGCGGCCAGCTTCTGCGTCATCTGTACAGCGAATATGACTTGGTGCTGGCACAAGGCATCAGTGACGGCGCACTTGACAGACTCGAACCGGACGCTTTGGCAGCAGTGCTCTCAGCCTTGGTATATCAAGCCAGGAGAGGTGACGGGGGAGAGCCCCGCCGCTATCCGGGAGGAGAGAACGGAGCTGTGCGCCGGGCGTGCAGGCGCATGCGTGACATTTTCCTTGACGTGGAGGAGTTGCGAGAAGACGCAGATTTGGACGAGATGGAATCGTTGGATTTCTCAATAGTGGATGTGATGTATGACTGGGCGAACGGTGACAATCTCGCCCATATATTGCATGCTACAGATTTGACTGGGGGAGACTTTGTCCGCAATGCCAAACGTCTGTCCGATCTCTTGCAGCAGATTGCCGCAGCCAAGCCTTATTATGAACGCTCAAGCCCCCACTTGGCATCTACCGCACACCAGGCCAGCCTGCTCGTGAACCGCGGTATCGTGGCATATTCAGGAGTAGATTAATGCATCGTAATATGTAGAGGAATATACATATATGCACTCCAAGATGGTATTAATCGAAACAGTGCAATTATCCGGGCATGAGAACATACACGATTTAGACAACACACACGGGAATATATCGCTCGTCCGAACGGTTCTGTAGCTTAGAAATAGGAAACATAGAGGAGGAAACATGGCAGAACGCAGTCTGCGTGGCATGAGTATTGGCGCGAAATCTTTGGAGTCCGACAATAATGTCGATTTTGCAGAACGCAACGACGTTGTGTATGTCTGCCCAAAGGGTCACCGTACCATTCTGCCGTTTGCCGAAGGTGCCGAAGCGCCCAATGAGTGGGAATGCCGCTGTGGCGAGACCGCCAAGCTTGAGAATCGTGACGAGTCGCAGGAAGACGAGATTCATAAGCCCACACGCACGCACTGGGACATGCTCACCGAGCGGCGCAGCGAGGAAGAGCTCAAGGAACTGCTTGACAAGCGTTTGGAGATGCACCGCGACGGCTGGTTCCCAGACTACGAGTAATGCACAGTATAAGATGGCGGCCTGTCGATATCTTCGGTAGGCCGCCGTTTGGTATCTGATGCGCAATGAACTCGTTTCGGACCGAATAACTGACATAAGGAGTCAACAGTGGATTCAAAGCATCGTCAGGTGGTTTTGCTGGACCTCGATGGCACACTGACACGTTCACATCCCGGAATTATCGGTAGCATCGTCCATGCTTATCATGATTTGGAACTTGAGGTGCCCAGTGACGCAGAACTGTTGAGATTTATCGGCCCTCCGATTCCGGTTTCATTGCGCCGCAACCATGTACCCGAACGGTTTATCGACCAGTTCGTCACAACATACCGCAGCTATTACACCAGCAAGGCCGTGTTTGACGACCCGTTGCACCCGGGCAGTAAGGTGCCAGGACGGTTCTATAACAGTGTCTATGACGGTATTGAAACACAGCTCGACCGTCTCAAAAACGATGGTTTTGTGCTGGCTTTGGCCAGCTGCAAGCCAGAAGTTCAGGCAACAAGCATTTGCGAGCATTTCGGTCTCTCTGCGTACCTGGATGGCGTATTTGGCGCCAGCACAGATGCATCACGCACCACGAAGGCTCAGGTTGTCCGTTATGCCTGTGAATCCATCGGATTTGATAAGAACAAAGATGCCGCATTGATGGTCGGAGATCGTTCTGACGACGTGGATGGGTCCAAGGAATCTAGCATTGACTGCATTGGGTGCCGCTGGGGCTATGCGGAGCCCGGTGAGCTCGAAGAGCATGGCGCCATTGATGTTGTAGACAATGTTGACGAACTGGCCGGTCGAGTCGAAACGTATTTTGCTCGGTAACAAAGTGTGCTGCAATGCAAGTCTATTATTACCGATAATGTACGTTATGTCAGATTGGATATAGAATCAACCTTCCCCAGATACGTACACTTACGTATCTGCTCCTATTCTTGATGATGCACTGCTCCAAGACGCGCATCCATGGTGTCTCGATACGCACGGCTCGCTTGCAGGTACATCAATACGAACTGCGCCGCGACCATCAGCGCAAGCACGAGTGCAGATGGCAGCCAGACGGTGCCATATATCGCTCTGCCGCGTTCAGAACAAGCATCTTTGACAAACACATACACGAAGTATGGCATTACGCACATAACCGCAGAAACGACCTGCATGGCAATGACCGACCAGGCCACCGGCTGCACACAGTGCGCTCTCTTTCGCTTCGAAACAGTGAATTCGCCATTAACAGCACATATGGCACACACTCCGAGTCCCCAGAGCAGAGCAACAGCCCACAGCGCACCAGGCAGAACGTCCATCATTGAAGCCACTTCCCTACTGTAATATATTTATACCACATATGACATAATATATGTAATATATACAATCTTCGTACTGCGACAAACCAGCCGTCACTTAGGCTTGCATCTGCCGTTGTTCATGCTGGAGCGCGAGTTTGCGCCGCATGCGTTCCGCCGCCAAATCATCGATCGGACGCCCGGCGCTCTTCGTAGAGGCCACTTGGGTCAGATCGACGAACGGCTCCTGCTCAAGCGCCTCATCAACTTGTCGCCACAGCGCCTCAACCGAGACGGCGAACACAGCGGTTCCTTGTTGCACAATGTCCAACAGTTCACTGCTGCTCTTGCATTCCTTGACACTTGCACCGTCGCAGATGACAGTGAGATGAGAGAGCTCCGCCGTGGTTTTCGAGCGCATGAAACCGATAGCCGCGGTCACGTTCTGCAAGTTGACACCAGTGTCCAGCAGCCGCTTGGCAACCGCCAGAATCAGTACATCCCGGAATGAGTACAGTCTACGAGACCCCGAACCATGAGACGGTGTGATAGAAGGCTCCAATATCTGCTTGCTTGCCCAGTAGTCAAGCTGGCGGTAGGTGATGCCTGCCACCTTCGATGCCACCGGGCCACGGTACCCCCTGGTTACCGGTTCGTCGTCAAGCGCGGCGAACAACTCCCCCTGCACCGCCTGCATGTGATGCTGTGTATGGCCTGTCGTCATGGTCTGCCCTGGTTGAGGTACAAGCTATGCCACGCTCGTGGGCCTGGTGAAGAACACCAAACGGAACTTGCCAATCATCAGCTCGTCTCCGTTGTTCAGCACCGCTCTGTCCACACGCTGACGGTTCACGTAGGTACCGTTAAGGCTGCCGGCATCCACGATTTCGAAATGACCGTTGACCCTCTCAAATGTAGCATGCGCTCGAGAGACGGTGGAATCGTCGAGCAAGATGTCAGCATGCGGATCACGCCCCACACTTACCTTGTCCTCATCGAGAAGGTAGCGTGAGCCGGATACCGCGCCACGTGTGGAAATCAAGAGGGCGGAACCTGGACTCAGCTGGGCCATGGTATCCAGATCGTCTTGGGTCAGAGGCCGGTCCGCCGTGCCGGTAACGGGAATATTGAGAGCGGGCATGCCAATGATGGTTGTCTCGCCTGCGCTTGGAATCGATTGTGCCATGACTCTATTCTACCCGGACTGCATACCTAATCAGCAAGTGCCACGCCAATGCATGTGTATTTTCTTCCCTTACGCCAGCAACACGCCCTCATGATTCGCTGTGCCAGCCGTTCTTCCGGTCTGTTCTAATCAGCGAAACACCTTGGCGGATGTAGATATACCCGGCGATCCAGTAAAGCACCACGCCCCAGATGCCACACGCTATCCCGATGAAGTGAATGATGCTGGTGAACGTGGAAAACCACAGGTCCGCAAAGATAAGCAGAGCGATGGAAATCATCAACAGAGCCGTGCCCGCTTTGCCGACGAAGTTTACCGGCAGCGGACCGTACTCGTGCTGTGCAAGCACTACGATGAGCACCAGCAGCGTCACATCGCGCAGCCCGACCACAATGAGCATCCACCATGGGATGATGTGCGCCACGCCCAAGGCCAGAATGCTGCATAGAATGAGCAGACGGTCAGCGATGGGGTCGAGAATCTGTCCAATCTTGCTCACTTGATTGAACGAACGGGCGATGATGCCGTCAAGACCGTCAGAAGCTGCGGAAATGGCCAGCACGATGAGTGCCTCGACCATCTTGTGCTGGGATGTCAGATAGGCAATGAACGGAATCGAGACGATACGCAACACGCTGATGAGATTGGGAATGGTGAACCAGATATCACGCGCATCAGGGCTGTACTTGCTCAATTTGTCAGGGAGTTTCATACGTGCCTGCTATATCCTCGAAGCCTGAAGTGCCGTAACGATGATACCGCGGGCACCAATATCGTACAGCTGGTCCATCAGCAGATTCACTTGTGCCTTGGGCACCATCACACGCATGGCCACCCACTGCTTGTCATGCAATGGGGAGATGGTGGGACTCTCCAAGCCAGGAGTGATGTGCACGGCGGCGCTCACCTTGTCTGCAGGAATGTCGAAATCCATCAGCACGTAGTGGCGCGCGGTGAGGACTCCTTGCAGACGCCGCTGCAACGTCACCAGACCCGGGTTGTCCTGCGCGTGAGGAGAGCGAATGAGCACGGCTTGCGATTCCAGGATGGGATCGGCGAAGATGCGCAGGCCGGCATTGTGCAGAGTGGTACCAGTGGAGACCACATCCGCGATGAGATCGGCCACGCCAAGCTCCACAGACGATTCCACTGCACCATCCAAGTGAATGATTTCGGCATGCAGACCGTGCTGATGCAGGTAGTCTCTCACTAATTTGTCGAACGAGCTAGCCACACGCTTGCCGTCGATGTCCTTGAGATCACGGATATCCGAATCTTCCGGAGCGGCAAAGCGGAATGTGGAGTTACCGAAGCCCAATTCCATGAATTCCTGCGCCCGCGTTTCCGAGTTGAGGAGCATGTCTCTGCCGGTGATACCGACATCGACCGCGCCACGGCCCACATATACGGCGATGTCAAGCGGACGCAAGTAGAACAGTTCTACGTCGTTCTCTCGGTCCGTCACCACCAGCTGGCGGGTGTTGCTGCGCAGCGCATACCCGGACTCTTTGAGCAAATCCCATGCGGGTTCGGACAGCATTCCCTTGTTGGGCACCGCGATTCTCAGCATCGTATCTTCTCTCCCCTTTTATGCACGCTGTACGGCTGCTGCCGGCAGCAACCTACGGCATGTTCTACAAGTTTCGGTAGATGTCCTCGAGCGTGATGCCTCGATCAATCATCATGACCTGCAGATGGTAGATAAGCTGACTCATCTCCTCTGCGGTGCGGTCTGCACCTTCGTATTCGGCTGCAATCCAGGTCTCCCCTGCCTCTTCGACGATTTTCTTGCCGATGAAGTGCGTGCCCGACTCCAATTCGGCCACCGTTTTGGACGATGCGTCCTTGGTACGCGCCTTGTCGCTGAGTTCGGCGAATAACGATTCAAACGTCTTCATGAAAGTCTCTCCCGCTTGTAATTGCAGTACGCTTAGGCCTGATACGCTTGCTCTGCAAGATCTCGAATGCTGTCAATTGCCTGAGCGCGGTCCTCGGCGCCGTACACGGCCGAGCCGGCCACCAGCACATCCGCACCTGCTTGGGCGACCGTTTGTGCAGTGGCTGGGCTTACGCCACCGTCCACCTGAATGCGGGTGCTAAGGCCACGCCTGGTAATCTCATCGCGCAGACGGCGAACCTTGCCCATCTGGTTCGCCAAGAACTTCTGGCCTCCGAATCCTGGTTCAACGGTCATGATCAGAATCATGTCGAACTCGTCGAGGATGTCGAAAATCGGCTCCACAGGCTCGGCAGGACGCACTGCGAAGCAAGCTTTGCATCCCATGTCGTGCAGCTGGCGGGCCAGACGCACCGGCGCATGCACCGCGCCCATGTGGAAGCTGACAGAGCTGGCACCCAGCTTGGCGTATTCCGGTGCCCAGCGGTCGGGATCCTCGATCATGAGATGCACGTCCACCGGCAGGTCGGTCACCTGGCAGATGCGTTCCACGATAGGCTCACCGAGGGTGAGGTTAGGCACGAAATGATGGTCCATCACGTCAACATGGACCATGTCGGCATGGTCGATGGCCTTGAGGTCTCTCTCAAGATTACAGAAATCGGCAGATAGGATACTCGGTGCAATTGCAATGGTCATAAGCAATCATTCTATGCAAGGTGAACGACGAGTGCGGGCATGTGTCCAGCTTGCGGCCAGTCGGCTTGAAAACCCTTATTGCCCGGTGCTCCGAGATGCTGCATACGCGACAAGTGGAACAACTTCAGCAACACACATTCTCAAGCACTCCTCATTCTCAGACGGCTTGACCAGATCGCTCCTGTGCAGCGGCCTGAGATTCTGCCTCGGTTATGGTGCGCAGCCGCTCGGCAAGCTCATAGGTAGGCTTTCCCAAGCGCTGCACAGCTGCAAAAGCGGCGACACCGAGGATGAATACGCATATGGAAACCCACACATTGACACGTACTCCCAGAATCTCGTGGGCAAAGTCGATACGCAGCGCTTCGATCCATGTACGTCCGGCGGTGTACCACATGATGTACAACGTGAACAGGGAACCGGCCTTGAGTTTGGCGACGAGTTTGCGCCCCACCCACACCAGTATGAGTGCGCCGATGAGATTCCAAATCATTTCGTACAGGAACGTGGGATGGAACAAGGTTCCTTGCGGGCAGGTCTGTCCGTCATAGCATTGCTCGGTACTGCCGATGGCCGTTCCGACATTGTTCAGTTTCAGACCCCACGGCAGTTTGGTAGGCGCGCCATACAGTTCTTGGTTAAACCAGTTACCCAGTCGCCCTATGGCCTGAGCCACAAGCAGGCCGGGGGCAAGAGCGTCGGCGAGCAGTGCCGTGGGATAGCGCTTGTGCCGGCACCAAGCCCACGCGGCTAGGCCTCCGAACAGCACACCTCCCCAAATGCCCAGTCCACCGTTCCATATCTTGAAAATCTCAACGAAACTGCCACTGGGCCCGAAGAAGCGCTCCGGTGTGGTAACGACGTGGTAGAGCCGCGCACCTACGATGCCGGTCGGTACCACAACCAACGTGGTGTCAAGAATCTGGTCGAAGCTGCCTCCCAGTCGCTTCCAGCGCACTGTGGTAGTCCAAACGGCAAGTACGATGCCAAGCAGGATGCACAATGCGTAGAAGCGAACGGTGAACGGCCCTATATTGAATTGGGAAATCGACGGTGAAGGTATGTAAGCCTGTGTCATGGAAGACATACTACACTCCCCTCAACGAACGCCGTTTGCTCCAAAAGCGTCTGCAAGGAAGACGTTACCGTCGTGCCCGCGCCACGCCTTGCGCCAATTCCTCGGTCTTTGCCGCCAACGCGCGCAAACCTGTGGCTGAATCAAGGGGCTTGGTGGCAGACTCGTCTAGCAAGGTATGCACGAGAGCGGAACCCACGATTACACCATCAGCATAAGCTCCAACAGTGGATGCCTGCTCGGCATTGGAAACTCCGATACCAACACACACGTGCTGCGCCCCGGCCTGACGCACACGAGCCACAAGTTGCTCTGGAGTTGACGACAACGAGGCACGCTCGCCGGTCACGCCCATACGAGATGCGGCATAGACGAAGCCACGATGGTTACGTGCCACCGTGCGCAGCCTCTCATCGCTGGAGTCCGGAGAAACAAGGAAAATGCGATCCAGACCATGGCGCTCCGAAGACTCGAACCAGTCACCGGCTTCGTCAGGGATCAGATCAGGGGTGACCAGCCCAGCTCCCCCGGCATTCTCGAAGTCCGCGGCGAAACGTTCGACGCCATAATGGAAGATGAGATTCCAATAGCCCATAATTACCGGTATCTTGCCGGTGTTCGCCACCGCTTCCACAGCTCTGAACACATCGGCTATGCGCTCGCCGGCCTCGAGTGCCACCCTGGACGCGGTTTGAATGACAGGACCATCCATCACCGGGTCAGTGTACGGCAGACCGATTTCCACGATGTCGGCACCATGGCGAGCCAGAGTCTCGCACGCGGTCACCGAGACCTGCGGATCCGGGAATCCATAGGGCAGATAGCCGATGAACGCTGGGCGGCCGTCGTTGAGGCACTGGTCGATGCATGCAGCGGTTGCGCTCGTACGCTTGGAAAAGCCGAGTGGCTGAGGTGCCTGCGAACAAGCGTCACCGGAGCCTTGCGTTGAGACACCTGTGGATTGCTCACCAGAGGGTGCGGTATTGCGTGTTGAAGTTGCATTGATCATCGCGATCATCGGCTCCCTTCAGTGTGGGTGTCTGGCTGCTCATGAACGCTTTCCTGCGACACGGAGGTTCCCTCGGCCGCATTGGCGTCCAACGCACGGCTTTGTTCATCGGTAAGGAAACCGAACCACTTGCCGGCCGTGGCCACGTCCTTGTCTCCTCGCCCTGAGATGTTGATGATGATGTTGGGGTCCTGCTGCCCCCTGGCCTTCAGGTCTGCCGCGGCTTTATACGCACCGGCTACGGCGTGAGAGGACTCGATGGCCGGAATGATGCCTTCGGTCTCGCACAGGTCTTTGAACGCGCTCATGGCTTCATCGTCGGTGGCCCACATATAGTTGACGCGACCGATTTCCTTGAGCCATGCGTGTTCCGGTCCGACCGATGCGTAGTCAAGCCCTGCGGAGATGGAGTAGGTGTCGAGGGTCTGCCCTTCGCTGTTTTCCAGCAGATAGGATTTCGTCCCCTGGAAGAGACCGAGCTGACCGGTGCCTGGAGTCAGTCGAATGGCATGTTCACCGGATTGAGGTCCATGCCCACCGGCCTCGAAACCGTACAAGCGTACTCGCTCGTCATCGAGGAAAGCGTTCATCACACCGATGGCGTTCGACCCTCCTCCCACACAGGCGCAGATGGCGTCTGGGTGGTCAATGCCGAAGTCGTCGTTCAACTGGCGTTGCGCTTCTTCTCCGATGATTTTCTGGAAATCTCGCACCATCGACGGGAAGGGATGCGGCCCTGCCACAGTGCCGAGCAGGTAGTGAGTATCCTCCACGTTGGTCACCCAGTCGCGCAGCGCTTCATTGATGGCATCCTTCAAAATCTTGGTGCCTTGTGTCACCTCGACCACTTCGGCGCCCAGCATGCGCATACGGGCCACGTTGAGAGCCTGGCGTCTTGCATCGATCTGCCCCATGTAGATGCGGCATTTCAGACCGAACATGGCGCACACCGTCGCGGTGGCCACGCCATGCTGTCCGGCTCCGGTCTCGGCAATAACACGAGTTTTGCCCATACGCTTGACGAGCAGCGCCTGACCCAGCGCATTGTTGATCTTGTGAGCACCGGTGTGATTCAAGTCTTCACGTTTGAGGAACACACGCGCGTTGATTCCGGTACGCTCGTTCAGACGTGCAGCGAATCTTGGCGCTTCGGTAAGCGGCGAGGGCCGGCCTACATACTGTCGGCTCAGGCGTGCAAACTCATTTTGGAATGCCGGGTCGTGCCGAGCCTGCTCATAGGTTTCGCTCAGCTCGTCGAGTGCTCCGATAAGTGCCTCAGGCACGTAACGGCCACCAAACCGACCGAAGTAGGGTCCCTCGTGCTTGCTCAATGGCATGGATTGCGATGCTTTGACCTTGGCTCCGGCAGCGACCAGATGTTCCACTGCAAGCGTGTGGTCTTGGGCGGTGGCAACTCCCTCTCCAACCAGTACGGCATCGGCCCCGGCACGCGCATAATCCTCGAGCTCCACACTTCCGAATACGCCAGACTCCGCTACTTTAATAACATTATCGGGGAGATTTTCGGCCAGTTCGGTGTACTTGCCAACGTCAACGCTCAAATCCTTGAGATTGCGCGCATTGATGCCTATGACATCCGCACCGGCAGCCACCGCTCGCTCGATCTCTTCCCGAGTGTGGGCTTCTACCAGTACGGTCATACCCAAATGTTGTGCCAATTGCAGCAGTTCACGCAGTGTCTCATCGTCCAGTGCGGCAACGATGAGCAGAATCATGTCGGCGCCGTGGGCGCGAGATTCCCATACTTGATATTCGGTGGTAATGAAGTCTTTGCGCAACACGGGAATATGCACGGCGGCACGCACCTGATCAAAGTCTTCAAGCGATCCGAGGAATTTGCGACCTTCGGTGAGCACTGAAATAGCCGAGGCTCCACCACGCTCATACTCTTTTGCCAGTGCGGCCGGATCGGGAATGTCTCCCAAATGGCCTTTGGAAGGCGAGGCACGCTTGATCTCGGCGATGACGGGGATACCGTCGTTGCGGCGGAGCCATCGCGCGGCATCGATAGGTGTCGGCGCCTGATGCGCCAGCTGTTGTAACGTTTCCAGCGGAGTGTGCTGTTCACGTTCGTGCATGTCTTCAACGGCTCCTGCCGTCAATTCGTCGAGTACTGACATAGCTGCCTCCTTCTTGGCTCTCAGCATAGCCTCAACCGCCGCCCGAAGTAGGGCAATGACCACAATGCGGCATTATGCGTGCGGTGTCGATTCCACAGTGCGCAACTGTGCCGCGACTTGTATCGCTTTGACACTCGCCGCTGCTTTGTTTCGGCTTTCCTGCCATTCCGACGCCGGTACCGAATCCAGCACGATACCGGCTCCGGACTGTACGTATGCCCGATGGTTACGCAGGAACGCCGTACGAATGGCGATGGCCATATCCATATTCCCGGCAAAATCGAAGTATCCTATGGTGCCGCCATAAATACCCCGGTCGGCAGGTTCCAACTCGTCAATGATCTGCACGGCACGAGTCTTCGGCGCTCCGGAAAGAGTGCCTGCAGGGAACGCCGACATGAATGCGGAGAATGCATTCACCTCATCGCGCAGCGTACCGGTAACAGTGGAGCATAGATGGGTAATGTTGCTGAACCGCTCAACGTCCATCAGAGACACCACAGCCACACTACTTGGTTCGCACACACGGCTCAGATCGTTGCGGGACAAGTCCACGAGCATAATATGCTCGCTGCGTTCCTTGTCATCGGCAAGCAGTTCTTCGACAAGCCGCTCGTCCTCTTCCACCGTAGCGCCACGAGGGCGAGATCCGGCAATGGGGAATGTCATCACCTCACGGTCCTCTACTTTGATGAGCGTCTCGGGGCTGGATCCGACAATGTTGAACACACTGCCGTCCACTGCGGTAAGGGCAAAGAAATACATGTAAGGGCTGGGGTTGATGGTGCGCAACACCCGGTATACGTCGAACGGATCGGCCGGAGAATCCACTTCCAATCGTTGCGAAATCACCACTTGGAACACATCGCCATCTACCACATGGCGTTTGGCCTCTTCCACCTGACGCTCGAATTCGTCCCGCTCGGTGCGGAACTCCAGTTGTGGCTGTGGCACGGAAGAATCAAGTACATTGACCTGCGCCTCACCGCATGCAGGCGTGGCAGCTAAACGCTGCATGTCGTCCAGACGGTGCAACGCATCCTGATATGCCTCACTCTCTCGCGTAGACTGATTGTCAAAATTGACCGCGTTGGCAATGAGCCACAATGTGCCTGTGGCGTGATCGACCACCGCCATATCGGTAGCCAACGCCAGTGCAAGCTCCGGCTGACCTGTCTCATCTGGTGCATCACCGGCAGTAGCCGGCTCCCAGTGGCGCATGGCATCCCATCCCACCGAACCGACCAGTCCTCCAGTCAAATTCGGCAATCCCTCTATCTTGGGTGAGGTCAGTATATCTAATGTCCGCTTGGCCACGTCCACAGCGTCGCCATGCTGCGGCACCCCTAGTGGCACCTCGCCTAGCCAGTGCGCTTGACCGCTGTTCGAGCGTAATTGCGCGATGGAACGCACACCGATAAAACTGTACCGGTTCCACGTTCCCGCTACATCTGCAGATTCGAGGATGAACGAACCGCTGCGCCCTTGACCAAGCCTCTCATACAGACCCACCGGTGTGAGCGAATCTGCAAGTAATTTACGTACCACAGGTACGATGCGATACTGCTGTTCGGCCAGATCATGAAACCCGTCCCGTGAAGGCCATGTATCGCCCCATTCAAGGTGTGCAACGCTGCAATCGTTCATATTCCCCTCCTCATAAATTTCTCTTGTTCATACATGGTACCTTATTACATCCATAAAATGAAACTGATTTAAGAAATTTCATAGATTTTGATGCATATATAGTGTTTTAATCCGGTCTCTCTCCAACCATAGCAGGAAGTTCTCCCCCGGCCACAAAACACGATCGCGCACCGGTGTGGCACGCTGCACCGACCTGATCGACCTCAATCAACAGCGCGTCACCGTCACAGTCCAAAGAGACACGTTTAACGTACTGCGCATGCCCGGACGTATCTCCCTTGCGCCAATACTCCTGACGAGAACGGGACCAGAACGTGACACGACCACTGGATAACGTACGGCGCAACGCCTCATCGTTCATGTATCCCACCATCAGCACCTCTCGCGAGTCATACTGCTGAACAACGGCAGCGACCAAGCCCGCACTGTCACGCTTGAGTCGCGAAGCGATTGACTCATCGAGTCGATTGCCACCGCCGACAAGCACCTGCCCAGTCTGCTCTTCACCCACTATTGCTCCTTCGCTCCCTGTAGTTCATATGCCTTCGATCCACCGCGCGGCGATATTGCCGGTCAGCGAACCGTATGCCCATGCGCACGCAACGTTTGTTTGACCTGCCCAATAGTCAACTTGCCATAGTGAAACACCGAGGCCGCTAACACCGCATCGGCACCAGCCTCAATGGCAGGCGGAAAATCCTCCAGCTTGCCGGCTCCACCGCTGGCAATGAGCGGCACCGTCACAGCGCGGCGAACAGCCGAAATCATCGGGATATCAAAACCATCCTGCGTGCCGTCGGCGTCCATGGAATTCAGCAGAATCTCGCCCACACCAAGCTCCTGTGCTTTACGAGCCCATTGCACTGCATCAATGCCTGTGGACTGGCGACCGCCCATAGTGGTCACCTCGAACCCCGACTCGGTACGTTGCTCCCCACGCTCACGACGGGCATCCACAGACAGTACCAGCACTTGGTTGCCAAACCGACGAGCCACATCGCTGATAAGCTCGGGATGATTGATGGCAGCGGTGTTCACACTCACCTTGTCGGCTCCGCAGCGCAATAATGCATCCACATCTTCGCTACTGCGCACGCCGCCACCAACAGTGAGCGGGATGAAAAGCTGACCAGCGGTGCGCTCCACTACGTCGAACATCGTTCTTCGCTTGCTGCTGGAGGCGGTCACATCGAGGAACGTAAGTTCGTCGGCGCCCTCCTCGTAATAGCGCGAGGCAAGCTCCACCGGATCTCCGGCATCGCGTAGATGCTCAAAGTGAACGCCTTTGACCACGCGGCCGTCGTCGACGTCCAGGCAAGGAATGACACGCACTGCTACTGTCATGATGTTCTCCGGTTTGCGCTCGCTCGAAAATACGCTATCCAGTATATGCCATCGAGGTTGCATTCATGCCATGCGTTTCACATGCCAGACGCATGGCTTACACAACACCGGAAGATTGGTCTTTGGGAGAATATTCCAACATCCATCGCACGGCATGACGAACTATGCAGTTTCCCACACACAGGCCAACGGAGCTGCGTCAAGCATTACTACTGTTTATGCTACGTGAATGGTTTTGGCGGCGAGCTGACCACATGCACCGTCTATGTCGGAACCGCGCGTATCTCTCAAGGTAGCGGTAATGCCCCGTTGATGCAGAATATCGAGGAACCGCTGCTCATCCTCAGGCTTGGACGCTGTCCATTTGGAACCTTCGATCGGGTTGAGCGGAATAGGGTTGACATGCGCCCAATTGTCGCCGTAGTGGTTCAAACGCTTGGCCAGCAGTTCCGCATGCTCGGCCTGGTCGTTGATACCGCGCATGAGCGCATATTCGATGCTTACACGCCTCTTTGACGCCAAATAGTAATCATGGGCGGCGTCAAGCACTTTTGTGGTGTCAAACCGTTGGTTCATCGGTACCAGCTCGTCGCGCAGCTTGTCACTTGGAGCGTGCAGCGACACTGCCAAGCGCAACGGAATGCCCTCCTGTGTCAGTTTCTTGATGCCGGGCACCACTCCCACAGTGGAAACCGTGATGTTGCGTGCCGAAATACCAAAGCCCTCTGGGGCGGCGGCGCTGATCTGCCGCACAGCCTTCATGACCGCCTTATAGTTGCCCATCGGCTCGCCCATGCCCATGAACACCACGTTGCTCAAACGCCCAGGTCCGCCGGCAATGTCTCCCTCGGCCATGGCTTTGGCCGCCACGCGCACCTGTTCAAGAATCTCGCCGGCCGACATATTGCGTGTCAGTCCCAGACGCCCGGTAGCGCAGAATGGGCAATCCATGCCACAGCCCACCTGGCTGGAGATGCACAGCGTGGCGCGGTTCGGATAGCGCATGAGCACTGATTCGATACGTGAGCCGTCGAACAGTTCCCACAGCGTTTTCACCGTCATGCCCTCATCGGCAACTTGACGGGTCACCTCGGTGATGAGCGTCGGGAAGAAGGCCTGTTTGGCTTCCTCTCGCTTCGAGGCGGGAAAGTCAGTGAAGCTTTCCGCCTCGGTATCGAAGTGGCTGAAATAATGGTTGGCAAGCTGCTTGACACGGAACTTCGGCAGGCCGAGACGCTGTGCGGTCTCTACACGTTCTTCCTCGGTCATGTCTACGAAATGCACGGGAGGTTTGCCGCGCCGAGCATGGTTCTTGGCCAGCACGTCGCGGAACGCGCCTTTGGTACCCCCTTGGGTGATACCGGTTTCCGGCTCATCCGAATGACCGGTGATATGCTCGCCCGCCTTGGTTCTTTGCTTGCATGAAGCGTTATGCGCCAGTGAATCAGTCACAGTAATCCCATCACAGAAATAAACGAATGTTATCGTACGATGTATTGAGTTCGGCAACGGTCGTCGACAAGCGATTGCTCATTGAACAACAAGACGGCCAAGCCGTAGCATGAATAACTACATGCCAACGCACCACAGCAGCAGTGCAAGGAACGGAGCGCACAGCAGAATCGAGTCGACGCGGTCAATGACCCCGCCGTGCCCCTTGAGCAGATGGCCCATGTCTTTGATACCCATATCACGCTTGAGCATGGAAGCACACAGGTCTCCGAACGTGCCTACCACGCCGACCATCACCCCGATCAGCACCGGCACCCACCAGCGCTGCGCCCACTGCGCCGGGTATGTAAAAGCAAACACGGCAAAAGCACCCACCATGGCGAACACAATGGAGCCGATCAACCCTTCGACGGACTTATGCGGGGAGATTCGCGGGGACAGTTTATGCTTGCCAAGCCAAGCGCCGGCGAACAGACCGCCGGTGTCGCTCAGAGCCGGTAGGAAAATCAGCATAATCGCATGCGCCACCGGGTGACCGTTATATGTCAGCGGGAGGATAATGCAGGAGGCCAGCGCGGTGATATACAGCACAATGAAAGCGGAAACCGACACATTACTCAGCACTCCAGCCGAGGCCTGTGTGTGAGTTGTGTACGAATCAGTCGCGGCAGTATTCGTAGCATCTCCGGAACGTGACTTGCCGGCAACTGCTTTAGCCAGACGTTGCCCCACACGACGTGGTCGCGAAGCTGCGATTACGGTGGCCAACAGCGTAACCATCACACCTGAGACCGCACCCAGCACATGATCGGGCACGTAGTAGGTGGCAAGCAACGTACCCGCCGAGCACACCCACAGCACTACTACCGGAATGTGAAGCCCCAGCACTGCCAAATCAACACGCAATTCCCACAGACCGAGCGTCATGAATACGATGATGAGCAGCACGAAAAGGTCAATGCGCACCAGCAAACAAGCGACGATGATGGCGATAAGCACCACAGCGGTGAGCACCGCCTGAGGCATATTCCGCCCAGCCTTCTCGTTGATTCCCTCAACCGCGGTTTCAACACTACCGCCAGTACGATCCCTGGCAGCCGAACTGTTCTGTCCTGACTCGTTCACTTGGGACATTTCCTTATAGCTTCCACTCCACCCAGCGAATCAGACTTCCATAATCTCCTGCTGCTTCGAATCGAGCAGCTGGTCGATGGAATCGCTGATCTGCTTGGTAACCTTGTCCAGATCCTTAAGCAAGCGATCGCCCTCGTCCTCGCCCATGTCGCCGTCTTTGACAGACTTGTCGATGGTTTCCTTGGTCTTACGGCGGATATTGCGCACCGCTACCTTGCCATCCTCAGCCTTGGTCTTGGCGAGCTTGACATATTCCTTGCGTCGGTCTTCAGTCGGCTCCGGCATGGTGACGTGAATGACGTTGCCGTCACGACGAGGGCTGACACCCAAATCAGAATCACGAATGGCCTTCTCTACCGCACCTGCCTGCGAGCCATCAAACGGCGTGACGGAAAGCGTGCGAGGCTCGGGCACACCGATGGATGCCACAGCCTTAATCGGTGTGGGGGCGCCATAATAGTCCACCATCAATCCGTTCAGCAATGCCGGGTTGGCTCGCCCGGTGCGGATGCCTGCGAAGTTCTCCTTGGTGGCCTCCACCGACTTCTCCATCTGTGCCTTGGCCTGATCTACCATGCTTGCCATGGGTTCTCCTTAATATCTATGTCTGCGAACGCCGTGCGCCCGGAACGTCTTTGATGGCGCTGCAAGATGCAACACCACGATTACTTACTATTTATGCATATATTTATTATATCTATAAATCTAGTTTATTCCGCAAGTTCCGACTCTTCGTTGGACACCAGCGTGCCGATCGGCTCTCCCACCAGCGCTCGTGTGACATTGCCGCTCTCTTCGAGCCCGAACACTCGAATACGCTGATCATTGTCTCGCGCCATGGAAAGCGCCGCAGCGTCCATAACTGCCAAATTGTCAACGATGGCACGCTTATAGCTCAGTTTGGTGAAACGCTTGGCGTTGCTGTCTTTGCGAGGGTCTGCGGTATACACGCCATCCACACCGTTCTTGCCCATCAGCACCGCGTTGCAGTGAATCTCAAGGGAACGCTGGATGGAGACTGTGTCGGTGGAGAAGTATGGCATACCTGCACCTGCTCCGAAGATGACGACGCGACCTTTTTCCAAGTGGCGGATGGCTTTCAGCGGAATGTACGGTTCTGCGACCTGCCCCATGGTGATGGCGGTCTGTACGCGAGTGGCCTGCCCTTCCTGCTCGAGGAAGTCCTGCAACGCCAAGCAGTTCATCACTGTGCCCAGCATGCCCATGTAATCGCCGCGTGTACGCTCAATACCGGCTTGCTGCAGTTCGGCTCCTCTGAAGAAGTTACCGCCGCCGACCACAATGGCCACCTGCACGCCCTGCTCCACCGCTTGATGAATCTCTTGGGCGACTCTACGAACCACTTGGGTGTCAACGCCGACTTTTCCGGCGCCGAACGCCTCACCTGAAAGCTTAAGTAATACCCGTCTCGGTTCGTTCTCGCGCCCGTTGCCCATCTCGCGACCTTCCTGTCGATGTGCGCCTATAATGCTCCGATAAGAATACCGGTTCGTTCCGACAGAGAACACCGATACACGGCATGAGTGCGGGCGCGGCAAATCGTTCCAACTATGCGAAAAGCGGCACTCCGAAGAGTACCGCTTCCCGTACATATCGCGCTGCGCACTATCAAGCTTTCACTCACATTATGCAGCGCACCACACAACAGAGCTTACTCAGCTTCTGCCTCGCCCTTGCCGACCTCGATGCGAGCGAAGGATGTCAGCTTGCCGCCGACTTCCTTGAACAGATCGCCGACGGACTTGGATCCATCCTTGACATACGCCTGCTCAAGCAGCACGTTGTCCTTGTAGAAGGCGTTCATACGGCCTTCCACGATCTTGGGGATGATCTGCTCGGGCTTGCCCTCAGCCTGTGACTTTTCAGTGGCCACGCGACGTTCGGACTCGACCACATCGGCCGGTACGTCCTCGCGAGAAAGCCACTTGGCACCCATGGCGGAGATCTGCAGCGCAGCCTCGTGAGCCACGGCAGCACCAGCCTCATCGGTGGCCACGATGGCCACGATGCTCGGCGGCATCTCGGCGGACTTCTTGTGCGCGTAGATTTCGACCTTGTCGCCCTCAATCTTGGCGACCTGACCGACCTTGACATGCTCGCCGAAGAGCGCTGCCGCTTCTTCGACGCTTGCCTTCACCGTGCCGTCGTCAGACTTTGCGGCGAGTACCTCGTCAACGTTGGATGCATCCGCCGCAATGGCGTTGGTAAGCACACTGTCGGCGAAGTCAACGAACTTCGGGGTCTTGGCCACAAAGTCGGTCTCCGAGTTCAGCTCAACGGCGTAACCGATCTGGCCGTTGCCGTTGTCGACCACGCGGGAGGCAATGGTGCCTTCCTGAGCACTGCGGCCTTCGCGCTTGCCTGCGGCCTGAATGCCGGTGGCACGAATGATTTCCTTGGCACGAGCCACGTCACCCTCGGCTTCGGTGAGCGCCTTCTTGACGTCCATCATGCCGGCGCCGGTCTCGTCACGTACTTGCTTGATCAAAGCTGCTGTGATTGCTGCCATCATGTCTCCTTATCAGAATCAGTATTGTTTGCCGGCGGGCACCCGAAGGCACCATGTGCCGGCAAACGCTGGTGTATGGGACTCGCCCATACGCTGGTTACTTGGCCTCAGACTCTTCCACCTTGGCGTCACCCTCTGCGGCCGGGGCGGCTTCACCCTCAGCCTTGTCGGCGAGGAGATCCTTTTCCCAAGCGGCCATCGGCTGTTCGGCCTTGTCGTCGGTCTTCGCAGCCTTGCCCGAACGCTCGAGCAGACCTTCAGCCACGGCGTCTGCCATGAGGCTGGTCAGCAGCTCGATGCCACGGATGGCGTCGTCATTGGCCGGAATCGGGTAGTCAACGGTGTCGGGATCAGTGTTCGTGTCGACCACGGCCACGACCGGGATGCCCAGCTTGTGAGCTTCCTCGACAGCCAGCGACTCCTTGCTGATGTCCACCACGAACATTGCCGAAGGCGTGCGGTTCATGTTGCGAATACCGCCCAGCTGCTTCTCCAGCTTGTTCTTCTCACGCTCGAGGAGCAGCAGCTCCTTCTTGGTGAGACCAGATCCACGCACATCGGAGAAGTCCATCTCCTCGAGCTCCTTCAGGCGCGCAACGCGCTTGGAGACGGTCTGGAAGTTGGTGAGCATGCCACCGAGCCAACGCTCGGACACATACGGCATGTTGACGCGAGTGGCCTGAGCCGCTACTGCTTCCTGAGCCTGCTTCTTGGTACCCACGAAAAGCACCGAGCCGTTGTGCGCCACAGTGGTCTTGATGAAATCGTAGGCAGTGTCGATCATGTCGAGCGACTTGAACAGGTTGATGATGTGGATGCCGTTGCGGGAAGTCAGGATGTACTGCTTCATCTTGGGGTTCCAGCGACGGGTCTGGTGACCAAAGTGAAGGCCAGCCTTCAGCATTTCGCTCATAGTGATTTGAGCCATGATAATACCTTTCTGTCGGTTCTTGCCTGGCCATGCAACACTGCGTGCAGCACTCCGAAGAGAACCGACCGACACAGGTCATCACGAGCATGACGCGTTGTTATGCGCCGGGTAGGTTACATATGGGTGGTTTCTCTGACTCGTGACAGTCGTTGAAACCGTTGACGCATACGGGTGCAAGAATACCACAGACGGCATATATGGTTGTGCGTCGAGTGTACATCCGAGCACATCGAACATGCGCCACGCACGTTGCCTGTCGAACCTCCTCAGGATTCATCAGTACGCGTCATAATCTCCATAAGTTCCGAGAAGACGGTCATGGGCATGACACCGAGTGAACCATCGGCGCCCTTGCCCACATGCGTTGCGGTCTTGGGCGTCCCACTTGGTTCGGTCAACGCCTGCAACGTGGACAGGGCACCGACCCCAAGCCTCTTGACGGCTGCAAATGCCTTGTCCTTGACTTCGAACGGCATCTGCGCCCGAAGCAGCACTTCATATGCATCCTCTTGCACCGGGTTCTCCGCCACACGCATGTCCGCAGGAAAATCAACCACCACTCGCTGCATCACATCGACATTGCGAACCGTTACGGTATAGCTCAACGTCCGCTCATCGTATGCCGCATCACAAGCCGCAGCGACACCGCCAACCGAAATCCGGCACGGATCTTGGGGCCTGCCCACTCCGCGCACCGTGATATTCCACGTCCTGCAACCCGGCACCGAACGCACCTCGCCTTCGACAGGGGCGATGACGAAGCTTCCCACGCCCTCCGCGACTTGCGGAACGCCCAAGCTTAAACATGTGCGGGCAACATCGATCCCGGGCTCTCCACCGTCTTCACATAGAGTGAACGATCCTGCCGCGGCAGGAAATACCATGATGTCCAGCTCTTCCGGATTGCTGATGTCGTTGATACGTTTGCGGGCGTTATGCTCTTGGTCGCAATGTTCCAGACGCTGCATAGGAACAATTCCGCCAGCAGGAGCAAACACCGGAATGCGATCGATGGTGCGCCACACGCGCATCGATGCACCATGCTCGCCCTGCGCATGGTATTGCCTGCCGTCAAAGCAGTCAAACCAACGTCCCTCGGGGAACCATACGTCCGTCGCCCCTGCTTGAGCAGCAGCATCGTCGGGAGTGACCACAGGGGCAACCAGCAGCTGCGTGCCAAACCTGAACTCGTCAGGAACCTCATATGCCGCGGCAATCTCGGAAGACTGCCAATACATCGGTTCGACAATCGGCCGCCCCTCCAACGAGGCACGGTAATTCATGGAATACAGATATGGAATCATCCTGTGGCGCAGCCGCAAGGCTTGAGTCATGGATTCGCGAACTTGCGAAGAGAAATTCCACGGTTCTTTGCCGCTGAAAGCAGAGGCACTGGAATGCAGACGGTTGATGGGACTGAACACACCAAGCTGATACCAGCGAGCCTCCAACACATCATCCCGGTAGCCCAGCATATGCCCACCAATATCGTGGCTCCACCAACCGTACCCGATATTGGAGGCCGTTGCGGTGAAGTAGGGCTGGAATCTCAAGGATTTCCATGAAATGATGGTGTCTCCGGAAAAACCGACCGGATAACGATGGGAGCCGGGCCCTGCATAGCGTGAGAAGATGAGCGGGGTGCAGCCTTGATCCTTGGCATCATGGTAGTGCAGACGGTTCAATGCCCACAGAGGATCAAGCCCCGGCTGCCGAGTCACACCACCCTGTTGCCAGTCAATCCACCAGAAATCAACACCCTCGCGCTCCAAGTCGTGATGCATGCCCATATAGGCTTCTACAAAGCGCGGATTGGTTAAATCGAACTCGATGTCTTCCCCGGCTGCAATGTCATCACCCATCACCGCAGCGGCGGCAGCGTAAGGCTGCTCAAAGGCTCTGATGCCGTCACGGGGATGGACGTTAAGCGTGGTACGCAGGCCTCTGTGGTGTACCTCATCGAGGAAGCGCACATGGTCCGGGAAAAGCTCCTTATTCCACGTGTATCCAGTCCACCCGGAACCATATTTGGCATCGATGTCGGTGAGGTGCCAATCCATGTCTATGACCGAGACCGTGAGGGGAATACCTTGTGCATCAAAGCGATCCATAAGATTTATATATTCATCTTGCGTATATGGATAGAACCGGCTCCACCAGTTGCCCATGGCAAACCGCGGCAGGAGCGGGGTGTTCCCCGAAAGCCTGTAGAAATCCCGTATCGCCTCTATATAACGATGACCATACCCGAAGAAGTACAGATCAGTCTCGGCATGATCGCGTGGGTGAATCATTACATCATCGTCAGAGAAAATCATGCTCTCTGAATCATCGAGTACCGACCAACCGTCACGCGAGATCACGCCGGATTCAATGGCGATGGCACCGTCGGCTTCATCCAGCGTACGAGCGGTACCTCCGAGGTTGCCGCTGGGGCGATCCCCATAGTGCCACGTATTGGCTTGACTGTTACTCACCCCGGCAACAACAACGCTGAAGCCCTCCTTGCTGGGAGCCTGACGATTGTAGCTGACGCGAAGATGCTCAGTTCGAATGCTGAGCCATCCACTACGCTCTTCAACACTGAAATCCACTGCTCCCGCAAAGTTCCGGTTCTTGGCGAGTGAGGTGGGTTTATCCTCGAATACACCAGAATCCGACCATTCATAACGAAAGAGCGACTCGGTGAGGAACGTTATCCTCCATTGCTTCCCTTGTAATATATTATGTTCCCGAACCACGGAACTTGCCACGCCCGAACGTGATTTCCCTTCGATTGTTGAACGCACTTCTACCCCTTCACTGATAAGCACATATACGTGGTGCAGAAAGCCGAGACCTTCTGCACCACCAACCATGTGACCTTGATGGTCTACTTTTCACTTCCAGCTGAGATACCCGAAATGAACTGTTTTTGGAAAATAAGGTACACCAGCAGAACCGGAATAATCGCCAAGGAGGTCGCGGCGAACAATCCACCGTAATCCGTACCGTATTGCCCGTTGAACGACTGCAAACCGACAGAAAGCAGCTGCTTCTTATCGCTGGTGATCATGAGGAACGGCCACAGGTAATCTTCCCAGTTCCATAGGAATTGGAAGATGGCAAGAGATGCGACCGTGTTGCGGCTCATAGGCAATATGATGCTATGGAAGATCTTCCAATCTCCTGCACCGTCAAGCTTGGCCGCCTCTATGAGTTCGTCGGAGATACCCGAAATCGCTTGGCGGAATTGGAACACACCAAAGGCGCTGATCATGCCAGGCAGAATCAATGACCAATAGGAATCCTGCAATCCGGCTTTGGTCATCATGTCGTACTGGGGAATGATGGTCACAGCCCACGGCACCATCATCGTTCCCAGCACAATACCGAACAGCAGGTTGCGCCCGCGGAACTTCATCTTGGCGAACACATACCCCAGCACAGCACTGGTGTAGATCATGATTACGGTCTTTACTACCGAGACGAAGAGCGAGTTGCCGAACAATCTCAGAAAGTCAAACTTGTTCTGAATCCCTACGTAATTGTCCAGCGTCGAGGGCTTGGGGAATATACTGCCTCCGACTTTCACGATCTCGCTGTTGGGAGCGAAGGAGGAGATGAACATCCACAGGAACGGAACAATGGTGATGAGCGCGATGATGAACAGCAGCGCGGTGGCAACCCATCCCCCAATTTTTCTTGTTTTCGTCATGACATGTCCTCCTCGCCCGACACCTTGAACATGAGCCAGGTCAGGATTGCAGTGAAGATGAACAACACCACGCTCATCGCTGAGGCTACGCCGAAGTTGTATTTCTGGAATGCCTGATCGTAAATCAGGTAGCTAATGGTGTACGTGGACGTTCCCGGTCCGCCCTTGGTCATGACCATGATCTGGATATAGGCTTGCAGATAGCTGATCAACGATGTAATGATGATGAACAAGGTAGTCGGCTTCAGCAGAGGTATCGTAATCTTGAACATGATCTGGCTTGGTTTGGCGCCGTCAATCTGCGCGGCCTCGTAAACGTCATCGGGCAGATTCATGATACCGGCCAGATACAGAACCACCGCATAACCAAAATCTTTCCAGATGGTCATTAGGATGATTGCAGGCATGGCAAATTTAGTGTCGTGCAACCAGTTGATATTGAGACCGGTAACCTTGTCGATCATGCCGAATTGCGGATCGAACATCCACATCCATACAAAACTCACAGCAATGAGAGGAGTGATGGTGGGCATGTAAAACAGGCCACGGAGCGTATCCTTGAACTTGATGAGCTTCGAGCTGAGCAGCAGAGCCAAAGCCAGACCGATAAGTACGCGAAATACAGTGGCGGCAAGCACGAAGACCGCAGTATTGAGCAGTGAATTCCAGAACAGTTTATCGCCCAGAATCTGCTTAAAATTGGCAAACCCCACCCAGTCATACTGCCCAACCAGTGGGTTCCAGTCGTGCAGGCTGCCTGCAAACGCCTTGAAAATCGGGTAAATCAGGAATATAGCGAAGTACACCACAAAGAATACGACAGCTACATTGCGCATCGAAAATATGCGCCCGAGCGACGCTCCCGAATGCTTCTTTTCCACTTCCATCCATGCTCCTTTACATCTGCACAATGATGGTGTGGCGGTCTCGAAGCTGATTGCCGAGACCACCACACCAACGCTCAATCATGGCCTACTTGTGCTCATCGAAATGAACGTATTTGCTTTCCTTGGATTGGAACTTTGAACTCTTCATGTCCTCATCCATTTGTTTCTGACCAGTCTTGAGCGCCTGGTCAATGGGCATGTCCTTCTGGAACACGTTCTCGAAGGTCTTGATGCCGGTGTTCTCCACAGTCGCAGGGACGGGTCCCGGCCAGATCAGACGATCGAGACGGTCCTTTATTCCAGACATACCGGGCTGAGCAAGAATCTTTGCATCGTCCTGCACGCTCACCTTTGCGGGGAAACCGTTGAGCAGATCGGATGCAGAGCGGATGTAATCATCGTTGGCGAGAATATACTTGATGAAGTCCTGAGCTACGGCCTGCTGCTCTTTGGACTGGCGGGAATTGACGCAGGGAGTGGATTCGCCGTTGTAACGGTCGTATGCGAAAGGCACCTTGTCGTCAAATGTCGGAGTTGGGAAGGCACCATATTCGATGTCGGGGTATTTGTCTTTCAACGTGCCTTGAATGCTGCCCCAGGCGTACACCATGGCGCTCTGCCCCTGACCGAAGCTTGCGATGTAATCATTACCGAAATTAATGGAACCTATCTTGTCTTTATCGTAAAGATCCTTGAGGAACTGCATGTTCTCGGCAGTGGTTGCATTGTCAAAGTTGGCTTTCGTGCCGTCCTTGTCGAAGAGCAGCTCGCCTTTTTGATAGTTGAGACCTTGGAAAATGGCTTTGTACGCTTCACCGTTGATGTTGAAACCGGCTTGAGTCATCTTGTCGCCGTCGCTCTTGGTAAGCTTCTTCGCCACCTGAATGAACTGATCCCATGTCTTTGGATAGTCGGCATCGGTAAGACCGGCAGCAGACCAAAGCTTCTTGTTATAGTAGATGCTACCCGTTGCCAGAACAGAATCGATATACTTTACTTTGCCGTTGGCATCCTCATGCACATTGGCAGTGCTGTAGTCCTTTTCCAGGTCTTTGGTAGGGATGTCGTAGTCTGCGGCGTAGGGCTGGACCAGCGAATCGTAGGAATTGTGAATATTGAACAGCGCCGGCCCGTTCTTGCCCTGCAAGGCAAGCGGCAGTTTGGTCCAATAATCAGCCCAAGGTACGTTCTTCGTAGTGAATTTCACGTTCGGGTAGATCTTCTCGTACTCGTTGATCATTTTGAACACCGGGTCAGTGGTTTTGGTTCCCCAAGACCAGTATTCAAGGGTAATCGGCTTTCCATTGTTGACCAAGTGATTGGGGTCGTACTTCACGGTCGTACCGATGGTCTTCATACCTTTATCGGTTTTGGTGTCTGTGGTACCTGACGCACCGCTGCCTGAGCCACCGCATGCTGCGGTCGCCAGAATGCACACGGTTGCAACCGCCGCTGAAGCGAACTTACGAATATTCATCCATTACCTCCTTGTAAAAGTATGTGGTCTCCAAAATACTACTGTTTTCAAGCATGAAGCAAATTCTCATATTGCAAATGTAAACGTTTTATCTTGAAAAGCTTTACATTTCGCTCGAAAATCCGTATTTGCTTTTTAAAACATGGCGTGTCGTTACATGTAAACCGTTGCATAACGATTTTACACTTAACGGCATTTAGGGGTACTATATGCTCGACAACCAAGGAGCAACATGGAGAACACACATAACCGTCAACGCAAGGCGAGCATCTCCGACGTCGCCGAACAAGCCGGTGTCTCGACCGCAACAGTATCCCGTGCGTTCTCACACCCCGACAAGCTCTCGCCAAAAACACTCTCCTCGGTGTTGGAAACCGCGGAAAAGCTTGACTTCTCCATATCGCGAACGCCGGGAATCTTGAAATCAGGGCATTCCTACCGTGTGGCTCTGCTCATCGGTAGCAGTGAAATCACTTGGTTCACCGCACACATCATAGAAGGCTTAAACTCCGTGTTCAGCAAGGCCGGATATGACCTGGCCATCTATCCAATAACCAACACCGCCGAGCGGCAAAAGTTTTTTGCAGAGTTACCTGTACGCGGTAACGTCGATGCCGTCGTCATCTCCTCATTCGACACCAACAGCAGCGAGATACAGCGTTTGCGCTCCATCAAAGTACCCATTGTCGGTATCAATCCCTCTTCGCGAGAAGGCCTCGCAGCATCAATCAACATCGATGATGTTTTGGGAGTCAACATGCTTGTGCGTCATTTGGCAAAACTGGGGCACCGTAACCTGCTATACCTCTATCCTGCTTTTCTGACGAACCTGAACTACAGTTCGGCTGCTCGTCCTCGTGCTTTCAGCAACATGTGCGCCACACTGGGACTGCACGGCACCTCCATCAGATACAGCGCAAACTCCGAATTCGACACGGCACTCACCGAACTCATGCGCGACGGCGACTCCCCTACGGCAATCTGCTTCCTTGACGACGAACCGGCTATCCCCTTTTTCTCAACACTTCCAAGGCATGGATTCTCCGTGCCTGAAGATGTCTCCATCGTAGGATTCGACGACAGCCAATTCGCCAAGGAAGTCGGCCTGACAACCATCCGTCAACGGCCGCGCGACATGGCCGAAGCGGCTGCAACGAAAACCCTGAGACTCATTGAAAGCAAAAGCATAAGCCACCGTCACGAGACAGCACCGATTCAGCTCGTTATACGCACATCAACAGGCAGGCCCCGTCACTAAATACTGCCTGCCTATTTGTTGCTTACTTGTTATTACGCAGCTGGCGCATGGCCTCGCGGCGCTCCTCTTTTTCCAGCCGGTCAAGGTAGACGTGGCCATCAAGATGGTCGGTCTCGTGCTGCAGCATGCGACCCATGATGCCGCGACCCTCCACCACGATGGTCTTGCCATCCAGGTTGATGCCACGCACACGGGCATAGTCGGCACGCCGAGTCTTGTACCACAGGTTCGGCACCGACAGGCAGCCTTCCTCGCCGTACTGCTCGCCACTGGTCTCCTCAAGCACCGGGTTGATCACATACCCCAGTTTGCCTTCGATATTGTACGAGAACACACGCAGGCCTACACCAATCTGGTTGGCAGAAAGGCCTGCACGGCCGGGATCGTCCACCGTGTCGAGCAAATCCTGCACCAGGCGATGCACCTGCGGCGTAATGGTACGCACCGGGTCGCATGGGGTGCGCAGCACCGGATCAGGGACAACTCGAATTTCACGTAACGACAATTCACTTACTCCTTAGAAGTCTTGACGAGGCTTGGCTGAACGCAACATCAGCTTCCGCCAACCTTACCAGCTACTGCGCGTGTGCGGTTTTCGGCGCGTACAGTTGATGCTCGATCACATCAGCATACTGCTTCAGCACGGCGGGACGTACCACTTTCATGCTCGGTGTCAGCGTGCCGGCATCTTGCGTGAACTCGCTGTCGAGAATCACGAACTTACGCACTGACTCGGCCCGAGAAACCTTGCTGTTGGCCTGGTCTACATACTGCTGCACGCAGGCGCGCACCGCATCGTTCTCCACAACCTCACTCATCGGCATGCGCTCATCCAAGCCGTGACCTCGCAACCACGAGCGCAGCATCTCCGGCTCCAGTTCGATGAGCGCTGAGACGAACGGCTTGCCATCACCCACGACCACGGCGTGTGCCACGATGGGGCACGATCCGATGGTGTCTTCCATGGGAGCCGGGCTGATGTTCTTGCCGCCTGCAGTGATGATGATGTCCTTCTTGCGGCCGGTGATGTAGACGAAGCCATCGTCGTCAATCTGGGCGATGTCGCCGGTCTTGAGCCAGCCGTCGTCCCCCAGCACTTCAGCAGTGAGTTCGGGCTGCTGGTAGTAGCCAAGGAACACGCTTTCGCCCTTGATCATCAGCTCGTCGTCGTCCGCCAGTTTGATGGCAATGCCGCTGCCGGGACGGCCGACCGCCCCGACCTTGTTGAAATCTTCGAAGTTGACGATGCACGGCGCGGCAGTTTCCGTCATGCCGTATCCCTGAATGAAGGTAACCCCGTCGATACCGTTGAAGAAGTGCGCCAAATCGGCGTTCATGGGGGCACCGCCACAAGCCAAGTACTTGAGGTTCGGTCCCATGGCAGAACGTACGGTGTCGCCAACGGTCTTCATATAGAAGCCGTGCATCGCCTTGGCTTTGAGGCTGTGCTTGCGGCCTTCCTGCTCGTCGCGCGACCACTGGTTGAAATGGTCGAACGCTGCTGCGAATACCTTGCCTTTCAGTCCGGCCCCGGCCTTCTGTGATGCGGCGTTATAAACCTTCTCGAACACACGCGGCACACCGAGCAGGTACGTGGGCTTGAAGCTGCGCAGGTCGGGCAGCAGACGCTTAGTGCTTGACGTGTACCCAACCACGCCTTGGGATCCGATGGCAACGTACTGGATGTAGCGCGCGAAGCAGTGCGCCAGCGGTAGGAAGAGCAGCAGGCGGCTGGGATTGTAGAGCATGTCTTTGAGCACAACCCAACCGATGAACACGATGACCATGAAGTTGCGGTGCGAGAGCATTGCGCCTTTAGGAGCACCGGTGGATCCTGACGTGTAGACGATGGTGGCCACGTCATCGGCACTGACACGGTCGATGGCTTGGTCGAGCTGAGCGTCGCTCACCGAGCGGCCGAAATCGACTACGGCGTCGAGGCCACCCTCCCCCATGTTGAACACGTATTCGAGGCCTTCCTGCCGCTGGCGCAGGTCCTCGAGCGTCTGGGCATGTTCATAGTCGCCGGCGAAGGCGATGACCGGCTTGACAGCGCTGACGATGGAGCCGGTCTGCTGGGCGGAATCGGTCTCGTAGACCGGCACACTCACTGCACCAATCGCGGCGCATGCAAAATCAACCACTCCCCACTCGTAGGATGTGGATGCGTAAATGACCACCATGGAGCCGCTGGACACGCCCAGGCTCATCATGCCTTTGGCCACGGCTCGCACACGCTCGAGCATCTGCTCCGCAGTGACATCGTGCCAGTTGTATGCCTTGGTATCCTGCCATTGGGCGATAAGACCTTCAGGGTCACGCTCGGCGCGTCGCGACAGCAGCGAGAAGATAGTGTCCTTCTCGGTTGTCTTACTGACCGGATCCAATTTAAATTCTCTGAGCATGCTGCCACTATACCTGAGCGTCAGGCCAAAGTTACGGTTGCGTAGGGTCGCATCAGTCACGAAACTATGCCCACCCATTTATAAGCGGCTCAATTCATACGAAATCTATCATGTGTTATTTATGTCACAGTCTGTATATATCATTTACTCATAACACTGCGCGCTTGCTCTACCCGCAAGGCAAGAACCGGTGCGCACATGGAAGAGCACAGTTGTCGCCAAGTGGTTCGGGCGCACACACATGGAGGAATCGTTCGCATGACCTTGCCTACCACCACAGGCCGCCACACCAGCACACCAACCCGCAGTTATCACGCGCGCATTGCCTTGGCACTGCTGGTCTGCGCAGCAGTTCTCATCCCCACCGGGCTCAGCGCCGTCGCATCCGAAGACAATACCGCTGCCAGCCAAACTGCAGCTCCCACGAACACCACGTCTGATGTCACGGCACCTTCCAGCGTAAACAGTGAACAAGCCTCGAACATCACCCCCCCCCCGCGAGACTGAACCGCTAAACCCCGTCCCGACACCAGGGCTCTCACCCAACTCGCCACTGCTTGACACAGCCAGCGACGACCAACCACAACCCACAGATGTAAATGCAGTCCCCGAACCAAAACCAGCCGAACCCGAAGTACTCAACAAACCCGGCAGCCCACAACCTCAAACCGACAACAACCCACTACTTCGCGGCAGTGGCGCATGTAATGTCAACCTCACCGACGCATTCAGCATGCGGCTCGAATTCTACAAAGACGCAGGACTCACCCAATACCTCGGATCACATCCACCAGTGAACCAAATCTACTCATACCTCGCATGCGACTACACCGCCAGGAACACCACGCAGTTTCGTTACTCCAACGGCAGCGCAGCCCAAGGCGACGTCACCCAAAACATCACCTATGAAACCGTGAGTAACGGCTCGGCTTATTTCGGTTTCAACTCGTGGATAGGAAATGCACCAGTAGGAACCAGATACCGGAAGGTGGTACTCGCTCTCAGAGGTGTCGACCGACACTCCACAAGTAGCAAATGCACTCCTAAGAATATCTCGATCAAGCCAGACAGCCATGCTCAATTAGCTGCATGCGCAAGTGTTGAGGCATTGTTGCCCATTCCTGAGGGGCAGCTCAACTCTTACATGTTGAACGGTAACTATTACAACGGCGGAAACACCCAACCCGCCTACTCCGGTGTGTACGTGCCAGACAAACCGGGCTACGACGTGACCGTCACCAATGGTTCTTGGAACCCCAACACACGCATCGCCACACCCAACAACCCCACCAACTGGGCAGGCACCCCCGTCTACGGTAGCGACCTACAAAACGCCACTGACTCAGTCACCACCATCACCTACATCAAACCAGCAGCCAGCGCCACCGTCCACTGGAGCCTCGACACCATCGAACACACGGAACTCAACCAAACCTTCAACGGCCGGCAAGACGACCCACTCAACACCACCCTAAGCAGCCGTATTCCAAACGGATATTACGTCGGCTCCACCAGCCCCGGCACCACCTGCAACACCACCACCTGCACCATCAACACCGTCTACCCCGCAGGCCACACCGACTACTGGATCACCTGCTGGAAAACCGTTCCCAAACACGAATCCTGGAACGCCACCCTCATCGTCCACTACAAAGACGACCAAGGCAACACGCTAAGCCCCGACCAGAGCAAAACCATCACCCTGACCCACGACTACACCACCAGACCAGACACCGGAACCATCGTCGTGCCGGGAGACTGGGCATATCCGGGCGGCGACCCGACCGTCATATTCCGCACCGTCACCGGCAACAGCAGAAACCTCAATTTCGCCATCGACAACCCCACCATCCCCCACTACACCACCAACACCACAACCGCCCTCTACGCCAACACCGGCCTCACCATCGGCTACAACCTCGTGGACGGCGGCAACGACACCAAGGAAATCACCGTCATCTACCACCGAGCCGTCAACACCCTGCCGTTCACCGGAGGCACCGCCACCGCAGCCACCATCGCACTCATCGGCCTTGTTGTCGCCGCCCTGCTCGCCACCATCATCACGATCCTGAAGCGCAAACAACACCACATCACTACCAACTAAACACACGGTCTTGTGAGATGTTGTTCGATGCCGTCCAGTGCTGTGCAATGTGTGCAACGGTGGCCGGTGTGTGCGGCTTGCCTGTGATGGCCGGTAACTCACAAGCCGCACACATATCAGCCACCAACCGACAGCCGACTAACAGCCAACCAACCCATGACACCAACCAACCCACAAGTCCGACTACGCCTTCCCAACAACCCATCCTCTGCACAACCAGATACGATTCGATCACCAAATCACCAATCCGCAACCGAATCGTACCCACGTTCCCACACAATCCAAGCTAGCGAGTACAAAACGATCATCAAACCATGGATAAGCGAACGAAACGTAGCCACAAACCCACACAACCCAAGCTAACGAGTACAAAACGGTCAATAAACCAGAGATAAATGAACGAAACGTACCCATATCTCCATACACCACAAGAACACAGGTACATTTCGCTCACATAGTCGCGATGTGAAGTGACCGAACCGTACCAACCAGTCCACCAGACTTCCGTCACCAGCCACAACCTCTCTCACCCAAGGCGATGACGGAACGTGGGGTGGGTGCTGCAGCACTGCATCTGACGCATCCACCTCACACCACTCCCAATGCACATCATCAATCGAGGAAAAATTACGTTTGAATGCTGCCTATGTATGCTTCTTTTTCGAGGGCCAAACAGCGTGCTCCGCATCCCACCATACGATGTGAAACTGGTTATCCACTAGAAAGCCGTACAACCGTTTAGCACCTGAAATACGGAACCGAGCTATACTATCACCCTCACGCTCATATTGTTCTCCCAAGCGCTTCACAGCTGCAGAATTAGGACATAGCGAAAAGTCCTTATACACTTTGAATTCGCCCATCACTTGGGAATTAAGCTCGCCTACAGTACTCTTCTCGAACTCTTTGAGCTTATGCAGCAAATCAGCATGATCATCCGTACTTATACGAGCCAATGACCAGGGGCATTCATCATCAAGATCTACTGCATCAAAACGGAAAACAATATGCATATTATTTAGCTTATCGCGATTTTTTACAGAAGCCGATGGAATTTTAAGACGCCCACATGAATCAACAGCTACAGCCTCAGCAGAAGCCTGCTTTTTACGAACATACGAAGTTCGCGCAAAAGCCGTTTTAGGATGGCGCCGCTTCTTAGATCCATTGTGCCCCATAATAGACTCAGTCAGTCAGGCTGCCGTAATATTCAGCCATAGCTGCGCATGTTATCTCCGCGTTTGAGCGCTCACCGTCGGGAGTGTTCCCTCTTGCTTCCTTCCACGGAGCCTCCTTATGCGTGAGATTACTCAAATCCCATGCGCCCATGTCTCCATAGAACTTAAGGACTGCATCAACGGTGGCCTTTTCATCTTCAGTCAGCGCGGACGCATCTCCATGAATATCGGCAACATCGACACGAAACAGACCGCTGTGCATTTTATACAACTCAGGACTCACCGGCCCATTAGCCCACGCTTCAATTCGGCTGGGAAATAGCCTCTCCTCATCCCACACCAACGACCACGCTTGCGAGTAGTAGCATAATTTTTGCAGTTTCATGGCAGTCATGGAGCCATGCTGCTCCAATATATACCTAGCCACATCTTGAATCTTAGCCATCACTACACCTCCTACTAGGACTGCAATACTGCATTATCTTGTTTTGACGACAACTCATGGAATGTGTGTCTAGACGACTACATATAGGATAGTGTGTTTTGACGACAAAACCAAGTACCGCTTGTCAGTAGCATAAAAATACGGTGCGAAAGTATATGAGACTTCTGTTCTGCACGGGCAAACCAAAAATAGGAGACAACTTCCCTATCCTAAGGAAGCCAGAAACCACCTATGCGCGGAAGTGATGCCCCTACTTCGCGTTTGTCTCAAACAACCCTGCGACATTGTTCCAGATGCCACGGGCCACCGAGGGGCGGTTCATGGTGTAAAGGTGCACGCCATCCACGCCATGGGCCACGAGGTCGGCGATTTGCTCGGACGCATAGACGATGCCGGCTTGGCGCAGAGCTTTGGGATTATCCCCCCATCGATCGAGCATGCGCTGCAGCGCGGGCGCGACGGAAGTGTCGTTGCGCTGGTTCATGGTGGCGACATTGCGCTGGTTGATGACGGGCATGATGCCGGCTTCAATCGGCACATCGATGCCGGCGTCATGCGCCGAGTCCATGAACCGGTAGAAGTCGTCGTTGGAATAGAACAGTTGGGACAGCAGATGGCTGGCGCCGGCATCCACCTTCTTCTTGAGGTTCACAATATCGTCTTCCACACTCGCACACTCCGTGTGACCTTCCGGATAACAAGCGCCGAACACAGGCATGTCCGGGTCGTGACGGCGGATGTAGGCAACCAGGTCGCTGGCGTGCTCGAAGGCGCCATACGGTTCGTTGCCCTCCACCGGATCACCGCGCAGCGCCAGGACTCCGGCGACTTTGGCTTCGTGGAAGTACTCGAGCGCCTGGTCAACGGTGGCTTCGTCGCTATAAAGCGCTGTAAGGTGAGCCACTACCGGGAAACCATACTCGCGGCTGATGGTTGCCGCGATGCGAGCCGTACGCGTGCGATCCTTGAGCGCGCCGTGCCCGTAGGTCACCGAAACAAAATCAGGGTTGACCTCTTTGAGACCATCCATTGTGTCGTAGATAGTGTTGACCGAGGTTTTGGTGTTCGGAGGAAAGACTTCCAGCGAGAAAATCGGCGAGTGCATGGTGTTTCCTTGTATCATCTCAATATTTTGACCATATACACACAACAGTATGTGCATTTATGTCATTATTTATTCAATAAACCGGGCCGCCTGAACATGTCTATGCACGCTTCAGACGGCCCGATGAATCCTGCTCATTTAGCGTCGCGACGCGTCGGCAAGCTCAGCACGTACCTGCTTGGTCGCCTCGACCATATGTTCCAGGCTCGGCCATGTCTCAGCTTCGCCGCGCGTTTTCAGCCCGCAATCAGGGTTGATCCACACGCGAGAGGCATCGGTCTTCTCCAGCACCGCGTGGATGCGATCGACTAACTCTTCCGTGCTAGGAATGCGCGGCGAGTGGATGTCATAAACACCTGGACCCACCTCGGTCTCAAAGTGCGCTTCCTCGATGGCATCAAGCACGACCAAGTCGCCGCGGGAGGCCTCGAAGGAGATCACATCCGCGTCCATGTCGTCGATGTCCTTGATGATGTCGTTGAACTCCGAGTAGCACATGTGCGTGTGAATCTGCGTGGTCGGCTTGACTCCGGAATGCACCAAGCGGAATGCCGGAACAGCCCAGTCAAGGTATTTCTTGTGCCAGTCGGTTCGGCGCAGCGGCAGCTTCTCGCGCAGCGCTGCCTCATCGATCTGAATGACCTTAATGCCAGCCTCTTCCAAATCGAGAACCTCGTCACGAATGGCGAGAGCCAACTGCTGGGTTTGCACTTCGTGACTCACATCCTCGCGCGGCCAAGACCAGTTGAGAATGGTGACCGGGCCGGTGAGCATGCCCTTGACCACACGGTCGGTACGGCTTTGCGCGTACTTGCTCCAGCGCACGGTGATGGGCTCGGCACGGCTCACGTCGCCCCACACGATCGGAGGCTTAACGCAGCGCGTACCGTAGGACTGTACCCAAGCGTTCTTGGTGAACAGGAAGCCGTTCAGCCGCTGGCCGAAGTACTCCACCATGTCGTTGCGTTCAAATTCGCCATGTACCAGCACGTCCAAGCCAACCTGCTCTTGGCGGGCGATCACATCGTCGATGCTGGAGGCGATGAACTGGTCGTACTCATCTTGGCTGATTGCCCCGCGGCGCAGCTTGGCGCGAGTGGAGCGCACCTCGCTCGTCTGCGGGAATGAGCCGATGGTGGTGGTCGGCAGCTCCGGCAGGTTCAGCGCTTCGTGCTGCACTGTGCGACGCTCGGCGCGAGCCGGCTGACGGGTGAAGTCATCCTGCGTGAGCTTGCCGAGACGCTCGGTGACGGCAGCATCGGCGGCCACGCGAGTACCGTCGAACAGTGCCTGGTTGTCGCTCATGGCAGCGAAGGCGTCTCGCTGCGCACCATCGGTGGTGCCGCTCCCCTGTTCGGCTGCGTCGAGCACAGCGATGTCTTTGAGTTCTCCCAGCTTCTCGACGGCGAACGCAAAGTGACGCAGCACTTCAGGTTCCAGTTTGTCCTCGCTGCTGGTGCTGAAGGGCACGTGCAGCAGTGAGGACGAGGTGGCGACGGCCACGTCGTCGGTGACGGTGCGTACCGCTTCGATCAGACCCAGACTTTCGGCGTAGTTGTTGCGCCAGATGTTACGCCCGTTCACCACGCCGGCGAAGATGGTGGTGCCGGCGGCAGAACCGTACTCTTTGAGCGCGGCGAGGTTTTCGTCTCGCCCTTCGTTCAGGTCCAGACCGATGCCGTCGAAGCCCATCTGATTGATGGTCTCATATACGTCGGCGATGTGGCCGAAGTAGGTGTTGAGCAGCACTTTGACCTTGCCCTGACGTGCCTGCAGGATGGTCTTGTAGAGCGAGGTGAAGAGTTTGAGGTCGCCGGGCTGCTTGTCGAGCACCAGGTACGGCTCGTCCAGCTGCACCCATTGCGCGCCAAGCTGTGAGAAGCGTTCGATCACGTCAGCATAAACCGCTGCCACTGCACCGATAAGCTGCTCGTCTACCGGCACCTCTTCGGCCTGCGGTGTGCGGGCTAGCTTGAGGAACGTGTAGGGGCCGATGAGCACCGGCTTGGTGAGGATGCCGAGTTCTTTGGCTTGCGTGAACTCGTCGAATGGTTTGCTGGACGACAGCTTGATATCCGTGTCGTCGCTGATTTCGGGGACAATGTAATGGTAGTTGGTGGTGAACCACTTCTTCATAGGCAGTGCGGTCACGTCGCCGTGGCTGCCCTGGTACCCGCGACCGATGGCAAATAGCGTGTCTTCTGCGTCTTCGAAGCCGAGGTCTTGGTAACGCTTGGGTACTGCGTTCAGCAGTATGGCAGTGTCCAGCATCTGGTCGTAGTAACTGAAGTCGTTGCTGGCAATGAGGTCGATTCCGGCGTCTTGCTGAATCTTCCAATGTTCGGCACGCAGCGTCGCGCCAGTCTCGCGCACACTGTCCAGTGTGGCGTTGCCTTTCCAGTACGCCTCGATGGCTTTCTTGAGTTCGCGGTCGCGACCGACGCGCGGGAACCCGGAAACGGATGTGGCGATGGGCATGAGTCCTCCAGACTATCGCGCGGCTATGCGTCAGACGTTCGACTGGCAGAGCCGCTCAGGTATGGTCTGAGACTACCAAATTTTTACTGAAATGCGGCATTACTGCCGTTAAGGTGTCGCTATAACCTGAAGTTATAAGGGTGCATCATTACGATTGCAGCTCACCCACCTGCATGTCCAGATCGTGCAGCACGTGACGCAGCTTGCGGTCGGAGATATCTCGCAGCTCAAGCTCCTCAAGTCGCTCGGCACGCTCCTGCTCGCTCATGGAATCGACGTCGGTCTGCGTGTCCTTCGCTGCTCGCTCACGCCTGCGCAGTGCAGTGAAGCCGTCGGCCATCGCGCGCGAAATCACCAGGAAACCGGTGTGCCCGATCATCTGATGGTCAGGACGCACGGCCAGCCCTTGGGCCTTCCAATGCCGCTCGAACGTCTCCTGTATTTCGGGTTCCGTCCATACTCCGGATTCACGCAGGGCCTCACACAGTCGGCTGAGCTGAGTGGTAGTAGTGATATATGCAACGAGCACGCCTCCGGGAGCCATGACCCGCCACGCTTGTTCAAGACGATTCCACGGGTCGAGCATATCGAGCACGATCCGGTCGAATGTGTGCGCGGCAAGCGTTGCCGCCACACTGTCGAAATCTCCGGTTTTCACATCCCACCATTGCGGCTCTGCGCCAAAATACAACGTGGCGTTGGCCTGTGCCACGCGCGCGAACTCGGGTCTCATCTCGATGGTGGTAAGACTCCCCGACTCGCCCACTGCATCAAGCAGATTGATGCTCATGGCACCCGATCCGGCCCCCGACTCCAGTACGGACATGCCTGAACGAATATCACCAAGCTGAATGACCTGTGCAATATCCTTGGGGTACATGATCTGCGCGCCACGAGGCATGGAGAGCACATAGTCCGCCAGGCGCGGACGCATCACGCTGAAATCCCAGCCTCCGATAGCTCGCGCAGCCTTCCACGGCTTAGCTTGGTCGCGCTCGGAAAGCTGCTCGCGCTTGGCACGCACCGTGGTGACGACGATGCCTTCAGTTCGGCCAATAACGTCATCGTGCAGGATAATGCCGTGCGAAGTCTGGGTGGTGCCACCTGCCACCAGCTGCGAGGTAATCTTGTTGCCTTTGCGGTCGGTGAACTGCACCTTCTCGCCCGCCTGTAACGCTCCGTTCCTTGCCACGTATACCTCCACTGATAACGCTCACTCATTCATCCGTCTGCTATGACATGATGCCGCATGGCGTTGATATATGGCATGACCGGGGCGCAACTGACTCACTGCGCAAAGGCGTTCCAACGTCCATCATAATGCGTGACCTGCAGCGGAAGGGAGAATATCTCGCTCAGCCGCTCTGCAGTAAAGCCGTGTTCCAGGTCTCCCGTGTAGACGATGGTGCCGGGACGCGGATCGTTCTCGTCCTTCGACATGGTGTGCCGTTGTGCTTCAACGCCACCCATGCGCCCCATGATGGCGACATGGTCGAAGCCTTCGGGAATCTCGTCGAGCCGGTGGGTCACCAGTACCGACGCACAGTTGGACGCCTCATCCAAACCGATATCTCCCAAGGCGCGCAGCACCACCTCACGGCCGCCCAAGTCAAGTCCTGTAATGGGCTCGTCCAAAATGAGCAGATCTGGTTGAGCCATAAGAGCACGGCAGATAAGCACTCGCGTCAGTTCGCCTTGCGAGAGTTTGGACATACGTTTACCAGCCAGATAGCCGATGCCGAATCGTTCCATCAACGCTCGGGCATGAGCATAATCCTCTTCACTGTACCGGTCTCTCCACCGGCCCACTACGGCGTTCAACGCCGTCACCACCGCATCCAGCGGGTCCTCGTCCGCCGGGAACGTGCGCGACAGCTCCAGAGAACTCAAACCGATACGATTGCGGTAAGAGAACACGTCGACTTTGCCCAAACGGTTTCCGAGAATCTCTACGGTGCCGCATGACGGAAAGCCGCGTGTGGCCATCATCTTGACCAGCGTGGATTTCCCGATGCCGTTGGGGCCAAACAGCACCCATTTTTCTCCGGCGCGGACAGTCAGGTTGACATCCGAGAGAATCACACGGCCGTTACGCCGGAATTCGACATCTTCCATGCGAAGCGCATATTCTTCCGCCATCAGCACCATCTCACACCGCAGTGCCGTTGGAATCCAAGTTCGGATTGTCTTTGGGATTACCCGCGGTAAAGAACAGACTCAGCACACCCACCACGAATACTGCGGAAACAGTCATGATGAGCCACATCGGATGGCTGGGCAGCCACATGACCACGATGAACGCGATGGCGGAAACCACAATAAGCACCCACGTCAGGATGCGGAACCACTGACGCACGGAATGTGGCGCACGCACCGGGGCCGGCTTGCGTGAAGCGCTGGCCACGTCGCTCAGATCGACCACATTCCCGCCGGACGGTTTCCACTCGGCTTCCCCACCTTCGGCCAGTCGGCGTGAACGCTCCTGCAGAGCATACTCGTTGACCAATCCTGCGCGAGAGGAACGGCCCTCATTCTGCTGTACCCCTTGGGAGCCGCGCTTGGCTCGGGCCCTTCTTTCGGCGCGATTCGGCATGTGCAATCCTTCCTGTGTCACTGTTTGCTGCTGACCATTCTAACCCGACCTGCGCCAAGATGAGACGCACCTCACGTACCGGCAGCAGATGGCAAGCGAGTTCGCCGGACCGGTCGCACCTGTTACACCTGAGGCAGCATCATCGGCCGCTGGCTGGCATGAATGGGGGTCGGCAGTTCGCTGCTGCGGCCGGACATCAACGATCCGTCAACGGCCGCCGCACAGCTGCGTCCCTCAGCGATGGCCCACACCACCAGGCTCTGCCCGCGCCCGGCATCGCCGCATACGAACACACCCGGCTGGCTGGTGGCGAAGCTCTCGTCACGCGCGACATTGCCACGCGCGTCCAGATCGACTGGCATCTGGTCAATCAGGGTCGACGTGTCGGGGTGCAGGAAGCCTGTGGAGATAAGCACCAGGTCCGCTTCGATGACACGTTCGCTACCTTCTACGGGTACAAAGGAATGCCCGGCGGAAGGCTTGACCGTAACGACCTTTACACCGTTCACGGCACCGCTCTCACCGGCCTCGAAGCCCACAGCCAGGCTGGTTTCGTCAAGCTCGACCCGCTCTGTGGCTCCTGTCTCGCTTCCGGTGAAGCCAACGGTGTCGGTGTTGTACTCATAGACACCGCCCTCCTCCATGGACGAGGTCTTCCCATACAACCTGGCATACGTGGGCCATGGCTGTGATGTCGGTCTGCTGGACGGCTCCTTGGGGTTGATCTGCAATACGGTAACGCTGGAGGCACCTTGGCGCAACGCGGTGCCCAAGCAGTCGGAACCGGTGTCGCCGCCGCCGATGATGACAACGCGTTTGCCCTTGGCGTTGATGTCGTGTACCGGTTCCTGACCATACAGGCGACGTGTGGCATCAGGCAGGAATTCCATGGCAAAATGAATGCCGTCCAAACGGCGTCCTGTCACCGCTACGTCTCTGGGAACCGTAGAACCTATGGCGACCACCACCGCATCGTAGCGAGAACGCAAATCGTCCCAGCTTACATCGCGGCCGATTTCCATTCCGGTGCGGAACACCGTGCCTTCGGCTTCCATCTGCTCTACACGGCGGTCGATAAGACCCTTTTCGAGTTTGAAATTAGGGATGCCGTAGCGCAACAGCCCACCGACCTGTTCATCGCGTTCATAGACCACCACGGTATGTCCGGCACGGGTGAGCTGCTGAGCACATGCCAAGCCGGCGGGACCGGAACCGACCACCGCCACGGTCATATCGGTCAGCCTCTCGGGCGGCATGGGCTTGACATAGCCCAGATCCCACGCTTGGGTGATGATGGTCTCCTCGTCGTTCTTGATCATGGTGGCCGGCTCGTGAATACCCAGTACGCATGCCTGCTCGCAAGGCGCGGGGCACACCAGACCGGTGAATTCCGGGAAGTTGTTGGTCATGGAGAGCCTGTCATAGGCTTCCTGCCATTTACCTTGGCTCACCAAGTCGTTGAACTCTGGGATGAGGTTCCCCAGAGGGCAGCCGGTCATGCAAAAGGGAGTACCGCAGTCCATGCAGCGAGCCGCTTGCTCGGCGGTCCACGGTTCGAAACCGTTATGCTCATGTACGTCGTTCCAATCGCGCAGGCGTTCGCTCACCGGCCGGTCGCGCAGCGTCTGACGAGTGCGGACTTTCAGGAATCCTTTCGGGTCGCTCATGCGATCGCTCCTTCCATCATGACTTGCTGGTAAATGCTGTCCCATACGCCCGGTTGAGCAAAGTCAACGTGGTTCGCCTCAGCGGTTGCCATGGCGTCTTGCATGGCCAGGAAACGGCCGGGAACGATATGCGTGAACCGATCCTGCGCATTCTGCCAGTCGGCCAGCAGCTCTGTGGCGAATGCGGAACCTGTGGCTTCGGCATGCCGTTTGACCAGATCATACACACGTTCGCTGTCTTCTTGGTTCAACGGTTCCAGAAGCAGCGAACCGGAGGCTACGGCCTCGGGATTGACCCTGTGCACGTCCAAGTCGAGCACGTAGGCGTGCCCGCCGGAGAAGCCGGCACCAAAATTGCGACCGGTGGGACCGAGCACCACAACCGTGCCGCCGGTCATATACTCGCAGCCGTGATCGCCGACGCCTTCCACCACGAATGTGGCTCCTGAATTGCGCACAGCGAAACGTTCCCCGGCCACACCGGATACGAACATGAACCCTGACGTGGAGCCGAAACCAGTCACGTTGCCGGCAATGACGTTGCTGTGCGCATCAAGACCCGCTTCCAGATGGGGACGCACCACGATGGTGCCGCCTGAAAGCCCCTTGCCGGCGTAGTCGTTCACTTCTCCGTACACGCGCAGCGTCTCGCCGCTGGGGATGAACGCACCGAGCGACTGGCCGGCCGAACCGGTGAGGGTGATGTCGATGGTGTCTTCCGGCAGTCCCTCGGCACCATATCTCTTGGTGATTTCGTAGCCGACCATGGCGCCGACGGTACGGTTCACGTTGCGCACAGGCACGTCAATGCGCACCGGTTCGCGTTGTTCCAGCGCCGGTTGCGCCAGTTCGATGAGCCTGCGGTCGAGCACATGTTCAAGCTCGTGGTTCTGCTCGGTGGTGTAGTGCAGCACGGTGCCCGGCGTCGGCCCGGGCTGGGCGAGCACGGCGCTTAAGTCGATGCCGTCGGACTTCCACCGGCGAATGGCTTCATCCTGGTCGAGGCATTCCACGTGCCCAACAGCTTCCTCCAAAGTGCGGAATCCAAGGCTGGCCAGAATCTCACGCACTTCTTGGGCGATGTACATGAAGAAGTTGATCACGTGCTCAGGCTTGCCGGTGTACCTGCTGCGCAACTCCGGGTCTTGGGTGGCGATGCCTTGTGGGCAGGTGTTGAGATGGCAAGCGCGCATCATGACGCACCCCTCCACCATGAGCGCGGTGGTGGCGAATCCGAACTCTTCCGCTCCCAGGAGAGCCGCAACCACCACGTCACGGCCGGTCTTGAGTTCGCCGTCGCATTGGAGCACCACTCTGGAGCGCAGACCGTTGAGCACAAGCGTCTGCTGCGCCTCGGCCAAACCGATCTCCCACGGGGTTCCCGCATGTTTGATGGCATTGAGCGGAGCCGCACCAGTACCGCCATCGGAGCCGGAGATGAGCACCACATCGGCACGGCATTTGGCCACGCCCGCAGCCACGGTGCCCACGCCGAACTCGGAGACGAGCTTAACGTGGATGCGAGCCTGCGGATTGGCCATTTTGGCATCGTTGATGAGCTGTTTCAAATCCTCGATCGAGTAGATGTCATGATGAGGGGGCGGCGATATGAGTTCCACTCCGGGAGTGGCATGACGCACTTTGGCGATCCACGGCGGCACCTTGGCTCCGGGCAGGTGGCCGCCCTCACCGGGTTTGGCGCCTTGTGCAAGTTTGATCTGCAAATCCGTGGCGTTCACCAGATAGTTGCTGGTCACGCCGAAACGTGCCGAAGCTATCTGCTTGATGCGGCTGGAACGTTTCGGGTCGGCGAGACGGTCATCGTCTTCGCCGCCCTCCCCGCTGTTGGAACGCGCGCCGATCTGGTTCATGGCCACCGCCAGCGTTTCATGGGCTTCGCGCGAGATGGAACCATAGCTCATGGCGCCGGTGGAGAATCGTTTGACAATCTGTTCTGCTGGTTCGACTTCGTCTATAGGTACCGGCTGCCGGCTCGGCACCAGTTTCATCAGACCGCGCAACGTCATGATCCGATTGGAGGTGTCGTCAACGTGTTCGCTGTAGCGTTTGAACAAGTCGTAGTCGCCACGCTCGGTGGCCTGCTGCAGCAGGAAGACCGCTTCTGGATCGTTGAGATGATCCTCGCCGGTGCGGCGCCACTTGTATTGCCCGCCGGTGCGCAGTTTACGGTGGGGCGTGGCCGTCCACTGATTGGGATACGCCACCTTGTGACGCACCGCCACTTCCTGGGATATCTCCTCGAGCCCGATGCCGCCGACCTGCGAGGTGGTGCCGGAGAAGTAACGGTCGATGACCTCACGACTCAACCCCACAGCTTCGAACAGCTGGGAGCCACGGTAACTCATGATGGTGGAGACTCCCATCTTGCTCATGATCTTCAGCACTCCCGTGGAAAGCACGTGCTTGAGATTGTCCACCGCGGTGACCGCGTCAACGTCGAGCATGCCGGAACGCGCCAGATCCTCCACCGATTCGAACGCCAGATACGGGTTCACGCAGGCGGCCCCGTAGGCGATAAGCAGGGCCACATGGTGAATCTCTCGCACGTCCCCTGCCTCCACGGCGATGGATACCTCGGGTCGTGTGTGCTGGTCGAGCAGATGATGCTGCACCGCGCTGGTCAGCAGCAGGGAGGGAATCGGCGCCCAGGTATGGTTGGATTCGCGATCGGAAAGCACAATGAAATTGCGCCCTTGCGCTATGGCTTCATCAATCTGGGCGAAGATGGCATCAAGCCGTTCTTCCAAGGCTTTGCCGCCGCCAGCCACTTGGTAGAGGCCTTGTACCACAAAGGGACGGTAATGCCCGCCCAGTATCTCGGCCTTGTCGAGGCGCTTGAGCTGAGCCATCTCGTCGGAATCCACCACCGGCTGTTCGATGACTATTTTGCGTGCCCCCGGCTCACTGTCCTCGAGGATATTGGTCTCCGGACCGATGGCCGATTCAAGGGAAGTGACAACGGACTCACGCTCCCAGTCAAGCGGTGGATTGGTGACTTGGGCAAATTTCTGGGTGAAATAGTCGAACAGCTGACGGCTGTGATTGGACAGTACGGCCTGTGGGGCGTCGTTGCCCATCGCGCCCAACGGTTCCTTGCCAGTGTTGGCCATGGGTGTCAGCAGCATCTTCAGCTCTTCCTGCGTGTAGCCGAAGGCACGCTGACGCCGTACGACCGAAACCCTGGAATGCTGCACATGCTCACGTACCGGCAGCTCGTCGAGCTTAACGCTGTTGCCTTCTATCCATTGGCGATATGGATGCTGTGAGGCCAGTTCATTCTTGATTTCCTCGTCGTCGATGATGCGCCCTTGCTCAGTGTCGATGAGGAACATGCGACCGGGTTCCAACCGCCCTTTGGCCACCACATCAGACGGGTTGATTTCGGGTAGCACACCGGCCTCGGAAGCCAATACCACATACCCGTCGTCGCTCAACTGCCACCGTCCGGGACGGAACCCGTTGCGGTCCAGTTGCGCTCCCACCTGCGTGCCGTCGGTAAACACAATGTTCGCAGGACCGTCCCACGGCTCGATGAGCGAATTGTTGTACTCATAGAACGCTCGCACGTCCGAATCGAGAGCGATGTCGTTCTCCCAAGCCGGCGGCAGCATCATAAGCACTGCGTGTGGCAGGCTGCGCCCCGCCAAGTGCAGCAGCTCGAGGCATTCGTCAAAAGTGCCGGAATCTGAATAACCGGGGGTGTCGATGGGCAGCAACGGTGCCATCTCGCCCAGCAGCTCGGAGTCCAGCTTGCCTTCCCTCGCCTTAAGCCAGTTGCGATTGCCTTGAATGGTGTTGATTTCGCCGTTGTGAGCGATGAGTCGGAACGGCTGTGCCAACGGCCAGCTGGGGAACGTGTTCGTCGAAAACCGAGAATGAACGATGGCGATGTGCGCTTTGAACCGTTCGTCCTGCAGGTCCGGGAAGAAGCTGGTGAGCTGCATGGTAGTGAGCATGCCCTTATAGGTGATGGTCCGCGAGGAAAGCGACGAGAAATAGACACCCACCTCGTGCTCGACCCGCTTGCGCACCCGGAACGTCAACCGGTCCAATTCCAAGCCTTGGCGAACACCTGCAGCATCTTTGGCAACGAACATCTCGAATGCGGGCATGGACGCCAGCGCCTGCAAACCCAAACCGTCCGGGTTGACAGGCACGGTGCGCCAAGCAACCGTCTGCAGCCCTTCCTCGGCAGCTATACTGGCAATCTGCCGCTTCTGTTCTCCGGAGCGAGCCAAATCGCGCTCAAGAAATGCAATGCCGGCCGCATACTCCCCGGCTTGAGGAAGATCGGCACCGATGATGGAGCGCATGAATTCGTCGGGCATCGACACCAAAATTCCCGCACCGTCACCAGTGTTCTCTTCAGCGCCCACCGCACCACGATGATTGAGATTGACCAGCACCTCCACGGCATTGTCGACGACTTTGCGCTCGTCTTTGCCATGCAACGTGGCCACCATGCCCACACCACACGCGTCATGTTCACTCGCAGGGTTGTACAGTCCGTTCGCCTGATGAACGGTCAGATCCAGCGCGGTATTGCCCATATGCTCGCCCCTTGCTTGCAGCTTCGCCGTAGCACCTCACTACGCTACGGCCTATGTTGTTTTGTAAGACTAGCGCAGGGAGCTGGAATGTATCTGTTCGTGTCCACAATATGCGACGATTGTTTTCCTTTGTCACGTGCCAGAAGACATGTGCTGGATGCTAGGTGCCCATGTGCGCATACGCCAGATGCTAGGGTGTCAAGTGCTTATGTGCCTATATGCCCATGCTCCCATATGCCGGTGCTAAGTGCCCAAGTGCCACACCAAACATGCTTGATGACGTAAGGGCTGGCAGCGTAAGTGCTGACGGAACGTACCCACGCCGCAGCACCTATAAGATATCAGCAGGGATTATAGGCCATAGCAGTTCAGCACGGACGAAATCACCGTATCGTTGAGCAACCGGCCGCGCCGTGTCGCCGTGATGCGCCCTTCGGAGACGGAGACCAGACCAGCTGCCGTCAGCGGCCGCAAAGCCCCAGGGTCGAGTCTTTTACCCGAAGCCTCGTCGATGCGACGGATATCAAGGCCCTCACGCAAACGAAGCCCCAGCATCACCGTCTCCTCCAGGTTTTCGTCGTGGCTGATGGCCTCGCTGCCTTGCCATGGCACGCGCTCGGCTGAGATAGCATCTGCCCATGTGCGCGGGTGAGCGATGTCCCACGAGCGCACGCCGAACTGAGAGGGATCCGAACGCCTGGGGTTCCCACGGTGCGGTTCGTCGCAGTGTGATTGAGCACGGTGCTGCGCCGGATACTCGGAAGCATTCATGAGATCTTCAGCGTCTCTTGAGTCTGCAGGGACGCTCACAGTCACGTTACCTGCCGCAGATTCATCGGCAACCGCCTCATCATCGTGCAATGACGCGATTTCGGCAGTCCTCATAAAACCTTCATCATTCTTGGCACCTGCCACACCCAAGGCCGACGGGGACTCACGCCATGCTCCCGCGTCCGAGGTGCGGTAGTGGGAATGGGCGCCAGGGCCGATGCCAGCCCAGTCCACATTACGCCAGTAGCCCAGATTGTGCCTACTCTCGTGCCCCGGACGCGCCCAATTGGAAATCTCATACCACTGCAGACCGGCTTGGGAGAACAGATCGTCTGCAAGCTCATATTTGGCAGCCTCATCATCATCGTCAGGTTTGGCGATGTCTCCACGCGCTATCTGCCTGCCCATTTTGGTGGTCGGTTCAACAGTGAGCGCATATGCGGAAACATGGTCCACGTCGAGCGCGAGCGCCGCTTGCACGGAGGTGCGCCAGTCATCCATGCTCTCCCCCGGCGCGCCGTAGATGAGGTCCACGCTGGCTTCAAGGCCTACAGCCTTGGCGGCGGCTACGTTGGCAGTGACGTTGTGCGGGGTGTGGGTACGGTCGAGGGTGTTCAGGACGTGGGGCACGGCTGACTGCATGCCGAAGGAGACGCGGGTGAAGCCGGATGCTTTGAGTTCGGCGAGATAGGATTGGTCGACGGTGTCGGGGTTGGCTTCCGTGGTGACTTCCGCTCCCGTTTCGATACCCCATATCTCTTGTATTGCCTCGAGCATGCGCCCCAAATCGTGTGCCGGCAGCACGGTCGGGGTTCCGCCGCCGAAGAACACGCTCGATACGGCCGGTTCGTTGATACCGCGCTCGGTTTGCCACGCTTTGACCAGTTTCATCTCGGCGATGGCCATATTCGCATAGTTGGCGCGTGACGCTCCTCCGCCCAGATCCGTGGCGGTGTACGTGTTGAAGTCGCAGTATCCGCACCTTTTCAAACAGAACGGCACATGCACATACACTTCAAACATTGCGATTCCTCCAGACAAGCCAATGCTTATGGCATCATGGCCGATAGTGCCGACAGGTGCCGGTAGACGCTACCGATACTCCGACTGTATGCGTTCAGTATTCGGTTTGTGAATCTGGTACTTAGGCCGCGAGTCGGTATTGGCTTGTGGCAGCTCAGTCTAGGTCTACTTCGTCTGGAGTTGGTGGCTTACTGGTCTACTTATATTGGCGCAATGCGATGAATCTGCTGACGACTATCGCACCCCATCCCAGTATCGGCCAGATGGCCCAAAAGTTTTTCGGGAAGGAATAGCCGGGAATAGCGAGGATAGTAACGATATCGACAAGCACAAATACGGTATTGCCGATGAGATACCACCGGAGGCTCTTTATTGCAGATTTTCTCTTTACTTGGTATTCGCTGTCAGGAGTAGGAGCAGGAGCTGGTTCGTTGTGGCCCATGAATGAAACCTTTCGAAAGTAACGCAGTATATTGATCAATGATCTTAAGTGTTGTTAATTGTTCTTCTCTGAAGAGCGCGTGACCATCACAAACGCGCTCCGGGCTTGTGGCCCAGTATTTGGTTTGGCGATGGCCTATGTCAATCTGCAAAGTGGGGAACCTATTCCTCTATATAGGTACATGCTCAGTTGGAATATACTCACCTGTTCTTGTTCACTCGGTAAGCAATGATTTTGGTCAGCAGCACGCTCACTACAGCACATACCGCAAGAGATGCAGCAAAAGTAACGGTCAACTGAGCAGTCATGTTGTTGTTCCAGATGCCCTCGAGCACCCTGTATGTCAAGTACATTGGGGAAACGTGAGCGACATGCTGCAGCGCGCTAGGCAAGGATTCTATAGGAATGACCACGCCTGAGCAGAACAAGAGTATAAAGAACATGCTTGAACCTATCAGCTGCAATGCTCGTGCGGAAAACGGGAGTACGGCAACAAGCCGGGCCACACACACGAACATGATGTAAGAAGCCAAGACAGCTAATATGAACAGTACCGGATTCCCTTGGAATTGAACCTGCGATCGGTATACGGTAAACACGTAGATGAACATCGTGGCTATCGAGATAAATAAAATAAGGCAGTACGCAATGGATTGCGCTACGAATCTGATCCAAGAAGGAAGCGGCAGTAAGCGCATAGCATCACTGACGCCGGTCTCCTTTTGTACTGCAAGATCGGCGGCAACACCCATCAGAGTGAAATTGGCGACAAGGAATGACGCGTCAATGGCAATCAGTGAATTGTAGATGGGTACACCACCACTGTTGTCTCCGTTTCCGTACGACGCACCGAAAATGATGAGGAGAATAAGCGGAAAAATCAGAGTGAAGAACAGCGAAACCGGCTCACGCAAGAATCTTCGAAACTCGATGTTGATCAAGTCTTTCAACATATACAATTGCTGCATGTCATTCACTCTCCCGATTGCATCGTGGCCAAGGCTATGTCGTACATGTCTCTTGTGGAGGTCTTTTGTATGGCATCTGCTGCCTCAACCCACGAGAAGTCGCTCTTGTCATCGGCGTAATACCAGTATCCCTGCTTCCCCGAAACGGTGACACCGTCCCACTGAGTGATTGATGCGGCAGAGAAGGTTTTGTACCGCGCCGAATACCTGTCCACAAAATCTGCCTTCGACACATTCACGTATCCGCTCTTGCCAAGTACCAGCACATTGTCGGCGACTGCAAACGCTATATCCAAATCGTGCGAAGCGATAATCACGTCGGTGCCTTCTTGCCGTATGAGGTTCAGGACTTCCTGTATGGCGTCCCCTATCTCAACGTCAGTTCCCGCAGTAGGCTCGTCAAGAAGAAGCAGCTTGGGGTGTCCAAGAATAGCCAAGAAAACAGTAACCCTGCGCTTTTGTCCTCCTGACAGTCTGCTCGCATACCGATCCCATACGGATTCCATGTCAAGCAAGCGAGCGAACCGTTCGCTGCGTTCATGGAGCAGCGAACGAGGGTGCTCGGCGTCTGCGTACGCGTCTAGATACAGTTTCACATATTCTGAGACGCGCACATTTTGCATGAATGCCGCATCCTGCATTTGGAACGCAATCCCTCTACGCTGCTGGTAGCGCAACGCTTCAGCCGGCGTAGATAGACACGAAACCTGCCCAGATGTAGGACTACTCAGCCCTGAAGCCAATCTCAGCAGTGTTGATTTTCCCGCTCCGTTTGCACCTGCCAGCAGCGTTATTCCACTGTGCAAAGAGAACGATACATCGTGCAGCACTTGCTTGCCAGCATAACTTTTACTGACATGATCGAATACGAGTGTACTACCGCCCATATGGCACCGCCGTTCGTCTTCAAATCCAACATTCTTCGCATATCAACCCAATACGGAGCCGACACACCTTATTACTGATAGCAAGCGAACGCTGATGCAAACCTCTCTTCAACAGCGTCTGCCGCTTAACTTACCCGTAATGCAAAATTATAGCATAGTTCTCAGTATATTGCATTATGATATATTGTAATTTTAAGAAACTCTCATTATGCTCCTCAAAATCAGAGAAGCCTCACTGGACGCCGCGTTCAAAACCCAATCCCCATAGGCAACCGTATGAGCCGCTTATGCTGACTGTGCGACTTGCTTTTTGATCCGGTTTCATTCAGTAGGGACTTTTCGGAGGATTCGCGAGGAAGCCGATTTTAAGAATGTTGGAAAATAGCCGTTTCTGATTTTGGAGTCCCTCTATTTCGTCGGAAAAGTCCCTACTGAATGCCTGGATTCTAGTTTGAAGCACTGCAAAATTTAGGGTGATAAAGTGGCCGTAAGCAGGATTTGCGAGTTCATGAAGGAGGTTGCAGTGGCTGAAGAGGCAACAACAAAGGGCGTAGGCAACGGTACCAAAGTCGCAGTGGTGACGGGGGCTTCGAGTGGTATCGGGCGGGCTATCGCGCGCTCGCTCGCGGCGAGCGGATGGCGCGTGGTGGCGCTGGCTCGGCGCGAGGAACAACTCAAGACGCTTGCCGAGGAGATTAATGCCGACGATTTTGGGAAAGATGTGAACAATTCTGGGAAAGACTCCGACGAAGCTGCCGCTGCAGATGGGGCTACCGACCCGCGCTGCATCTATGTGCTCTGCGATGTGACCGACGAGGCATCCACCCAAGCGGCGGTTGACAAAGTGCTTGCGTTCGCGGATGGGTGCGGCGGCGCGGTGAAGGCGCTCATTAATTGCGCAGGTGGAGCCATCGGCCAAGATTCCGTCGAAACCTCCAGCCTCGACGATTGGCGGCGCATGTACGAGTTGAACGTCATCGGCACCTTGCGCATCACGCAGAAGCTGCTGCCCGCGCTCAAGGCAGCGCCCGGCGGCGGGTCGGTGGTCTTCATCTCCTCCACCGCCGGCATTGAGCCGTACGAGGGTGGCTCGGGCTACTGCGCGGCCAAATCCGCCGAGCGCGTCTTGGCTCGCGTGCTGCGCCTGGAGCAGGTCGGGCAGCCCTTGCGCATCATCGACGTCTCGCCCGGCATGGTCAAGACCGAGGAATTCTCGCTCAACCGTTTCGACGGCGACCAGGCCAAGGCCGACGCGGTCTACGCCGGCGTTCCAGACCCTCTTACCGCCGAGGATATCGCCGAATCGGTGCGCTGGGCACTCTCCCAGCCAGACACGGTCGACATCGACTCGATCGTGGTGCGCCCGCGCGCCCAAGGCTCCTACACCAAGCTCGATCGCCACTGAGCCGCCGGCGCTTGCTTCACTAAATTGCAATCAGCGACGCTTTTGACGGCACAATCCCGTTGGGCGCGCCATTTGCGTCGCTAAGCCGCTGTTAGCGTCGCTTTTGACGCGCAAGTAGGTCGGATGCCGACGCTTACGTCACTGAGCAGTTGTTGGCAATGCTTTTGTCGGCTCGAGCAAGTGCGCGGCCACCAATTGCGACACTGCGTCGCTGTCAGTGACGTTTTGACGGCGCGAGCAAGGGACGCGCTGCCGGCTGCTTCGCTGAGGAGAGCGAGCGCCATTTGAGAAGCGGCCTTGCTGCCGACGCGCAGTCGCACGCCGCGAATTTAGCATTCCCCCAATCTGGTAGGTATACTGAAATAGTCCAATACACTATTGAAAGGTAGCAAATATGGGACGTCTAGATAGCAAAGTTGCAATCATTACCGGCGCAGCAGACGGCATGGGTCTTTCCGGAGCGCAGATTTTCGCCAAGGAGGGTGCCAGCGTAGTACTCACCGATGTGGTGGAAGACAAGCTGAACACCGACGCCGAAGACATTCGTAAGGAGGGCGGTGAGGCCACCGCCATGAAGCTCGACGTCTCCGACCCCGAGCAGTGGAAGCAGGTCGTAGAAGCCACCGCGGCCAAGTACGGCAAGATCGACATCCTGGTCAACAACGCCGGAATCCATATCGCCAAGAACATTATGGAAACCGACGTCGATACTTGGAACAAGGTCATGAACATCAACTCCACCGGCGTGTGGCTGGGTATGAAGGCCGTGGCGCCCTACATGCAGAAAAATGGCGGCGGCTCCATCGTCAACACCTCCTCCATCGGCGCGCTGATGGGCGGCATGGCCACCGGTTTCGGCGCGGCCTACAGTGCGTCGAAGGGCGCCGTGCGCTCACTGACCAAGTTCGGTGCCGCAGAGTTCGGCAAGGACCACATCCGCGTCAACTCGGTGCACCCCGGCTCCACCTACACCGGCATGGCTCGCGCCGCAGGACTGAAGACCAAGGAAGACATGGGCAAGGCTTACGACGGCAAGGCCATGCTGCCCCCGTATGTGGCCGGCCCAGAGGACATCGGCTACGCCTACCTCTACCTGGCCTCAGATGAGTCGCAGTTCGTCACCGGCCTCGAGCTCATCGTTGACGGCGGCTGGACCTACAACTCCTGAGCCTCGCCTTCAGCACGCGCACTACAACTGGGCCGCACATCCGCAGAATATCTGCACGGTGTGAGGCCCAGTTGTATTGCTACTGACAGCGCGGTAAGTTGAAAAGAGGCAAGGACAGCAAAAACCGACCAGCTCCTTGACCTTGCCTCATAACATGTAACAGCAAGTGAGCCGTCGGATTGCCTACTCCTACGTTACCCTTCGGTCTTTTGGGCGGCGCGGATCTTGTCTTTGGTGTCGCGGTCGTTGCCGCCTTCGCCGGTGGATAGGGCGGCGATGAAGGCCTCCTGCGGCACCTCCACATGGCCGAGCATCTTCATGCGCTTCTTGCCGGCCTTCTGCTTTTCGAGCAACTTACGTTTACGAGTGATGTCGCCGCCGTAGCACTTGGCGAGCACGTCCTTGCGCAAGGCACGGATGTTCTCACGGGCGATGATACGGGCGCCGATGGCGGCCTGAATCGGGATCTCGAACTGCTGACGCGGGATCAGCTTCTGGAGCTTCTTCGTCATCATCACGCCGTAGCTATACGACTTGTCACGGTGCACGACGGCGCTGAACGCGTCGATCTTCTCGCCCTGAATCAAAATGTCCACCTTGACCAGGTCGGCGCTCTGCTCGCCGTCCTCCACGTAGTTGAGCGAGGCGTAGCCTTTGGTGCGGCTCTTGAGCTCGTCGAAGAAGTTGAAGACGATCTCCGCCAGCGGGATGCGGTAGTGCATCTGCACACGCTCGGGGCTTAAGTATTCCATCGTGCCCATTTCGCCGCGGTGCTCCTGGCACAGGTCCATCACCGCGCCGATGAAGTCCTTCGGTGTGATGATTTCGGCGGAGACCATCGGCTCCACAATCTCGCGAATCTTGCCGTCCGGGAACTCGCTTGGGTTTGTCACCTGATGCACCGTGCCGTCTTCGGCGGTGACGCGGTAGGTCACGTTCGGGGCGGTGGAAATCAGGTCCAAGCCAAACTCGCGCGAAAGCCGCTCCGAAACAATCTCCATATGCAGCAAACCGAGGAAGCCGCAACGGAATCCAAACCCGAGCGCCACCGAGGTTTCCGGCTCATAAATGAGCGCCGCATCGTTGAGTTTCAGCTTGTCAAGCGCGTCTCGCAAGTCCGGGAACTGTGCGTTGTCGACCGGGAACAGACCCGCATACACCATCGGCTGCGGGTCTTGATATCCAGGCAGCGGCTCAGCTGCCGGGTGCACTGCGGAAGTGACCGTGTCACCCACTTTGGACTGCGAGACATCCTTGGCACCGGTGATGATGTAGCCGACTTCACCTGCGCCGAGCGCCTTGGTCGGCGTCATATCCGGACTGATCACGCCGATTTCTATCGGGTCGTGCGTCATACCGACGCCCATCATGTGCACTTTTTCGCGGGAAGTCAGCTCGCCGTCTTCCATGCGGATGTAGGTGACGATGCCACGGTAGGAATCGTACACGGAGTCGAAAATCAGCGCGCGTGCCGGAGCTTCCGGATCACCATGAGGTGCCGGTATCTCCATCACGATGCGATCGAGCAACTCGGCAACCCCTTCCCCGGTTTTTCCGGAGACACGCAGCACATCACTCGGCTCGCACCCGATGAGGTTCGCGATTTCTTCGGCATGCTGATCGGGTTCGGCGCTCGGCAGGTCGATCTTGTTCAAGACCGGAATGATGGTTAGATCATGCTCGATAGCCATGTAAAGGTTGGACAGTGTCTGCGCTTCGATGCCTTGCGTGGCGTCCACCAGCAGCACCGCTCCCTCACAGGCCGCGAGCGCCCTGGAAACCTCATACGTGAAATCCACGTGGCCGGGGGTGTCGATCATGCCGAGGGTGTATTCGGTGCCGTCGAAGGTCCACGGCACGCGTACGGCCTGGGATTTTATGGTGATGCCGCGTTCCTGTTCGATGTCCATGCGGTCCAGGAACCGGTCGCGCATCTCACGTTCGGGAACGATGCCGGAGAGTTGGAGGATGCGGTCGGCTACGGTGGATTTGCCGTGGTCGATGTGTGCGATGATGCAGAAATTGCGAATCAACGACTGGTCGGTGTATCCCGGTTTGTTCTGTGCCTCTGCCAACTTGGCTCCGCTCCTCGTCCCGCTGCGCTATGTGCCGTCGCTTGTTGTCCTTGCCAACCTAGCAGCGCGCAGCCTTATCAACTGCATTCAGTCTAACCGACGCGGTGGAAACCCAAGAGCGGCGACACTCTGCGGCGTGCAGGAGCAACTGCTCTGCGCGCCCTTGCCGGCAATCACTGTTGGATGTGCTGCGCTGTGAACCATCTCGAAGCGCTGCATCGAATATTGCTTAATGCCCTTTGTGCTTGCGTCTGCGTTTCATCTGTTTAAGCTGGAACCGTTGTTCTTGCAGCAGTCTCTTGTCTTCTTTCGACCGTGCTTTGCGCCCCTGCTTCCGCTGCTCCTGTTGAAGTTTGAGCGCCTGCTGCGCCTTGGTGCCAATGCCGTCGGCGCGCATTGCCTTTTGGGCGTCCCTGCTGAGCCGTTTCGCGCCGCATTTTTTAGCTGGTTTCAGCTGAACCGGTACGGCTGGGCTGAATTCCAACTCATCGTAGTGGTGAAGTATGAAATCATATATTTCACGGTCTTTGGGTTCCGCGCCGAACGTCACTTTCGCGGCCGAAAGCTGTTCACCTTCGTTTCGCTCAAAGACCCCGACCCAAAACGGGTCCTCGAAATACACCGTCAGCGTTCCGCTTCGGCTTGCCATATTGTCCCTCCATGTTTGTGTTCCATGAAGAAGGGACAACCCGGAGGGGCAGGTTACTTACCTCTGGCGAGGCGGCCGGGCTACCTACCGGCTCTATCGGGCGAGCGCCCGAATTGCGTTTTTGTCTTCACTTGAGCCATGCGGTTACTTTATATCGTTGCTTAAAGTCGCTCACATCGCTCGCCTCGAGCATATCATGATTGGCTGTCCACTCACGGGCTGGCGTACACCGCTCACCATTGCGGGCCGACCGCTTGACCGTTTTCGCTTTTGCACACGCCGGTTTTGGGGCAGACTCATGTTTGCACCAAACGCAACGAATACGAAAGGGCGTGATAGCGATGGCGACATTGCTCCGGGCCAATCATCTCACCAAATACTATGGCAGCCACCGGGCGGTGGACGACGTGACCCTCGGCATCGAGCGCGGCAGCCTCACCGCCATCATCGGGCCGAACGGTGCCGGGAAATCCACCACCATCTCCATGCTCATCGGCATCTCCAAGCCCGACGGTGGCACCATAACCTACCCGGACTATGAACGCGCCCGGCAGCAAGCGGTCCTGCGGCAGCGAACCGGCACGGGGCGACCCACCATCGGTGTGGTCTTCCAGAACAGCGTGCTCGACCCGCAGCTCACAGTGCGCGAAAACCTGACCGCTAACTGCATTCCGTGAGCACTTTTAAGAGAGTTGTCTCGCTAACCAATTTGCAAAACGCTGAAACTCCGCTGTTTTGCAAATCCGAAACTCAGAATTTCCTTCCAAAAGTACTCACGGAACGAAAGGGCCTCCAAAATTAAGCCTCTTATGACCAAAATTCACCGAAAGACATCAATATGCTCACTCGTGCCCATAGAAACATCACACTCTACCTATGCAACCGCACGGCCACGTTCTTCTCGCTCATCAACGCGCTCATCGGGTTCGTGCTCTACCTGCTCTTTTTGAAGGACACCATGGCCTCCAACTGGACCGGCGGCAGCCAAGGCCGTGGTTACTTCACGCTCACCGACGGCATTACCCTGCCATGGCGAGATGTGCGAACGGATGTGCTGTTCCTCGCAGTCATGCTACTGGCCGCCGCGCTCAGCTCACTGCTGTGCTACGCCTTCAACGCGGGTATTCGAACCCAATCCGCCGCCTCGGGTCTCACCTCGTTCCTCGGCACGGCGGCAGGATTCCTCTCCTGCGTCTACTTCCCCATCGGTGTCATGCCGAAGGCAGCCCAGCATGTGGTCCAGTTCTGGCCCGGAGCCTATTGCGCCTCGCTCATGCGCCGACTGCTCATGCCCGATGCCGTCAGCGACGCGTTCTCAGGCACCCCGCACGCTTCCGACATGGAGCAGGCGTTCCGTGCCAAAATGGGCATCGGCTACAGTCTGCCCGGCATGAGCGGCGATGCGACGACCTCGGCCACGCAAGATTATGCCATCCATTGCGCGCTGACGTTCGCACTGGTGATGGTATGGATGTCGGTCAATGGCTGGGCGTTCATACTCACCAAGGAGCTTCCCCTGTTCCTGGGTACCTTCGTCGGCATCTACGCGCTGGTCTGGATTATCAATATCGTCTACGCCAAGCTCACCGCCCGCAGTATGAACCAGCGCCTGCGCCAATAAACTGACAAAACCGATAAACCTGCTCCCCTCGGCAAGTGGCTCGGGGCTACGCGCACGCTAGAATTAGGGATAAGCAGAAGGCAGGAGAGCATATGCAAGCCAGCATCGAAGACGTGGCCGAACAGGCGGGGGTGTCTATCACCACGGTTTCACGCGCGTTCCGGCATCCCGATCTCGTGGCTGCCGCAACTCGCGAACGCGTACTCAGCGCAGCCCGGAGCCTCGACTTCTCCATATCCCGCTCCGCTTCCCTGCTGCAGACCGGGCAGACGCATCGCGTGGCATTGCTCATTAACGACCGCTCATCCTCATGGTTCAACGCGCACGTGTATGAAGGACTGAGCGAAGTGTTGCAGCCGTTGGGGTACGACATGGTGTTCTATCAGGTGAGCAGCAGCGCACAACGGCGCAGCTTTTTCGAAGAGCTGCCGATACGGCGCAATGTAGACGCTGTGGTAGTGGCTTCGTTCGATATTGAGGGCCGCGAAGTGGAACGGCTCAAAACCATGCACGTGCCCGTGGCCGGCATCAATGCCATACCTCCCGCCGCCTTTGACGTGAGCGTCGGCATTGACGATGAGGAGGCGATGCGCCGGGTCGCCCGCCATCTGATTTCCTTGGGCCACCGTCGCATCGCCTTCCTCACGTTCCCCAACGAGAGCGAAGGTGCCAATGCGTTGCATTTCAGCGCCAGCCTGAGAGCCAAAGGATTCATAACAGAGTGCGAGCGGGCTGGAGTGGAGCCGAATATCATCACTGTACCGGAGGGTGAGGGAGCCATTGACTCAGCGCTCAACCAGCTGTTCGCTCTTGCCTCCATGCCTACAGCAATCTGCTGCGAACAAGATTCCTTGGCGGCTCCCCTGTTCAGCCGTTTGCAAGGGTTTGGCTACCGTGTGCCCGAAGACGTATCAATCACTGGTTTCGACGACATCGACATTGCTCGGCAGATCGGACTGACCACCGTGCGCCAGGACCCTGCGGCGATGGGCCGGCTCGTTGGCACCAGCTTGGCGCAGGCGATGGGCGAAGGCGAGCCAGCCAGCGACACCTCGACTCCGGCGGCCTTGCCAAGTACCTATGAGGCAACCATCATCTTCCGCAACTCCACCAAACCGCCCAAAAACCGCTAGCCACTAGGCAAAGCCTCACTGCCACCAACGCACCGAGGCACGAGCACAACACAGTATGGCAGCCCACTGACTCACAGCATTGCAGCGAGTCAGTACACCGCACGAACGCACGCTGATGTTGTCACACAGCGCAATAGAGCATGGCGCCCCAGTTGTAGCGCACTCATCACCGTCATGAAAACGCTTTCGTTCCGTAGTATTTCACATCGTCCCAGATAACCTCAAACCTCCCTCGTGTTGTTTGTTAAATCTGCTATGCTAGCGTTGTCATAAGAACGATGCTGCGACGTCACAATACAGCATCGCACGCTCAGACCAAAGGAGGCAGCATGACCGACAACAACGCACGCAGCGACTGGTGGAAGCAAGCGGTCGTATACCAGATCTATCCACGCAGCTTCAAGGACGTGAACGGCGACGGCATCGGCGACATCGCCGGCATCACCGAGAAAATGGACTACCTCAAAGCCCTCGGCATCGATGCCGTATGGCTCTCCCCCTTCTACCCCTCAGCGCTCGCCGACGGCGGCTACGACGTGGACGACTACCGCAACGTCGATCCCCGCCTGGGCACCATGGACGATTTTGACGCCATGGTAGAAGCCGCGCACACCGCCGGCATCAAGGTGATCGTGGACATCGTCCCCAACCACACCTCCAACCGCCACGAACTCTTCAAGGAAGCGCTCTCCTCCCAGCCCGGCTCGGCCGCACGCGACCGCTACATCTTCCGCGACGGGCGCGGCGAGCATGGCGAACTGCCTCCCAACGAATGGCGTTCCCTCTTCGGCGGCAGCGCTTGGGAACAGGTGCCGGACGGCCAGTGGTACTTCCACATCTTCGCCGCCGAACAGCCCGACCTGAACTGGAAGAACCCGGACGTGCACGAGGAATTCAAGAAGACCCTGCGCTTCTGGAGCGACCACGGCACCGACGGCTTCCGCATCGACGTGGCCCACGGACTGGCCAAGGATTTCGATTCCAAACCGCTTGAGGAGCTCGGCCGCGAATTCACCGTGGAAAACAACCAGCAGGGTGTGCTCGAAGGAGTGAACCCCATGTGGGACAGGCCGGAGGTGCACGAGATCTACAAAGAGTGGCGCCAAGTCTTCAACGAGTACAACCCGCCCCGCTTCGCTGTGGGCGAGTCTTGGGTGGTGCCCGAGCACCAGCATCTCTATGCCTCCCCTGACGAGCTGGGACAGGTGTTCAACTTCCAGCTTTCCAGCGCCGCATGGACCGTACAGGCTATGCGCAAGGCGATCGAGGACGGATTGGACTCGGCGGCGCACAGCGGCGGCTCCACGGCCACGTGGGTGATGAGCAACCATGACATGCCGCGCAACGCCACCCGCTACGGACTGCCGCAGGTACCGGCTCCCGATTCCCATCAGCTGGCCAAGGATTGGCTCATGCGCGACGGCACCACCTATCCCGAAGACCGCGCACTGGGTGCCAAGCGTGCACGCGCCGCCATCCTGATGGAAGCCGGCCTGCCTGGTTCCGTCTACATCTACCAGGGCGAAGAGCTCGGCCTGTACGAAGTGGCGGATATTCCGTGGGATCGACTCGAAGACCCCACACCGTTCCGCACCCATCAGAACTTCACCGACAAGGGGCGCGACGGCTGCCGCGTACCGCTGCCGTGGACCGCCGACGATGCACCGCAAGCCGCCGACTGGAGCGAATCCTTCGGTACTGGCGCTTCCTTCGGGTTCTCCCCCGCAACCCGTGCTGACGGCACTGCCAGCGCAGACCCGCATCTGCCTCAGCCGCTCTGGTTCAAGGATTTCGCAGCCAGTAGCGAGGCTGGAGACAGCACGTCGATGCTCACCCTGTACCGCCGCGCTTTGGTGTTGCGCGCTCAATTGCTCACCGCCACCGGCGACACCACGAGCTTTGAGTGGAAGGATATGGGAGACGATGTCATTGCCTACAGCCGTCCCACCGCCGATGATGCGAATCGTACGTTCGTGAGCGTGACGAACTTCGGCGATCAACCAGTGCAGCTGCCGGACGGCGAAGTCGTCCTCACCTCCGGCGAGCTGGACGGCAACGGTCAGCTGGCACAGGACGGGACCGCTTGGCTGCTGGTCTGATCTGAGCGTCCAACGCAAACGGGCTTGTTCCGACACACAACAATCGTCGGAACAAGCCCGTCGCATATCTGTGCTCGCCCATCCAACGCAAGCCTCACAGCACGATGCTTTCACCCGCCCACTCCCCATCCCCAGCGTGATGCATTGCGCTACATGACGCAAATATCGACAGAAATAGCCTGTTTTTTGTCGATATTTGCGTCATATGTCCAAAAATGCGTCATAGCTGAGACGGGGCATACCATCGCTTGATTGATCGAGGTACGCCGGCACGGCTCAAGGCTGCGACCAATGGCTCTCGATCCATCATTTCGCTATAGGTACACCGTATGATCGCCGTAACATTCGGTTCTGCAAGCAGCGCGCGCTCACGCTGCTGCTCTTCCTGCACCACCCGCCGAATGCTGCTGTTCCCGGTCATCGCAGGATCGGTGTACTTCTGCATACCATCGAATTCAACAATGACCACACCGCCATCACTCAAAGAAAACTCGAAATCTGTTCTGAACACGCGTCCCGGACGGTAAGGATTACGGTGCACCGCCTGCATGAGCGGCGGCGGAAAGCCTTCCTCCAACAACGTGCCGCGACACAGCGACTCTCCTACACTCCCGCTATGTTCACTTGCATGAGCAACCAAAGGCACCAGTTTTGTTTTCCCTTGACGCATGCACGCCAACGTAGACTCTAACTGGCTGTGCATCACTTTGCCCAGACTCAACGCGGAGTCAAACATGCTCAGTGCGTCGCGAAACGGCATCATGCCGGCACAGGCAAACAGTGTGTCAGCAACGCTTGTCACCCGCACCCCCTGCACGGTATTGCAATCCTTTGATTCTGAGTGAATGTGCTGAAGCCGGCGGCCAGTCCCGCGTCTGGTTCGCCCCTGAGTCGCAATGTATATTGTCGACTCGTCATACCAATAAGACGGGCCTGCGATGCGATGTATGGCAGCGGCGCTCAATCCGGCGAATACCCAGTCCGGATGCACCAGACTGAGTGCACGTTCGACCCATAGCATCCTTTCGACGCGACTTAGCCGCTCCCATACGCACGCATCGGCATAAACGTTCGGATACGGCTTCACAAGAACGCCTTTATGCCAATAACGCGACAACTGTTTGTGCTCAGACCCATGGCGAGGCACGGCGCAACGATGGTTGCGATGGGCACGGCTGACGCAACTCGGCAATGATTCATGTTGATGCATGCCGCAACAATATCTGCATCGGAACCACCAGCGACCTTCATCACAGCAATGTGGTCGAACGCTTCGCGCTTTATGCCCACTGTGGATAACCGTGTCGCAGCACCGCACCCCATTGCTTCGCATCCTAGCCAGCCATTCTCCCGACTGACACATTTTTAGACATTGGCGCAAATATCGACAGAAAACAGGCTATTTTTGTCGATATTTGCGCCATATAGTGCAATTTGCCATCGCGCACGCGTCGAAGACGACCGCTGAGTCACGATATGTCACCGCATCACGCCGTACGCCGCCAGATGCACAGTGAACGCGGTGGCATGTGCACAGAGCAGATTTTAGCGGGGACAATGGCGGCAGCAGGGGCAGCGACCTTATCGGGGACGACCTCACCGGAACCGATTCCGCTATTGGCCTGATGAACACCCGGGCAACGGAAGCCGACGGAACGGGAACCAGTAGCATGATCGGCAGCAGAACGGCTACCGCTCGAACATACGCCGCTCTTGACGACGCCGTCCGCACGCAGCGCAACTGCAGAGTCGGCAAGTAGCTCCCAGCCCACGGCGGTGCTGCAACCGGCACATGTGCCTCCGTCGGCTTCCTCACGACGCCCCGCAGCCAACGGCAGACCAGCAGCATCACAGGCAATATCGAATTCGCAGGCATCCGCGCTCGCATTGGCGGCGACCAGCAGGGTTTCGTTCCCCTGTCCGACAGCGAAGGCGAGCGTACCGTCGCCGGCATGCAGCGGTGTGCGAGGAGCGTCGTACAGCGCAGGATATCGCTTGCGCAGTATGATGAGCCGGCGATACCACTGCACCAAAGGCGACAAACGTGCGGCTCGATTCCAATCAAGCCGGTTCAATTCGGCGCTGCGATCGAATGAATTGTCGCAGCCGAACTTGGTTCTGGCGAACTCCTCGCCAGAAAGCAGGAACGGCGTGCCAGGCGCGGTGAACACCAGTCCGGCAGCGATGGCATTGGCTGCCAGCATGTCGTGGACACTGGCATCGTCGGAAATTGCGGAGCCACGCGCCATACGCGCATCACCCTGATGCGGCAGCACTGTCTGTGCGCCGAAATCCGCCGTGGTGGGGTTCTCGCGCATCGTGAGGCACAGTTTGTCCCACAATGTCAGGTCGTCGTGGGCGGAAACGTAGTGAATTTGCCTCCCTGCATCCCCCGGTTCCGTCAATATTTTCAGCAGCCGCCGGGCTGTATTCGAATCGTCGGCATCCGCGCCGCCTGACCCTGCGTTGACGAAGCCATGCGAGCGCTCGTCCATCACACTGCCTTTAATGCAGTCGCGCAAGTCGTCGCAGAACCATCCGATGCCGTCATCCAGCGATTTCAACCCTGTCCCCCAGACCAGCGTTGCCGGTACATCACGCGTATCTTTTTCGTTGGCTACCCACGGTTCGCCGTACATGAGCACGTCGTTGCCGCCGGGCAACCGGTTGATGGCGCGGCGCGCCTCGTTCATGGTCTGCACGTCGATCAATCCCATCAGATCGAAGCGGAAACCGTCCACGTGGTATTCACTCACCCAGTATTGCAGTGATTCGACGATGAAACGTCGGAACATGGGGTGTTCGCTGGCCATGTCGTTGGTACAGCCCGAACCGTCTCTCAGCGTTCCCGACGCTGTGCGACGGCAGAAATACCCTGGCGCTATGCGTTCGAAGGAGTTGTCCGGCGTGTACATGTGGTTATAGACCACGTCCATGATGACGCGGAAACCAGATTGATGCAACGCTTGAATCATCGCTTTGCATTCGCGGATTCGACAGGCGCCGTCGTCGGGATCGCTGCTGTAGGAGCCTTCCGGCACATCATAGGCCACGGGGTCATATCCCCAGTTGTATCCGCCCGGCTTGGTTTCATCCACTGAACCGTAGTCGTAGAAGGGCATGATCTGGATATGCGTCACCCCAAGGTATGTGAGGTAGTCTATGCCGGTTGGGAACGCTCCGGCTCCGTCCACGCTGGTTCCCATATCGCAAAAGGCTGCGTATTTGCCACGATGCTCGGCGGGGACACCGCTGTGAACGTCGTTGCTGAAATCGCCGATATGAGTCTCCCACACGACTGTGCTGTGCCGTGCTATCCGTGGCGAGCGGTCGCGGCTCCAACCCTGCGGATCTGTGCAGGCAAGATCGACCACCATGCTGCGCACGCCGTTGGCGCCACTCGCCTTGGCCCACGGGTCGGGGCTGGTGGTGCTCGAACCGTCGGGAAAGTCCAGCTCGTAGTCGTAGTAGGTACCGTCCAGCCGTTGCGCAACCGTGACGTTCCACGATCCCCCATCGCCCGATTCAAGGTCGAATGTCGTCCAGGCAGCTCCTCCCCGACCGGTGGCATACAGTCGAAGCCGCACAGCCGAGGCCGTGGGGGCCCAGAGCGTGAACTGTGTGGAACCGTCGGTACAGCGGGCACCAAGTGGACCCGAATAATAAGGGTACGCACAATCGAAATCTGCGGGGTCGTGCTGCGGTGAGACTGGCATGAACGTCCTTTCCCAGTCGTGGCTGATGGTGGAGAATCCGACGGCGAAGACCTGCCGTCACAGGCATGCGGCAAGACAAAGCCCCACCATCCCATGGGATTGAGGTGGCGGGGCGATGCAGCACCATCAAACGGAACGAGTCAGCCCTTCGTGGACCCGTCGGTAACGGACTCCTGATAGAAGTTCTGCATGATGATGAACAGGATGGCGATCGGAATCGAGACGCAGACGGCACCTGCGGCGAAGCGCGCGTACCACTGGTTGATGTACTCCTTCTGCAGCATCTGCCACAGACCAAGCGCCACAGTGTAGTTGTCCTGCGTGCGGGCGATGGCCTTGACCATCACGAAGTCAAGCCACGGCGACAGGAAGCTAGAGATGGTCTGGTAGACGATCATCGGCTTGCACAGCGGGATGATGATCTTGGTGAACACCTGCCACTTGGTGGCTCCGTCAAGGTAGGCGGCCTCGTCAAGCGATTTGGGGATGGTGTCCATATACCCCTTCATCACGTAGAAACCGGCACCGGCTCCGGCCGAGTAGACCAGAATCAGCGCCACCAGCACGAACTTGCCTTGCGTCAGGCCGAACGTCTTCAAGATGAAGTAGATGGCAATGACCGACATGATGCCGGGGAACATGCCGAGCACCAGGTTGATGTTCATGAACGCCTTGCGTCCGCCGAAACGCAGACGGGACATGCAGAACGCGACCGAGAGCAGCAGGAACAACGATATCACGCATGAGCAGCATGCGATGAAGAACGTGTTGAGGAACATGCGGGGGAAGTTCAGCACGTCAGTCTGCGTAAACAGCTGTTTGAAGTTGTCAAGCGTGTACTGACGTGGGAAGAACGTGTTCTGATATGGCGATGGGTCCTTGTTGAAGGCCTCGAGGAACACCCAGACGATGGGCAACAGCCAGATGACCGCCAGGATGGCCAGAAACAGGTGTGTAAACACGTCGCCTAGGATTCGGCGTTTGCGCTGGTCCTGCCAGAACGGCGTTTTGGTACGCGCTTTGGCTTGGACGGCGGACGTGTTATGTTCGGCATGCTGAGAGGTTTGAACCTCGTTGCGTTCGGTGGCGCCTGTGGTGGCGCGAGTTGAGCTAGGCATTGAACGCCTCCTCGTTCTTGTACGATGCGGAGCTGCGATAGGTGAGCAGCGAGATCGTGGCGAGCACGATAAACGTCAGGATGCCGATTACCGCACCAAGGTTGTATTGGGATTTATCGACCGTAAGCTTGTAGAGCCAGGTGATGAGCAGGTCGGTCTTGCCAGCGGACTGGCCGACCGGTGTGGGGCCGCCGGCGGTAAGCAGGTAGATGATGTTGAAGTTGTTGATGTTGCCGGTGAAGGTGGTGATGAGGTACGGGGTCATCACGAAGAAGATGTAGGGTATGGTGACGTTGCGGAAACGCTGCCACCAGTTGGCTCCATCGAGCATGGCCGCCTCGTACTGGTCGGCCGGAATGTTCTGCAGGATGCCGGTGATCTGCATGATCGTATAAGGAATGCCGACCCACAGATTCACGATGATGACCGTGACCCTGGCCCAGGTGGCATCCGAAAGGAATGGCAGCGGGCCGCTGGTGACACCCCAGTTCATGAGCAGACGGTTGATGGCGCCGTCCTGCTGGAGCATGGTGTTCATGACCAGCAACGAGACGAACTGCGGCACGGCCACCGACATGGAGAAGCATGCACGCCAGAAGCCCTTGAACCGCGTGGTCTTACGGTTGATGATCATGGCCAGGAACATGCCGAGGAAGAAGTTGAGGAACGTGGCGAAGAACGCCCAGACCAGCGACCAGCCCAGCACCGAAAGGAACATGTTCAGGTTGATGTCGTGGCTGGAGGTGGACGAGCTGAACAGGCGGCCGAAGTTCTGCAATCCGACCCAGCTGAACAGCACGGTATGGTTCTTGTCATAGCTGGTGAACGCCATCGAGATCATGAACACCAGCGGCAGCACGGTGAAGACGATGATGCCGAGCGTGGGAAGTGTCATCAGCCCCACCGCAGCATTGGAGTCGGCGAGCGAACGCACGTCCTGACGGAAGGTGAGCGGCACGGAACCGTCCTCCAGTGTCGCCTGAGCCTTGTACGCGCTACGTGCGGAAAGCACCGACAGCAGCACAAGAGCGACGACGGCGAACACCGCCATGACGCCGTACAGCAGAATCTGCACGGAGTTGTCGCCGGCCTGATACACCCAGAAGCCGTCGACCTTCACTTTGGTCTGCGTGGCGGTGCCAAGCGTGCCGAATTTGGACAGGTACTTCACGCCGCTGGTGGCCAGATAGGCGATGATACCGACCTCGCACAGCAGGAACAGCACGCCTTTGGCGAACTGCCGGCGCGCCAGATTGCCCAAGCCGAATATCAGGAACGAACCACGGGTCACTACATCACCCTTGGTCCAAGCATTCCTGGCGGAATATGGCGACGGGGTCAACCCATCGGAATTCACGCGCACCGTGGCGCGTTTGCTGCGCTTGTCATGGTTCGCCGGCCGACGTCGCCGCGTCGGGGCTGCCGATACTTCACTCATAACCGTTTCCTTCACCTTAAGCGCTCCGGCCGCCGGGAGCGTCACACTCACCGGCGGCCGGAAGATGCTCGGTACTACTTCTTGTAGGCCGCGGCCCAATCAGCGGTCTTCTGTGCCGCGTTGTCGACGGTGACCTCCTTGTTGGTCAACGCCTTGCCGAAGTTGTCGCACGGATCCCAGAAGTCACCCATCGCCGGCAACGTGGACTGCACACGCGCCACACTGGAGATGGTGTCCATCTGCGCCTGGGCGGCGGAATCGCCTGTGACGCTCGAGGCCAACGACTTGTCGGAAGGCACCACGGAACGCATCTCGTAATGCTTCTTCTGCGCCTGCGTGGAGCCGAGGAAGGCGGCGAACTGCGAAGCGACCTTAGGGCTCTTGGAATTCGGGTTGTAGCCTACTGCCTTGGAACCCGCGAAGGGCGCGATGGGATAGGTTCCGGAGTCGGTGGTAAAAGTAGGCGGCACCGCGGCGGCGTAATTGTCGCCCAAAGCTTGCTTGGCGTTGTCTGCGTCCCAGGTTCCCGAGAAGAACACGTCCGCAGTGCCGTCCTTGAGCGCCGAAAGACCGGCACCGTTGTTGTCAAGCACAAAGTTGGGGTTGTTGACCAGCTTCGCCAAATAAGTGGAGACATCGGCAGCATGGTCGCCCAGGTTGATGCCGTCGCTCTTCTGGTCGCCGTCCTTGCCGAATACGTTGGCGCCGGCACCGAGATAGAATCCGGGCAAGTACCACGAGTTGCCGAGATCGAAGCTTACTTTGCCCTTGGAGAGCATGGTGTCGAGCGACTTGATGTCGTCGGCGGAGAACTTGGACTTGTTGTAGTACATGAACCAGGTATTGCCGGTGTAAGGAACGCCGTAGATCTTGCCGTCCTCGCCGGTAACGGACTTGATCATCGATTCGTCATCCTGCTTCTTGACCTGCGCCGCGGCGTCGTCGCTCAGTTCGCCGATGGCCTGGGCTTGGACGAGCAGACCGAGCTGATCGTTGGCAAAGAGGTATACGTCAGCAGCCGCGGACGGGTCCTGCTTGACGGTGGTGGCGGCATCGCCTTCGGCGACCACGGAGTTCTTCCATGTGATCTTGTAGTCGGGATGAGCCTTCTCGAACTCACGTTCCATAGTAGGCAGCCAGGAATCTGATTTTGCCTGATCTTCAGACGAGCTCCATACTGTGAGATTCACGTTCTTGTCGTCGCCGGAAGCACTGGAGTCGGAACCCGAGCCGCATGCAGCGACTCCCATGGTCAGCGCCAAGGCAAGGCCCGCGCCCATAATCCGCTTTACGTTAGTCATCTTTGACCTCCTCAATATCTGAGTTCTCTTCTTATATAGCAGGCAAATCCCCAGCTCGTGCGCCACACGCTGCACAGCATCTGCGCGGTACAGCACCGTAACTGTCGTTGTCTAAGTCAGCAGTGTACACGGTTTTGCAAACGTATGCAAATTCATATGACATCTGACGCCACAAACAAAAGAATTCCTTCTCTCCCATACCCTTCTCTTCGCCGCTATACGCCATATTTCGCCTTTTGCGGGATACAGAACACGCGCATCATAGCGTACAGAAAACACCGGTCTGCTAGCGTTTGCATAATCCTGTAGTATGTAGACTGGCAACAACGCCACCAGATACAGGCCACACCGGTTCGACGACGAACACCACAACACCGGAGTTAAGGAACGACGATGAGCGAAACCTCACAGAAACAGCGACAGCAGGCGCAGCAGCCACAACAGCAGACACCGACACCTCAGGCAACACCTCAACCACAACCGGACCCGCATCGCAACCGAGAACACACGCTGCCGCCTCGCCCGAAGTGGCTGGAAGAAGCCAGATTCTACGAGATATATCCGCAGAGCTTTGCCGACAGCAATGGTGACGGCATCGGCGACATCCCAGGCATTTGCTCAAAACTCGATTACATCAAAGACTTGGGATGCAACGCACTGTGGATCAACCCGTGCTTCGATTCTCCCTTCAAAGATGCCGGATACGATGTGCTTGATTACCGCAAGGTAGCCCCCCGCTACGGCACCAACGACGATTTGGTACGACTGTTTGCCATGGCTCACGAGCGCGGCATGCACGTGCTGCTTGACCTGGTGCCAGGCCACACCAGCGAAGAGCATGAATGGTTCCAGCAGAGCCGCAGACCGGAACACAACGAATACTCAGACCGTTATATTTGGACCGGCAGCGCGATGGAGGGCTACTCCATGCCGTTCATCGGAGGCGAGAGCGAGCGCGACGGCGCCTATATTCTCAACTTCTTCAAATGCCAGCCAGCGCTGAACTATGGATTCGCCCATCGCGATAAGCCTTGGCAGATGCCTCCGGACTCCCCTGCCGCATTACGCACACAGCAGGCCATGATTGACGTCATGGAATATTGGCTCGCCCTGGGCTGCGACGGGTTCCGGGTCGATATGGCCAACTCGCTGGTCAAAAACGACGGCGAGGACAAGCCTGAAACCATCAAGGCCTGGCGTCGCATGTTCACCACGGTCAAGAATGATTACCCGAACTCCGCTTTCGTTTCGGAATGGGGTGTGCCCGATCAGGCACTGAGCGCGGGATTCGACATGGATTTCTACCTGGACTGGCGTTGGGACGGCAATCCAAACGGCTACGCCATGATGGCTCGCGACACCGACGACCCGTTAAGCAGGCAGGGCGACGCCAGTTACTTCAATTCCGACAGCGGGCAGAGTGCCACACGCTTCCTTGATGAATACTTGCCCCGGCTTGAGGATGCGCAACAGCTCGGCGGTTACTTCAGCCTCATCACCTGCAACCACGACACCCCACGACTGGCGCCCCGTCTGAGCGAACGTGAGCGCAAGGTGGCCTACGGCATGCTGCTCACCTTGCCCGGCGTACCGTTTGTATATTACGGCGACGAGCTGGGCATGAGCTACCGCAAGCTGCACACCAAAGAGGGCGGGTTCTCGCGCACCGGCAGTCGTACCCCCATGCAGTGGGATCATAGCGCCAACCTCGGCTTCTCCACGGCGCCTGCCAGCCAACTGTACTTGCCGGTGGAAGATGAACGAACCACTGCAACGGTAGCCGATCAGAGCGGCGAGAGCGATTCCATGCTGAATTGGGTGAAATCGCTGCTGCACCTACGCGATACCGTGCGCGCGCTTGATGCCGGCGCTCGGTTGCAGGTCTTGGCCGCTGCGAGCGAGGGGCGTTCCTTGGTATACGAGCGCTTCTCAGATCATGCTACCGACGATGACCGGCGGGTGCTCGTGGCACTCAACCCGGGCACTCGCGAAGAGCAGGTGAAGCTACCGGAGAGCGTCCGTATGCATGCGGCTGTCCGAGCCGCGACCGCCCTCGGAACGGTGCAGCCTCTGGACGACGCATTGTCGATCGGGCCGCAGAGCTTCGCCGTGTTTATCATGTAGGCTGAGTGCCCGCACAGGAAATTCGTCTCGGAAGTTATCTACTTGAATACAAACATGTATATAACAATTTATATACCCTAATATGTAAGCATTTCTGTTGCATAGAATGACGGCTACAGCAACTACGTCACAGCGACCACCGCTACCGGCGACGATATGATACGAACGTCAACAGCCACAAGGAGAGACACGATGAGCAGGAACACCAGCAGACAACGTAACGCAGACGGCACCGGTATGCGCCGGGCACGGCGGCGTGGTCTCTCCGACTTCCGCATCAAGGTGATCGCAACCACGCTGCTGGCTGTAGGCACCCTCGGCACCACCATGATTCCGGCATTGGCCGGCACCGGTGGTTCAGGGGCCGCGTTGCGATCCGATGCAAGCCAGATGACCATGACCGGGCTCACGCTCACCGTGCTGAGCGAAAGTCTGCTATGGGCAGCCACTCCCCTGTATTCCTGGCTGTTGGTTCAGGGACTGCGTCATACACGCAACCTAGGTCGATACATGGCAAGCCTGCTGGTCTTGGCCCTGCTCGCCGAAGTGCCTTACGACCTCACCACCACCGGCACGAGCGTGGACTGGAGTTCGCAGAACCCGACGTTCGCTCTCTTGGTAAGCCTGGTTGTGCTGGCGGCCATCCGTTGGGCGAGATCGCTGCCGGCCAGTCAGGGGCGACTCATGCAGGTGCTGGTGGCGGCGGCCGGATTTGCCTGGATGCTGATATGCCGGGTGGGTGTGCGTCAGCAGTTCATCAACCTCGGTGTGCTCACTTTGGCATGCTGTCTTATCTTCTATCTGTGCCGCACCGAAACCGTCATGATGTTCGGTGCCGGCTTGTTGGGCGCCCTGTTTGGCGTCACTCCGGCTTTTGGCGTGGTGGCACTGCATTGGCGCAACGAGGAGCTGGGATACGACCGGAAGCACAGCTGGGTCAAATGGGTGTTTTATGTGTCATACCCTCTCATACTGTCGGTATGCGCACTAACGGTGATGTAGCGCGGGGCGGCTTAGGGCTGCCGTTCAACCGCGATCGAAGGTGGCGTCAGTGCCTCGCAGCACCAGTTGCGGTCGAACCGTACGGAACGGTTCGACCAGACTGTTGCCGGCAATGAGGTCGAGCGCCTGTTTGGCTGCCCACTGCCCCATCTCCTTGGGATCCTGTCGCATAGTGGTCAGGTCGACAGTATCGGCGTTAGGACTGTCATCAAAGCCGATAATCGAGTAATCCTGCGGGCTGATATGCCCGTACTTGCGCAGTTTCAGCAGCACCGGTATGGCCATCATATCGGTCTGGCAGCAGATGGCGTCAGGAAAATGCGACAGCCCAAGCAGGGCCGCCAAGGCCGAGTCGGCAAAATCGCGCCCACGTGGCACCTCAAGCACCTCCCATTGCAAATCCCGTTCCGAGGCCGCCTCGCACGCCTTTACGAACCCGCTCGTGCGCTTGTCGATACTGGAATTGATGGAATTGCTTTGCGAACACACATAGACGATATGGCGATGCCCGAGATTGATGAGATGCTGTGCCGCCGTATACATGCCCTGCTCATCATCAATGCTCACCGCCGCGTCGAATCCCTTGACACTGGGAGTGTTGATACCCACGATCGGCACATGGATGCGCTCGAGTCGTTCCACCTCATGGCGCGCCACCGCGAACGAAGCCACGAATACCGCATCCACATTACGTCTGACCGGTAGGTTATCAAAAAAATCACGTCGGTTTTCCGCAGTGTCAACGTGCTGAAACAGCGAGATGTCGTAGCCGGCAGGATGCATCACCGATTCGATGCCGGCAAACACCTGCGTATTGAACCAGCTGGTAATCTCCTCGTTCATCAGCATGGCCACACGGTAGGTTTGGCCCGACTTGAGCGTTGTGGCGGAACGGGATATGTTGAAATCCAGACTATCAGCGGTCTCCAACACCTTTTGCCGCGTCTTGTCAGATACCAGGTCCGGACGTGTGAATGCGCGCGAAACCGTCGAAATGGAAACCCCCGCAGCCTTGGCTACATCTCTGATCCCTGCATTCGTCATACGTGTTCCTTCCTCACAGACAGCGCCATCGTTACCCTACTGTGCTCCAACCTACTGCATACGTTCGCAAAAGGGAAGCTCACGGCGTTCCTGCTCTCAGCAAGCACCCTATCTAACTTGATTTCCATCCAAAACCTGAGTTCCGCTCGTCATCCAGCAAAACACTGGTATCATGAGAACAACTCCGCTCTGCAATGCAGCAGCACGAAGCCATGTACCGTGACTCAACGCCGTGGTACGGCACAAGAAAGGAACAAAGATGTCTGAACGTCTAACAGGAAAAGTAGCCATTGTCACCGGCGGCGCGGATGGTATGGGCGCCGCACACGCACGTCTCTTCGTTGAGGAGGGCGCCAAGGTGGTACTCACCGACATCCAAGAAGAGAAAGGGCAGCAACTGGCCGAGGAGCTTGGCCCCAACGCCCTGTTCGTCAAGCATGACGTCACCAGCGAGGAAGACTGGGCGCACGTCGTCGAAGAGAGCGAACGTGCCTTCGGTCCGGTCACCGTACTGGTCAACAACGCCGGCATGAGCTACAGCAGCAAGTCCGAGGAAATGAACGATGCCCAATGGCAGAAGGTCGTGGCGCTTAACGAATCCTCGGTCTTCTACGGCATCAAGCATGTCATCCCATCCATGCGCAAAGCCGGCCAGGGATCCATCGTCAACATCTCCTCGGTTTCCGGCTTTGTCGGGCAAGCCGGCGGCCTGGCTTACAACGCCACCAAATTCGCGGTTCGCGGCATGACCAAGAGCGCCGCACTTGAGTATGCCGACGACCATATTCGTGTCAATTCCATTCACCCCGGCGTGATCCGCACCCACATGATCGACGAAATCATGGCTCGCGGAGGTGAAGGCAAACGCGTCACGGAAGAGATGGTTGGCCAAATACCTTTGAAGCGTATGGCCGAGCCCAAGGAAGTCTCCTACGCAGTGCTGTTCCTCGCTTCCGACGAAGCAAGCTATATTACTGGCACAGAGCTTCTGGTGGATGGCGGCACCACCGCTGTGTGACTTGGCGTAAGCCCATGAAACCGTTCGGCGCGGGGACATGGTATATTAAACCTTGTATGTCCTTAAAGTCGTAACCGTTGTTTGGAGTAGATGTGGCAAACATTAAGTCGCAGAAGAAGCGAGTCATCACCAATGAGAAGGCGCACAAGCGCAACGTGGCAGTGAAGTCCGGTCTCAAGACCGCGATTCGCAAGACCCGTGAGGCCGTCGAGGCCGGAGACAAGGCCGCAGCACAGGCTGCGTTCAAAGTCGCCGGACAGAAGCTCGACAAGGCCGCCGGTGCCGGTGTGATTCACAAGAATCAGGCCGCGAACCGCAAGTCGAGCCTGGCACTCGCCGTCAACGCGCTGTAAATCTGAGCCCTTTCGGGCCGGTGTTTAAGGTGGGGATGCAATCGCAAGGTTGCATCCCCACCTTTTTCTTTTGTCTCATCCCAAGTCCGCCAACGTGCACACCCAACGTGTACCGTCGAGTTTCAGCACCAGCGTAACCCAATATTCAGCGCGACTGATGCGCAGACGTACCGCGATCTCGAACGTGGTCGGACTGATCATCATGCCGTTGACCAGCGTCGGCATTACCGGCAGGTAGCTCAGTTCGTTGCGTTGTTCGGGATGGTTGTTGAGGTGGTTGGCCACCAGCCATGCCATAGTCTCCAGCTTGCTGATGCACGTGCCGGTCAGCTGCCGGTTGAGTGTACGCCCAGGCACACGCTGGCGCACCACATCCACCACGGTGCAGGCTACCCTGCACGCGTGCATGGCAAAACGGTCGCACTGATCTGGATCAATCAACGCCTGGAAACAATAGGCGAAGTGGTATGGTATCGGAGCCGAGGAAAGCTCTACTTGAATATACCCGTCGCACTGCGGCAACCCATTGCGCTGCTGTGAAACCACTGAAGACGCGGCAGCAGAGCCAAGCGAAACTCCCATGGGCGGCTGTGCCACGCCACCATCTGTGAGCGCAAGGACGTCACGGCAGCCCTCATCCGCCTTGCTGGTGCCTGCTGTTCCTGTCATGCGCTACTCCCCGGTCGTGCCGCCTTTGCAGGTGGTATGCCCGGCGCAACACGAGCGCCGGGATTTCATCACACCAGATGGGAGCACGATAAGCAACGTGACATGGAAAATTTCAATGCTTATTTTCGCATGTGCTTATCGGATGCCCGCACCAATTACGTCAACCTCGCACTTCTGGAAGCTTTTTACATCCAAATAGCCCGTTGTGGCCATGGTGCGGCGCAGCGCTCCGATAAAGTTGGCCGTCCCGTCCGCATTATGACTGGGACCATAGAGTATCTGCTCGAGCGGTGCCACCGTGCCCACGTCGGTACGGAAACCGCGTGGCAACGTAGGATGACGAGCCTCGGCACCCCAATGCATGCCCTGCCCAGGAGCCTCAGTGGCACGCGCCAAGGGAACGCCAAGCATCACCGCGTCCGCACCAAGAGCAAGAGCCTTGATGAAGCTGCCCGATGTTCCCATGCCGCCGTCGGCAATGAGCTGCACGTAACGGCCGCCGGACTCGTCCATGTAGTCACGCCGCGCTTCGGCCACATCGGCGATGGCGGTAGCCAACGGAGCCTGCACGCCCAATGTGTCGTTCGTGGAAGAGACCGCTCCCCCTCCAAAGCCGACCAGCACACCCGCAGCACCGGTACGCATCAAATGCAGGGCCGCAGCATAGCTCGCCGCACCGCCAACAATGACCGGCACATCGAGGTCGTAGATGAACTGTTTGAGGTTCAACGGCTCATGGTCGTACGACACATGTTCAGCCGAAACCGCGGTGCCACGAATCACAAACAGATCCACACCGGACCGCACCACGGTCTTATAGAACTCCTGGGTATGCTGCGGAGACAACGCTCCGGCCACCGTGACACCAGCCGCACGAATCTCCTGCAAACGCGCCTCGATGAGTTCAGGTTTGATCGGTTCCGCATAAATCTCCTGCATGCGCGCAACCGCCTGATCGCGATCCAAACGCACGATCTCATCCAGCAACGGCTGCGGATCCTCATACCGGGTCCACAAGCCTTCCAGATCAAGCACACCAAGAGCGCCGAGCTCACCCATGGCAATAGCGGTCTGAGGACTGGTGACCGAATCCATGGGAGCTGCCAGCACCGGCACATCGAACTCATATGCATCGATTTGCCAAGCCGTCGAGACCGCCTGTGGGTCTCTTGTCCTACGCGAAGGCACGATGGCGATGTCGTCGAGGGAATAAGCGCGACGGCTCTTTTTGCCGAGGCCGATTTCAATTGCTTCACTCATGCTTGCAAGAGTAGTGCTCAGGCGTGACGAAAACGGCGGAAAATGAGGCTGCACAAACCGGCTATATTCCCCTCGAGATAGAATCAGGCTGATTCCAGTACGAGGTCGGAGGAAACAGGGATGACAGTACCAAGCTCACGCTCCCGCCGCCGGGTATCCACCTTGCTCATGGCCTGTGTCATGGTGGCTACTCTGGCGGCCTGCGGACAAAGTCCCACCGTGAACGCCGCAGAAACCCCAAACGTAGACGCTGCATCTGCCAGCAACGCACAAGCTGCCGTGTTCATCCCCTCCGACAGCATTACCATCTCCCAGCACACCCCTTTGAACAAGTGGACGGCTTTCGCCCCCCGGTTGGTCTCTGCGCTACGTAAAGCAGGTCTGGCCAAAGACGCCATCGTACAGAAGACCTCACCGTCGCAAGCCAAGCAGAACGACGACCTGGAAGATTATGTGGAACATCATCTTGTCGGCGAGGCTGCAGCCCGCCGCACCACCTTGTTTGTGGCGCCGGCTCAGGCACAGTCCCAAAGTGCTACGGTGCGCCAATACGGCGACTATGTGAGCAATGCACAGTCAACACTCCCAACCGCGTCAAGCAGCGGCGAGGGCAGCACAACACAACAGGAACCGTCTCAAGCCGATACCGCAACGAAACGGCAACACGAAGAGCAAAGACTGGCTCAGACGCTTGGAAAAGCGCACAAAGCAGGAGCACATGTCACACTCATCGCTTCACAGGTTGCCGATTTCACGCCTGATGCCTATGTGAGCCTGTCCACGCCCGAGGAGATTGGCGCGCTGCAGGCCAGTCAGCTGGTCAGCAAGCTGGCATTGGACAACACCACAGCAAACCATCCCAAAGCCATCGAGGTGCTGTTGCCGGCGGATGCGGGCGACCAGAAAAGTGCGTCGGATGACGCCAAGTCCTCTGATAAATCATCAGACAAATCCTCCTCTGCTCAGTCACAAGATGCCAGCAAGTCGTCTTCTGCAGCCTCAGACTCGTTTAACAAAGCCGCATTCAGCGGTATCTGGTCGGTATTGGCGCCGTATTTCCAGTCAGGTCGCGCCTACAGCCCCTCTGGCCTAATCACCGCGTCCAGCACGAACGACGACTGGAAGTCGCTGACCTTTGAGGCGCGCAAGTCCTCGCAGATTCGCGAGGCGTTGAGATCGCGTCTGCAGTCCGGCTCCACCGGCGACCGCGCCTCATCCCCCGCACACATCGACGGCATCATCGCAACGAACGATTTAACGAGCGATGCGGTGACCGCCGAATTGCAGTCGTTGAAATACCATGGCAGTTCAGCCGACATTAATCCAGACATCACCATCCCTAACATTGTGGGCAGCATCACCGGCAAGCGCACCTTGACCAAGCAAGCCGTCCCCAAACCCCAAGATGCCGGTGTCGCAGGTGCTCCTGCCGACGGCGAAGCGGGCGATGCCAAAGGAACGAACGGCAATACCACCGCACCTTCCACTCAACCCAACGAGAGCGGCGACCTGACGTGGCCTATCGTCACTGGGTACGGTTCATCGATCAGCATCATCCCCAACATTGTGGACGGCAAGCAGTGGGCCACAGGGATGGAGGACATCACCGGCATTACCAGCGACATGGCCGCATTGGCGTTGGCGTTCAGCGACCGTACTCCGCTCGATCAGGTTCCCTCCACCAGTATGCAGCAGGTCGGCCAATCCACCGTTCCTGTGCTTCATAGAGGCCTCGTCGCAGTGAGCGCCGGTAATCTCAAACACGAGCTCATCGATCCGGGGTACATCACCATGGCAGATGCGGGACTCTGAGTTACCCATCGCCAGCCGGTTTCAGCACGATTTTTCGGTTGGATACCAACCTCTCCGGATCGTAATATTGCCGTTCCTCACGTCTGACACCCCAATGTACGCATGAGGCTTGGCAATGGTCGGACCCTCCGCTCACCACAGCGAACGGCATGCGCTTGCGCACACTCGCACCCACATGCAACTCGCTGGCAGCTGGCTCAAAAGTCAGTGTGAAGGCGGATGACTGTAGACTGACCACGCTTTTACCAGCCACTTCCCCGTTGAAGCTGACGATACCGTCGTCTGGCGCAAGCAGCGTCGTGCCCGGCAGCGCTTCGAGGTCGAGACCTCGATGCCCGGCACTCCACTCCTGCTCAGGAGCTTCAAAATGTCGCATCACTTGGTGGGGTTCCACAGGCCATGCCATCACAGCCGTGCAGGAAGCCTGCGCATGGTCATACGCCTTCCCACGCACTCTTGGCTGGCTTATGGCAAATATATCTCCAGATGAAGGAAACTCCTTGCCGCCGGTACGCCCACTCACGGGCGTCACGGAAGCCACACCGCACCGGATTTGCCGCACGCGACTCGTATGGCCAACAGCCTGCGTCGTTCCGATTCCTTGAGGTATCAGAGTCGTAACGCACAGCGACAACACGACCGCCATAAACGCTATCGCCATATAGCTGGCGCGCGTACGCTGCCGCCATATCTCCTCACGCCAACTGAGCAGTCTGCGTATCCGTCCTGCCCGTTCCCGACATTCCCTCCGTTTACTGTTCATCGCGCTTCTCCTGCCTGTGTGAGCTTCCATGCCCATCAGTATGCAGGAGATGAAGGTGCAAGCGTGCCGTTTTGAATCGATGTGGACGAATGGTCTGCAATAATTTCATGTTCGGCGTGTCGCGGTATTGAGCACGCGGCAAACAACGCTTCTGACATTGCGTCTCATATTGTTGCCATTATTGGCCACACAATCCTCTCACCACCATTTTTCCGAATGCCTGACGTCCGCCGTCAGCCCCCGGTGTCAGGTGGATGCCATCGTCGTAGAAGTATTCCGGATGATTCTCACTGACGGCATACCAGTCCAGTACACCGACATTGCGGTGCCGGGAAGCCACGGAGACAAGCAACTCATTGTTGTCGTCTTGCCAGGCCACCGGGCCACGTACCGTAGTGAAGTACAACGGCTGACCATGCACCGCAGAGATCAGGTTTTCCACCTGTTCTCGGTTCGCGATACGGCCATTGGTGCCAAGTGCCACAATCACCACGCTGCCCGTGCGCCCCTGATTCGCATACTGCTCATACAAGGGTTGCGCAGCGCTGAACCCACGGCCGACCTTGTTGTCTTGCACTGCTGCGGGAAGGAGCTGCTGCACATAGCTTTGCGCCCCCATCTCCACCGAATCGCTGATGATGAGAGGATTGGCGCTGCATACTCCCGTGGACCGGTCCAGCGTCCACTGCCCAGCGTCGATATTCGAGGGCACTTTCCCCGCTTTGGGCACCAGCTGCGGAGGCAGTCCCAGCGTCGGTTCAGGCACTTGGGAGCGCCGCACCACAGGATGCCCTGAAATCGCTGCACCCAAATCCGACAGTGAAAGCATGGTGCCACGCAACGACTGAGAACGCTTGGCAGCCATGCCGTCAACGCCGTTTGGGGCAACGTTGCATACGAGCACCACCACTAGCCCCAACACCGCCAGAACCTTGGCCGGAAGACTGATTTCACCAAGCACCCCCGCATGGCGTCGCTTTGCTTGACGTGCAACTTCGACACCGCGGTAAAACAGTTCCGCAGCACCCCAAATCACCAGCATCTGCACTCCCCACTGCCACGCGGAGGGCCGGGACATGCGTGTGGCCGGGTTCATCAGCTCGAGCAGCGGATAATGCACCAGATAAATAGAGAAAGCGCGCGATCCCAAGTATTGCAACGGCGCCGATGCCAGCACCCGTGAGCACAAGTTGGTGGGTTCAAGCACCACCACCAGTAGGAATACCACCACGAGAGCCACAATCTGGTAGCCACCTTGATAGAGCGCGCTATCCTCACCGTTCACCGTCACGTACATGACCATCAGCGCCAAGACCAGACACCATCCGGCCACACCGAGGGCAATGCGGGCGAGTTTTGAGGTAGCGACGAACGCCCCGCCCTCTTCGGCCCTCGCAGACCTCCGCCCACGGTCTTCCATCACCAGCGCCAACAAGGCTCCGATCAGTAGCTCAGCAGCGCGCGAATCTAGCCCATAATATGCGTGCGCGTCACCCTGAGCAGCCACCCCATGCCATACCATGACCGCAGTGGAGCCTGCAGCCAAAAGTGCCGTGGACAGCAGCTTCACCGCTTTGGTGCATCGCAGCCAGTTCATCGCCCACAACACCATCGGCCACAAGATATAGAACTGCATGATGAGCGCCACAAACCACAGATGAGTCAAGGGAGACGGCAGGCCGGACGCGGCAAAATACGACACTTGCCGCACAATGTAGGTGATGTTGGTAACGAAGAAGGCGGCAGAAAGCGAGTCTGCACGAAACTTCGGCAGTAGACCCGGAGAGAAGATGTAGAGGATAGGCGCCAGCAGCGCAATCATCGCCAGAACAGGAATCACCAAACGTTTCACTTTGCGCCACAGATACGACCAGTAATCCAGCCCGCGCTCTGAGTTGAGGCGACGCTCCACACTGACCGTGGTCAGGAACCCTGAGATAACGAAGAAAATGGTGACGCCAATGAACCCGCCATCCAACAGTGAAGGACGCGTGTGGTATGCCACCACGCCAAGAATGGCCAACGCGCGTAAACCGTCGATGGCACCAATACGACCATGATGCGTTGCCCGACCACCACCACGCAAGATGGCGGCGCCGGCTCCCCTCGACATGACATCCTTGGCTGACAGGCCACGGAACATCGACACACAAACCTCGATTCACTCGGGCACCGCACTGGCAGTTCGGACAACTATCGCGCCGCTGCATGTGCAGCAACCTCGGTGAAAGAATACCAACGGGCATGGAGCGTTCATTGCCAAGGAACCGAATGTTGCAACTCAGCCAATATTCAATGCCGATATACCGCCATCATCACAGTTCAACCCGCGACACCCTTCCAACGAAGATCCCGCGAGTGGGTACAGTTCGATCAATATCACACTCATTTATGAACGAACTGTACCCACATCGGTCACTCAACAGCATTAATGCGTACGCTGCAATCAACGTACCACCCAATACCGGCCGAAATGTACCCACACCCATAGAATTTGGAATTATGACATTGCCAGTCCACGACATTCTCATCAGAATACGTCGTTTCGTTAAGGTGTGACGACATGACACGCCTTTGGGGAAGAACTAGTAGACCTGCCTATCAATCCTTTTTCAATGCACCTGCCGCAGCGTAGATGAGCATCGACAGCACGAAGGCCACCACCACAATGATGGCGATGCCCCGGTAGCCTCGAGTGGCAGCGAAGACCGGGCCGGCGATGGCACCCTCGATGGTCACGCCCAAGTACATGGCGGCGTTCGTCAGTGCGGAAACGGTGCCGCGGGCGGCACTGGTCTGCTGCTGGGTCTGGTTCATCATGACCGGCAGCATGAAACCGGCGGCCATGAGGGCGAGCACCAGCAACGCCACAGCGAACCACACATTGGTGGCCACGAAGGTCAATGCGTAAGGGACGCCCATACCCAGCGCGCCTGCGACGAGCGAGCGTGCGGTGCCGAGTTTGGCTGCGATCTTCGGGCCGACGATCGAACCGATGGTCTGGCCTGCGCCCACGGCCATCAACGCGCCGGAGGCCCAGGCCTGTGACATGCCGAAATCGCGAGTGAGCCACGAGCTGATGTAGGTCATGCCCGACCAGCTGCCGACCATGAACACGAGGTAGGCCAGCAGGGAGAGCAGCAGCTTGCGGTTGCGCAAAACTTCGGAATACCGTGCGAACGGATTGCCCATGCGAGTGCCGGCCGCGGGGCGGACGTGTGGGAACATGGCAGCCAGCACGATGACGAGCAATACTGCCAGGCCCGAAACCACGTAGAACGGCATGCGCCAGTTCGCCACGGAGAGCAGTGAGCCGATCGGGATGCCGAGCACCTGGGCCACTGCCAAGCCCGTGGTAGCGTATCCCATTGCGGAAACCACCTTGTTCGGCTCGACTACCACGGGGATGGTGGCGTAGATCTGCGAGCCGACGAACGCGGACGCCACGCCGGCAAGGAACCGGGCGGCGAAGAGCGTCGGGAAGTTCCAGGCGAAGCCGCACAGGCAGGTGAAGATGGCGAAACCGGTAACCCCACCGATGATGACGGCCTTGCGATCGAGCGCGTCGGAGATCGGGCCAGCGAACAGGGCGCTTACGACGAAGCCGATGGCGTAGGCCGAGACCAGCAGGCCGCCAAGGGCCGTGGGGATGTGGAGCTCGCGTTGCAGCACGGGCAGCAGCGGGGCGGTCAGGAAAGTGTCGGTGCCGATGACGAACTGCGTGCAGAAGGCAAGCAGGCCCATATGGGTGTTTGGCTTCGCCGCTTCCCCGTACCCAACTTTGGATGGATTAGTGGATGATGTCATGAACGTTTCCTCTCATGTCGAAATCATTGACATGTCGAGCGTATAGGTTGACACTAGTGTCAAGGTCAAATGGATACGGCATCATTTGCCCCAGGCGAACACCGAAACACCAACCGTCGCTGCAAGCCGGCTTAAGCATGGAACCCAGCCAGGAAACTCGAATAGAGAGGAACAATCATGCACATCGGGGAACTCGCCCATCAAACAGGGTTGAGCACGCGCCAAATCAGGTACTGGACGCAACATGGCTTAATCTCCGAGCATAGGGACACCAACGGTTACCGGATTTATGACGATATCTCAGTGGCGAGAGCACTACGTATTCACGCGCTACTTGAGGCAGGGCTGAGCATGGATCAGGTTGGGAAAATCGGCGATTGTCTCGATTACGATCAGGGCGTTTGCGATCGAGAATGCGCTCTGCTTCGTGCCAAGCGCAGGCAGATAGAAGCGAAAATCAACTGCCTGCGCCAAGCTCAGCAACTTATCGACAATACGCTGTCACAACATGATGACGCGCAATGAGATTAAAGCAGTCCACATTCTGTCACTGACAATACTCAAATATTACAATGCACCTGATTTGATGGCAGGCAGATTCCGCAGGCTTGCAAGAGGATTGGGCGAGACGGAAGCACAGCTTGCAGATGGATTCTACCGCGAGATGAAAACGACAAAAGAAACCAAAACATAGGCCAATTACGTTTCCCCTGATCTGCTTAGTGGAGGCAACAATGATGTGTAGGTTCGTGCTGCTGCACGTTAGCGAAGTTCGTTTTTAAGTGAACCAGACCGGTGACGTGATATCCACCAACGCTTCACCAACCACGCACACCAACTAAACAGGAGGAAGACGATGACCACACCAAATGCAAACCAACGCATCCCAACATCAGCTTCATCCCCACCCGGTTCAGCCAACCACCAATTCAACGCCACTGTACACAAGTATGCTGATATACCACAGCATCTAAGTCATCTGCGCGAGCTGCCAATGCCAGAGCGTTGCCTTTGAGAATCTCGATGATCAACCTCTCACCCCCATCGGCCTTATATGGCATCAGACTGAGGATTATTGGGTTATTGGTCAGAATGTGTATCTTTTGGGTACGCGGTGTTGCGGGAGTAAGAGATCAACTGCTTCGAGACGTGGAGGCATGAACCATGTTGACGATACGATGCCATGCAGTTGTGCTTTATCCGGCTTGCAGACAAGCCAACCGAATAATCCAATCCAGTCCCGTGTCGGCTGTTTCCTGTCCACCTATTTGTCCATTAAAAAATCAGAATCAACGGAACCGTAACAGTGCCATATGGCGATCACATAGCCAGAAACTAGTCATAACCCACACCGGCATCCAGCAGACATACAATCGTACTGAAGACCCACATCCCACCGATTACTATATCGATTCGAGGGTAAAAGAAAACCGCGGAATATTAACATTCCGCGGTTCTGTTATATCGGGTGGAGCTAGAGAGATTCGAACTCTCGACCCCCTCCATGCCATGGAGATGCGCTACCAGCTGCGCCATAGCCCCGTATTCATTTGTTGCCTTCCTTGCGAAGACTTCATCAGTCTACACCATCCTCCGATATCCGCAAAACCGGCGTGTCGCACAACGAGCACACAGACCGATCACACCACCCATGACGCCTTGTGCCACTCCACCAGCAATACACACCAGTAACGCTGATGGGTTGCAACCACATTCATGATTACAACCCATCCGCACGCCCTTTAAGGCATATCCAGCACCACACGGCCACTGCTGTCCCAGCTTCCACCGCTCCGCGTTTGACGCAAAGCTCGGTGCCGCAGAAATACCAAACACCGTTGGCTCACTGCACAGTACCCGGTTTGTTCGAGGACACGCCACCCTGCTGACCGTTGCTAGGGTTTGACGACGAGTTTTCGCCTTGCCCATCGCCCGACGAGGAACCGCCTGCGTTGGGCCCGGAGTTCGCACCGTTGCCTGACGAGGCGCCACCACTGGCCGCATCCCCGGGATTGGTGGGAGTCGACGTGCCGTTGGAGCCCGAAGAGTTGCCATTCCCTCCAGTCGAGCCGTGTGAATTGGAGGATCCCGAACCGCCCGTATTCCCGGACTCGTTACCGCCGATCGTACCGTTTTCACTGCCGGAATGGTTCGACTGTCCGGACTGTCCTTCCCCGCTACTCGAACCGGTATTCCCCTGCGTTCCGTTCTGCTGATGACCGTCAGCATTCCCGTCGCGCTTGGGGGTCTCAGTTTTGTTTTGCCCGTCGCTCGATCCGCTCTTGCCATCACCATCATTCGAATCAGTGCTCGGCGTCTTGCCGTCACTGTCGGAATCGGGAGTACGCGTAGACGAGTTGTTGACTATATCACGCACCACGTGGTCAGTGCCTTCGCCTTGCGTAAGCAAGGTAATCACTCCTGCGGTCACAGCAACGCCGATCAAGGCGGCAACTACCGCGATGATGATGGCTACACGCTTATTGCGCTGCTGCACCTCACGCTGTTTTGAGGCAGAGAGCACGCCGTGCTCACCGTTTGTGGGGCTCACACCCGTACCGCGCGACGATGCCGTGCGCGAGGCTGCAGCAGAACCGGCCGCCGGCATGACCCTCGTCGCATCGGCGCCATCGGCAGTCCCGATAAGCTGCGTCGCATCGCCCTTAGTCTCATCCTGGGCAGCGTATGAGCTTCCGACCATCGTCTGCTGCGCGTCCTGCTCGGCCCCCGTTCGGCCACGCGCCAGAGCGGAGAGACTGTCGCTGCCCTCACCGGCGAAGATCATGGTAGTCGACCCCGACGCATTGCCATGATCACTTTTTGCCGACTGCCCGGACGTTCCGATTACTGTCGTCTGCTCGCCATTCGCTTCGTCCTCATCGCCCTGATCCACAAACGGGGCTGCCGTCTGCAGCTTTTTACTCGACTCTTTCAACACGTTCTGATAGATCTGCGAGGCCACCGCTGAAATCACAGAGCCAATGGCAACGCCGATCACCGAACCGGCGATGCCTATTTTCGCAGACAGCAAAAAAGAAGTGACCGCGGCGAGAGCACCGGCACTTACTTGCGTTACGGAGATGCCTTTGAAAAAATTCTTCACACGCTTCATCATAGATGACGAACTTAGCAACTCGCTGAATGCGACGCTACCTTCACAAAACCTCCTCCGGTGACATTGCTCACACATGCCTCCAGTGAACATCCTCAAACTTAAGGGATGGGATGTAGACTAGAGGTGTCAATGACCGACTTGAAAGGAGTTGCCATGGCAACGTTAACCGCAGAAATGAAGGATTTCATCAACAACAACCTCGCGTGGATCGCCACTTCGAGCAAGGATGGTCAGCTTGACCTCGGCCCGAAGATGTCGATGTTCGTGCTCGACGACAACCACTTGGCCTACCACGAGCGTACCGCCGGGCAGCACTACAAGAACCTTGAGGACGGCAGCGACCTGGTGGTGTGCTTCGCCAACTTGGAGTCCAAGTCCGGCTACCGCTTCCGTGGCAATGTGACGCTGCACAGCGACGATGCCATCTACGAGAGCCAAGTCAAGGTCGCCGAAAAGAACGGCACCAAGAAGCCCGCCGTCATCCCGGTGCTCGAGATCACCGAGATTCAAGACCTCTCCGCTGGAGCCAAGGCCGGCACCACGATCTCCAAGGACTGATTGGAGTAGCGGCTGTAACTTTTGCCGCGCATACTAAGAAGGGCGACCCACACCATGCGGGTCGCCCTTCTTAGTTGTATTCTCATCGAAGTACAGTCACATCGTAGTACCGTCAGTCAGCACCATCAATCCTGAGCCTGCGGTTCGGGCAGCTGAAGGTCGATCGCCGGACAGTCTTTCCACAACCGTTCCAGATCATAGAAGGCGCGGTCTTCCTCGTGCATGATGTGGATGACGAAATCACCGTAATCCAACAGCACCCAGCGGGCATCCTCAACACCTTCACGACTGATCGGTTTGATGTTGCCGGACTTAAGATACAGATCCTTTTCGACCTCTTCGGCTACGGCAAGTACTTGACGCTCGTTTGACGCGGATACGATCATCATGGCATCGGTGATGGCCACCGGCCCTGTGACATCGAACGCCACGATATCGGCACCTTTGACACGATCCGCAGCAACGGCTGCGATGCGCAAGGCCTCGACTGAACTTGATAATGCAGGCATGAAATTCTCCTCGTATACTGCTGGTAATCGTCTTGTTCGCGGGTCTTAAGTTTAGGCTTCACGAAGGCCAAACCATTGTTCCTAGCGTTCCCAGGCTGGTTTCCAATCTTCCACCACATGCTGTGAATTCTCGGAGTACGCCATGCTGCCGTCCGGCACGTCATGCCTGATCACCGAGCCTGCACCAGTGGTGACACCGTCCCCGACCGACACCGGCGCCACCAGCAAGTTGCCGGCTCCCACGTGCACATTCGAACCGATATGCGTATGGCTTTTGTGCACGCCATCGTAGTTGGCAGTGATGGTGCCGCCGCCCACGTTGGTATGCTCTCCCAAGTCGGCATCTCCCATGTAACTCAAATGCGGCACCTTGGTACCGGCACCGATATGCGATTTCTTCATCTCTACGAACGCTCCGGCCTTGGTGTCAGCTTCCAGATCATTGCCGGGGCGCATGTACGTCCACGGGCCGATATTGGCACGCTCACCCACATGCGATTCCTGAACGCGCGAACGCTCCACGGTCGCTCCTGCTTCAATTCGAGCATCAATCAACGTAGTGTAGGGGCCGATGACCGCTTCGCTCTTGACAACGCTGTGCCCTTGCAGGAATGATCCCGGCAACACCGTGACGTCCTGCTCCAGCTCTACATCGTCGTCAATCCAGGTGGTGCTCGGATCGAGGATGGTTACCCCAGCCCTCATCCAGCGTTCGCACGTTCGCTCATTGTGCCGTTTGGCCAAGCTTGCCAGTTGTACTCGGTCGTTCACACCTTCCACACTCAGTGGGTCGGGAGCGGCGAACGCCCCCACCTTGCCCGTCTTGCGTGCGGCCTCGAGCGCATCAGTCAGATAGAACTCAGCCTGTGCGTTCTCAGTGTCGAGACCGGCGATGGCTCCGGCAAGCACACTGGCTTCAAACACGTACACCGACGTGTTCACTTCATGGATCGCAAGTTCCTGATCGTTGGCATCTCGTTGCTCGACGATGCGCAGCACATTGCCATCATCGTCACGGATAATACGGCCATACCCTGTCGGGTCATCCAAGTTGACCGTGAGCACCGTAGCCCCGTTGCCGGCAGCAATGTGAGCATGCAACAGTTCGTCCAGTGTCCCACTGTCCAACAGCGGCATGTCACTGGCCGCAATCAGTACTTGTCCGTTCAACGCACCTGCTTGAGACACCTGTTCCATGGCGCATTGCACCGCGCGACCGGTGCCGGGGATCTCGTCCTGCTGCACCACGACGGCATCCGCATCATACGACAGCGCAGCCTGGGCCACACGTTCGCCCTGATAGCGCACCACCACAGCGGTTGTCTCCGGATCCAAGTGTGAGACAGCGGCCATGACACGTTCCAGGAAAGTTTTCCCAGCCAATGTATGCAACACCTTGGGAGTGTTGGAACGCATGCGCGTACCCTCTCCAGCCGCCAGAATAATCGCTGCGGACAATGCCATGCCACTCCGCCTTTCGTGACGCAATCGCCCGTACGCCCACGTTCCACCCAAGGAACGCAGTTTACTGACGATTCCACTCCAATATCAAGAACGGCCGGCAGCCTTGAAGACTACCAGCCGACTGTTCGTTCCTCCACCTGGACTCGAACCAAGACTAAGGGTTCCAAAGACCCGTGTGCTGCCATTACACCATGGAGGAGCAGGACCGAAAACCAGAGGTTTACCAAGTCCGAGCTTCTATTATGCCACACTGTGCCGATTGTTCAACACTGGGCGAGTTGTCCCACCATACATCGCTTACCGACACACCGCATCAGGCAAACAGGAAGCCTTGACCGTGGTGCTCAGGATACGTGTCAAACAATCTGGCGACCGACCCATCCTCAAATACCGCACGAATGGCACTGGACAGCAACGGCGCGATGGACAACACCGTCAAACCGTCCCAACGCTTCTCTTCAGGAATCGGCACGGTGTCGGTCAATACCACTTCACGAGCACCGCTGTTCTTGAGATTCTCGACGGCTTGGGCAGAAAGCACACCATGTGTGGCCACAACGGTGATGGATGCCGCACCGGCCTGCCGCAGCACATTGCAGGCTTCGGCAATCGTACCGGCAGTGTCGATAAGATCGTCGACCAGCACGCAATCCTTACCCGCAACATCCCCTACCACACGATTGGCCACGGCGTGATTGGGGCGTGTGGTGTCGCGCGTCTTATGCACGAAAGCCAAGGGGCCACCACCTAGGCGTTGGGCCCACTGCTCAGCCACACGGATGCGCCCGGCATCCGGAGAGACGACCGCGACGTTATCAAGATGACCTTGGAAACGATCTCGAATATAGTCCACCAGCACCGGCATGGCCACGAGGTGGTCGACGGGGCCGTCGAAGAAACCTTGGGTCTGCGCGGCGTGCAGGTCAACGCTCATCACGCGGTCGGCACCTGCGGTCTTGAGCAGGTCGAATACCAGACGGCACGAGATGGGTTCTCGTCCCAAGTGTTTCTTGTCTTGGCGAGAGTATCCGAGCAGAGGGCAAACTGCGGTAATGGAACGAGCCGAAGCACGCTTGAGCGCGTCAATCATGATGAGCTGCTCCATGATGGCCTTGTTGACAGCCCCGGTATGGCTTTGCAACACGAACACGTCGGCGCCACGCACCGACTCGGTGTAGCGCACATACATCTCCCCGTTGGCAAAGTCGTAGGAAGTGGTCTCAAGCACATCGATGCCGAGCTGTTTGGCTACGTCCTCGGCGAGCGCCGGATGCGCCCGGCCCGTCACCAATATAAGATTCTTATTGGGTTTGCCTTCGAGGATTGCACTCACCATGACTCCAAACGAAATTGACTTGTAGTTGCTCTCATCCTAGTCAACTCGCCAGACGGAGGCCGCCGGACGGTGCCGTGCAACGACTCACCACACCTACATATACAGCCCGTGCTTGGCAATGTACTGCACCACGCCGTCGGGCACCAGATACCACACTGGCTTGCCTTTTCCGGCGCGTTCACGTATATCCGTGGACGAGATAGAGAGAGCCGGGATTTCAAGAATATTGACGTTCACCGCCGAGCGGATACCTTTGGGGTCGAGGTATCCCGGGCGTGTCACCGCAATGAATGTGGCCAGATCCCACATCTGGTCGGCATCCTTCCAATCGAGTATTTCAGCCACCGCGTCCGCACCGGTAATGAAGAACAGTTCGGCATCCGGGTAAAGTCGGTGCAGATCGCGCAGGGTGTCGATGGTATAGGTGACGCCCGGGCGGTCGATATCTACTCTGGAGACGGTGAATTTCGGGTTGGAGGCGGTGGCGATCACGGTCATCAGGTACCGGTCTTCGGCGTTGGTGACGTTCTGGTCGAGTTTGAATGCAGGTCTGCCTGTGGGGACGAAGATGACTTGATCCAGCTGATAGACGGAAGCCACCTCGGAGGCCGCCACCAAATGCCCGTGGTGGATGGGGTCGAAGGTACCGCCCATGATGCCGATACGGCGCCGGCACGGTGTTCCGGAAGTACCGGCAGCGGCATTTGAAGCGACCGGAGCCGACACTCGGCGCAAACGCATGGGAAGATCCGACATTCGCCGCGCCACATCCGCCGCTCGTGAGCCTAAGGCTTGCCCGTCATCGTTCACCGTCAGCCCTTCGGCCGCAGCACGGTCCGGCTGCCCCGGTGACGGACTTGTGGTGCCGGCAACGGCCGATTCGCTATTGGTGGTGCTTGGTTTGGTACTGCTCAAGAGTCGTTTGCCTTTGTATTAAGAAACGTATGGGTTAGTGCTTGCTGCTGCCATCGGGGCCATCCGTGCGATCGGATTGCCGCTGTTCGTCTGCCTGTTCGGTCTGCTGTTCGATGGCTTCCACAGTGGTGCCCGAGGCCTCGGGGTCGATTTTGCCCATGTCCTCGTCCCATTCATCCTGCACCACGCGTCTGATTTCAGCGAACGTGGGCAGCGGGAAGCTGGGCTGGTACATCCGTCGTACTTGGGCCACACACTGGGTCGCGGCCACCAGGGAGAACGTCATGCCTTCCACATCGCCTTGTGCTTCTTGCCTGCGGAACTGGCTGATGTAGTGCTCCATGCCTTCGGCTTGCCGCACCATGCTTCGGTACTGTTCATCGCGAATCTCCACGACGTCGCTGTCGTCCGCCTCAGGCCAGCCTATGAGCACCGCGTCTGCGTACTCCAACGCCGCGCGCTCTTCAGCCGAGGCTATACCGTCCTCGACCTGCACGAGAAACACGTAACGCACTTGGCTGAGACGCTCAGCCGCTATTTTCAGCCCCATGGCCGGCGCATCCACGTCAATGCCTCTGTCCGCAGCGAGCTTCAGGTCAGGCGCGGCCACCTCCGCCACACTGTCCACCATCCCCGAGCCGTCCTCATATCGGCTGGTCTCGTGCTGTGTTGCTTCATGCTGTGTCGTTTCACTCATTGGCGCACCTGTCCTGTTCCGTAGCCTATCCATTGTGTCGTCGTCATTTCCTGAAGCCCCATCGGCCCTCTGGCATGCAGCTTTTGCGTGGAAATCCCCAACTCCGCACCAAAACCGAATACACCGCCGTCAGTGAACCGCGACGAGGCGTTCACCATGACCACGGCTGAGTCAACCGCACCGGTAAACCGTTCAATCGCCGAATAGTCTTCCGCCAGGATGCATTCAGTGTGACCTGTGGAATGAAGGCGGATGTGCTCTACGGCATCATCGAGCGAATCCACCACACGCACCCCCATGGTCAGGGCCAGATACTCGATGTCCCAGTCGTCCTCGCTGGCATGACGCACCACCAATCCGTCTATGCCGGCAGATTCCAGCAACTCGTATGACCGTTCGTCAGCATGGAGCTCCACTCCGGCCTGCGTCAACGCTTCGCCGATCACCGGCAGGAACGCTTCGGCGACATCGCGGTGCACCAACAGCTTTTCAGCGGCGTTGCACACACCCACACGCTGTGTTTTCGCATTCAGTACGACCGGCACCGCTTTGGCAAAATCAGCCGAAGCGTCCACGTAGATGTGCACATTGCCGGCGCCGGTTTCAATAACCGGCACTTTGGCCTGCCGCACCACGGACTGAATCAGCCCAGCACCACCCCGGGGTACCAGCACATCAATGTACCCACGCGCCTCCATCATGGCTGTGGCACCCATACGACCAAATTCGTCAACCGACGCCACCAGAGAAGCATCGAAGCCGAGCTCATCCAGCACACGCTTGACCACAGTGAGCGTCGCCCGATTGGTACGTTGCGCGGCGTGCCCGCCACGCAGCAGCACCGCGTTGCCGGACTTCAAGCACAACGACACCACATCCACCGTCACGTTGGGGCGTGCTTCATAAATCATGCCGAATACGCCGATGGGTACACGCACCTGTTCAAGCCTCACACCATTGGGCAGCGTAGAGCCGCGCACCACCTGCCCTAGAGGGTCAGGAAGAGAGGCCACATGCCGTACCCCTTGGGCGGCGGCATGCACCCGTTCCTCATCGAAGCGCAGCCTGTCCAGCAAGCCCGGTGCCATGCCGTCCGCGAGCGCAGAATCCATGTCTTCGCTGTTGCTGGAGGCAATTTGAGAAGCATGTTCATCCAAAGCGTCAGCGAGCGCCATGAGCAGCATGTTCCGCTTGTCGCCGCAGGAACGCGCCAGCGCTCGCTGCCCGTGTGCCGCCTGGTCCGCCAGCGCGCACACTTGTTCGAATACCTCGGGGTCGAGCCCGCCGACTGCCCCGCCTGCAGCCATGTTCTGCTGCTGTACCATGCTTCCTCCCTTATCAGGGCTGCCCATTACTAATCCAATAGAGTTCCAGTATACGGTCATGCCTGCAACATGTGATCGGCATACGTTACCGGCGCAAGACCTGCCGGCCAGCGCCTCGTGCTGCGAGCGCCTGTGCTCAATACCTGAAATGGTCACAACATCGTACCCGCCGTTGACGTATGATGAAAGCAGTTTCCTACCCGGCACGAACGCGAGGACCGATGACACCGTACTTTCACAGCACACGCAGCATGAACGAAAAGCTGACCGCCAAGCAGGCCATCCGGCAGGGACTGGCTGCAGACGGCGGCCTGTTCGTAGACGACAGTCTGGGCTCTGTTCCCATCGACATTCATGAACTGCAGGGAGCCAGTTATCAGCAGATTGCGCAGCGCGTGCTGGGCGTTTTGCTTCCCGACTTCAGTAGCGATGAGCTGCAGGAATGCATCGCAGCGGCATATGGCAGCCAATGGGACGACGATGACATCACTCCCATCAGGCCTTTGGGCGACGATTACGTGTTGGAGCTGTTCCACGGTCCTACTTCAGCGTTCAAGGACGTGGCGTTACAGATGCTGCCGCAGTTGATGACTCGCTCCACCGGCGATCGCAATGCCGACAAGCGCACCATGATTCTCACCGCCACCTCCGGCGACACCGGCAAAGCAGCGCTCGAGGGGTTTGCCGACGTTCCAGGCACCGGCATCACCGTCTTCTACCCCAAAGGCAAAGTCAGTGCCGTACAGCAGTTGCAGATGACCACACAGTCCGGCTCCAATGTGCATGTATGCGCCGTTGACGGTAATTTTGACGATGCTCAAAGCGCAGTAAAACATATTTTCAACGACCATGCGTTTGCCGCAAATCTCAGCCACAGCAATGTTTCCCTGTCGTCAGCCAACTCCATTAATGTCGGCAGGCTCGTACCGCAAGTAGTGTATTATTTTGCATCATATATGCAGATTGTGCAGCGTGGTGCAGTGAAGCTTGGAGACGGTGTGGAATTCGTGGTGCCCACCGGTAACTTCGGTGACGTGCTGGCCGGTTACTACGCCAAGAGGCTGGGGTTGCCGGTCAAGCGCCTGACAGTTGCCAGCGATAAGAACAACGTGCTCTTCGACTTCCTGACAACCGGCCTTTATAATCGCAAGCGCCCCTTCTTCGAGACCACATCTCCTTCCATGGATATTCTTGTCTCCTCGAATCTGGAACGAATGCTGTACTACATGTCGGAATGCGACACCAGGCTTATCACCAATCTGATGAACGACCTTGACCATTGGGGGGCGTTCGAGATTCCGGAACCGTTACTTGCCAAGGTGCGCAGGCTGTTCGCCTGTGGTTGGGCGGACGAGTCTCAGGTCAGCGATGCCATCGCGCACTGCTGGAACGAGCACCACTATGTCATCGACCCGCATACCGCTTGCGGATATCATCTGCTCGAACAGATGCCTCGAGAGAAGGGTGTGCCCCGTGTGCTGCTGAGCACCGCCAGCCCGTACAAGTTCCCGCGCGTAGTTGGGCAAGCCATTGGATTGAACTGCACTGGCGATGATTTTGCATGCATGAAGGCGTTGGAAGGCGCCACCAATACCGAAGCACCCGCACGCTTGCGTGCCCTGCGTGACTTACCGGAACGATTCTCCGATGCAATCAGTATTGACGACATGCCTGATTATGTTGCCAAAGCGTCACAGTCGTTAGGCTGATTCGCAGCACTGTCACCCTGCTTGCCACACCCATCTGCCCCACTCACTTGCTACCACCAAGAAAACTCTCGGTAATACAGAAGGGTTGGTTTTGAGTACCGCGACATGGCGGCGCTCAAAACCAACCCTTCCTTTCCCACGAGGTTCACATTGACATGAAGCGGGATTTACTGTTGCATACGGATACATGTGCCACATAAAAGGCATATAGTGCTGTATAAAATACGTACACACATACCCTGGTCTCCTCTATCTTGAGTTCAGCACATGTTTATACCTGGCACCAAGCGGGAAGTTTAGTCTTCGCGCTCGGCAACGATGCGCCGCGAAACAGTCATTGCAATAAAGAGGAACATCGCTGAAATCACGATGGCCGCAACGGTATCCGTCCAATAATTGATAAAGATGTGCGTGGACAGCCATCCGACAATCTGGTTCATGTTCTGCCCAGGAATGCTGATAACAGCAAAGAAGACAGCATATATTACGATAAAGACCGCCAAAAAGGCAACGACCAGTTGAGGAGAATGAGGGCACCGTTGCACCGCCGGAATCATCAATGCATCGCAGACTATCAGAAAGACAAGGATCGCCAGCATGATGGGGTACAACATACTTACGGCAACCGAAGCATCACCTATGTGCAGTACCGCACCACCGTTCGGCAAGTTGTATATCCAGAGTGTGAGGCACGCATCCACGGCAATGAGCATATCAGCGCAGACAACAGCCACATACATCGCGTCACTTTGGATTCGTCGAGACAACGGCACTACTGAGCGCATACGCCAAGCTCCACCGGCATCATCCACGGTAGCAAGCATGAACGGATACAGTAGCACGACCATGAATATGATACCGATCAACATGCCTCCGATAAGCGAACCAAACGTGGTGTCGCTCAGATGAAAGGCTACCATCAAAGCCGTGAACACTGGAGGCAAGGCCAATCCGAAGACCAGCATAACCAGAGGCCTACGATAGTTCATATACCGCAGCAAATCCAATTTTATGGCCAACCACAGTTGCTTTGTCATCGCGCCACCTCCTGTGCGTGCTCATCTTGCGTACCATTCGTTGCTCCACGCGAACGTCGGTCATTGGTAAGCCTGATGATGTTGTCGATTGAAGCCGGCTCCACCACAGCTCCCGGTATACAATTCATCGCCTGCGCCAGCTTATCGGTTCTCACCAGCACGTCGCAACCGGTGGCATAGCTCGTAACGCCTACCGCCCAGTCAGCTTCTTGTACCGGCGTGGCATCCGGCCCTCCTTTGAGCACTCGGAACGAGTCCTCGAACTCATCTTTCGGACCGGTATAGAACAACGATCCAGAAGAGATGTAGGTAATGAAATCAGCTGATAACTCGAGGTCGCCAGTGATGTGCGTACTGAACAGCACGGAGTGACGTTCGTCCTCAATGTAGGCCGAAAGAATGTCCATAAGTTCATCACGTGAGAGCACGTCAAGCCCACTCGTAGGTTCGTCCAAGATAAGCAGCTTGGCCCCATGGCTCATCGCCGCTGCCAGCATGACCTTCATCTGCATGCCCCTGGAAAGCTGCCTCATGCTTTTCTTACGCTCGCTGATGCCGAAGCGCTCGAGGTAATCCGAGAAGGCTTGTGCATCCCACTCCTTGTACATGCCGCTCAGCGCATGTTCCACAAGGTTGACGCTCCAGTATTCCGGGAAGAAATTCGTATCAAAAACCACGCCGAGTTGCGTTTTGACCGCTTCCTCGTCAGCAATGTTGTCCAATCCGAGCACCTCAATGGAACCGGTGTCCCTCTTGACCATGTTGAGAATCAACTTGATAAGTGTGGATTTACCCGCGCCGTTGGGACCGATGAGTCCCATGATATAGCCCAGCGGCAGGTCGAACGTGACCTCGCTGACACTAAAGCCCGAATCGTAGGTCTTGCCCACATCGCTCACGCGTAGTGCATAGGGTTGCCCGGCATCAGCGCTGGGCATAGCAGCCGCGCCTTTTGCCAAGGCACGCTGCTGCATCGCGGGCATCGAAGGTGATGCTGTCATCTTCAACGCTCCTTTCTTGTTTCACCAAACCACGAACACCGTGAATCTATTCGCCATAGATTTCCCAAAGCAGACGTGTTACGTCCTGCATGGACATGCCAACCGATTGAGCAGCATTCACCGCTTGATCGAGATGGTCCCGTACTGCTTTCGTTGATTGCTGTTGCATCATTTCGCCGCTGCGCTCAGCGACAAAAGAGCCTTTGCCTTGCCGGTTCTCCACAATGCCTTCATCCGCAAGCTCGTTATACGCGCGCGTAACGGTAAGCACTGAAATACGCAGTTCTCTGGCCAGCTTACGCAACGACGGCAGCGCATCCCCGGGATGTAACTCCCCTGAACGCACGGCCTGGCGAATCTGATCTTTGATCTGCTCGTAGATTGGTTTGCCGGACACGGATGAGATGATCAGTTTCATCAATGTCCCTTTCTGTTGATTGATATTGTCGTCAGCCTCACAGCCGGCACATGCTAACTGTTCCTTGCTGATATATAACACTATATAACAGTTTTCTTAACTGTGCAAGTCACCACTATAACAGTTGTCATATTCCCCGTAATTGCAACGATGCGTCGGGTGTGTCGTACCAGCACCAGCACCAGCACCAGCACCAGCACTAGCACCAACCTATTCCTACTTGCCTAGACGCTCCATGCCGAACCTGCATATTGGATCTTCCCAACACAAGACGCACGAGACTGGGCGCGCAGACGAACGCCACCAACGACTACTACTCGGTTGTAGCCGCAAAAACCAAATGTGCGCTTACTTCATAAAAGTTCGTCTACTTCAACCGCACACACGGCATGCTTACAACACCATTGGCGCCTGTGCAAAATCAGTCAACACACCGTCGGCCTCACGCCGCAAATCGAGCCAATCATCTCGCGAATGCTCGTCCAACACCGCCCACACTTGCATACCAGCGGCCCTCGCAGCGCGCACCGCGGTAATTCGATCTTCAAAAACCGTACACAAGCCAGGCTCCACGCCGAGCCGCTCAGCCGTCAGCAGGTACACGTCAGGGCTGCTTTTGTCGACATCGCCAGCGTCGCCAACACTAACACACTCGTGGAAATACCCGTCAAGCCCTACATGTTTCATCGCCGGCTCATACATATGCTTGGCCAGCGCCGTCGCCACAGCCAGCGCCGCTCCCGACTCGCGCAGCGCACGCACATACTCCAAAGCATGTGGCTTGGGCTGCACATCCGTGGCATAGGCCGTATACGCCATGCCGTCCCACAATGCTGCCAGCTCCTTCACAGAATCAGGCAAACCAAACCGCTCTTTGGTGTACTGCGCCACTTGATGTGACTGCATGGTGGCGACCGTGGCCATGTAGTCGTCGGGCATATCTATGCCGCGGTCGGCAAAGAAGTCAATATCAACCTGCGCCCACACACCCATCGAGTCCAACAGTGTGCCGTCAAGGTCAAAAATCGCCGCTTTCCCCGAGTTGGCACTCTCTGCCGGGCTTTGGATCTTATCGTCGTTCAGTTCATTTGCCAAGAGTGCTTCCCTGCAACAGTTCTCGAGCGTGCTCGAGCGAGGTTTCGGATTCCGTGCCAGCCAGCATGCGCGCCACCTCATGCACCCGCTCTTCACCGTCCACCCGTTCCACGACGGTGGAAACCGATGATTGGGAACCATTCTGCGCGTTCTTGCCGTTTCCTGTTTTCCCGCCGCCTGACTTGCACACTACGAATTGTGCGTCCGCCCATGAAGCCACTTGCGGAAGATGCGTGACCACAATGACCTGCGCGGTGCGAGCCAGTTGCGCCAGACGTTTGCCTAGTTCGGCAGCGGCCTGACCGCCCACGCCAGCATCCACCTCATCGAAGATGAAGGTCATGTCGGAAGTGCCGGTACGCTTGCCCGCAGCGGCAAGTTCGAGCGCCAGCATCAGTCTGCTCAACTCACCGCCCGAAGCGCTTTTGCCCATCGGCAGCTGCGCAGATCCCGGGAAGGGAGTGAACAGGAACTCGATGTCATCGATGCCATGAGCATCAAGAGGAGCAGATGACGGTACCTCCACGTCTACCGAGCCGGCAGCACCGTCACAGACTGCACGCTGAGTGACATGAATGTCGAGTTTCGCCCCTGCCATGGCCAGGTTCCCCAGTTCGGCAGTGACTGTTTTGCTCAGCGTTTTCGCGGCTTTGAGCCGCGTTTTACTGAGTTTTTGCGCAGCTTGCAGAGCATCGTCGAATCGTTGTTGTCGTTCGGCTTGCAGCGCTTCGATTTTTTCAGGAGAGGCGTCCAGATCTTCGATTTCAAAGGCCGCTTTGTCTCGCCATGCTATGACATCACTGAGTTCGGGACCCCAGCGTCGTGTCAGCTCATCCAAATCGTGGATACGAGCATTGATTGAGTCCAGACTTTCCACGCTGCTTTCCTCGCCCATCTCGTCCGACAGCGAGTACACAATGTCAGTCAAATCGGCGTTGAGCGATTCCAGCCGGTCAGCAGCTTCGCCAAATGCTCCTTGACTGTGAATGGTGCGCAGGGCAGCAATGGCTCGCGTGATGGCATCCGAGGCTCCAATGGCATCACTGTCGGCATCGACTTGAGAGGCATCGAGCGAAGACAATGCGGCTCCCACCCCGCGCGTAATTTCAGCAGCGTTTTCGATACGCGAGCGCTTCTCTTTCAGGTCCTCGTCTTCCCCCGGTTTGGGATCAACCGCGTTGATTTGTTCCACGGAGTCTCGCAGATAGTCGGCTCGCTGACGTGCAGCCGATTCTTGGGAGCTGATGCGTTGCAGCTTGTCATCAATGTCTTGCAGGCTTCCCCACGCCTTACGGTACTCAGCCAGTTCCGTCTCGTCGCCAGCCACCATGTCGAGAAATTCGCGCTGCCGCGCCGCAGAAGCCATGCGCAACTGGTCGCTCTGACCGTGAATGGTGACCAATTCTCCTGCCACATCCGCCAGAACACCGCGCGGCACACTGCGCCCGTCCAGCACCGCACGAGAACGCCCTGAGGCAGGTACAGACCTTGCCAAAAACAGCTCTTGCCGCCCTGCCTCATCAGGATCGGGATCACTCTGCTCACGCTCTTCAACAGCCCCTGCCTGTACGGCAAAACCTACAGCAGGCCCTTGCTCATCAACGTCGAATACACCTTGCGCCCATGCGGCATCGGCACCCGGCGAGACTCTCGCACTGCTGGCTGCATCACCGGAGATGAGACGAATGGCGCTGAGCAGCATGGATTTGCCGGCACCGGTCTCTCCGGTGATGGCCGTCATGCCCGACTTCAGCTCAAGCTTCGCTGCACGAATGGGCCCGAGATGGCGTACTTCAAGTTCCTCAAGCATGCATGACTCCTTCTATTCCTGACTTGCAGTGAGGGACCGCTCCCTCACTTGTTCCTCAAGCCGGGCCTGCTCTCGCAGGCTGACCCCGGGAAGGTTGAACTTGGTGACCAGACGACTGGTAAAAGGTACGTCCGACAAGCTGGCCAAGTTGAGTGTATGGGGCAGCTGCCCCACCTCGACCCGTGACCCGCGTGGCAGTACCATGCTCCGCCGTCCGTCACAGCAGATGCATCCGTTCGTCACCGACGAGTTCAGCACGTGCACGCCAAAAGTCGAACCCGAGCCGATGATGACAGGACGAGCAAAGAGCGCATGTGCGGCTAAAGGCACCATTTGCAAGGCTTGCACGTTTGGCCATATAATCGGCCCTCCAGCTGAGAACGCGTAGGCGGTGGAACCTGTCGGGGTGGAGATGACCACACCATCACCGCTGAACGAACTCATCGGCACACCGTCCACACTCACCGACAGTTCCACCATACGGCCGCTGCCCGGCTCTTTGACGGTCACGTCGTTGAGCGCCCAATCATGCACCCGCTGCCCCGACGGCAGCGTGGCGTCGACTCGGGCCAGCATGCGCGACTCCGTGGTGTAATTGCGATCGGCGATGCGACTGATGGCCTCAGTAAGTTGGAAACTTTCAAACTCGGCAAGGAACCCTATATGCCCCAGGTTAATACCCAAAATCGGCACATCTGTGCCATACACCATTTCGGCAGCGCCCAGTATGGTGCCGTCGCCTCCAAGCACCACCACGATTTCCGTATCCGCACTCACCGTGGGTGCAGCCTCACCAAAATCAGGAGCAGCTAGGTCGTCGACAACATCGACTTGGAACCCGGCATGCTGCAGCTGATCGAGAGCATGACGCACTACGGTTCCGCCCTCGTCCAACCTTGAATGCGTTACCACCACCGCATGCCGCTGTTCCGCCATCCATATGCCTTTCCTGCCGAGTCCACACTGCCCTTATCCTAACCGACCACCGTCTACAAACCAGCAAGTGGTTCCGTCCTTGGAATAACACGAACCCTATGAACATTCCACTTGAGATATGTTCCGCAATGTTGCGACTTCACTGCTTTCTCTCGTACAGTGGCATGGCGGTTTGTCCTTGAACCGAACTGCGGAAGCGAGTATTCATGAACCTCAACGTTTTCGGTGGCATCGTCGAACCGCGCACGTACGGTACGATCATCGCGCATGGCAACGTGTCGCTCTGCGCCGGCACTGTGTGCGCAGTGCTGGAGGTACATGGCGAAGTGAGCATGCATGCGGCCCGCGCAGGGCGCGTCAACCTGCACGGCGGAGGGATGCGTTGCGACGGCGATCTTCAGCTGGCTGCGGTCAGCGGGCACGGACGCTTCGATGTTTCAGGTGAGCTGCAGTGCGGCAACATCGACTGCACGGGAGACATTGCCGTGCATAGTTTGGTCTCAAGCGGTAATGTACATGTCACCGGCGCGCTTTGTGCCCAAACCGTGCGTGCCGCAGGCCTAGTCGCAGTACGGGGCCGTGCGCATGTGCAAAGCATCGAGGCGCTCACTGTGAATGTTGAACCATTGCAATCTCGCATGCTGACCCGTTTGGGCATGGACCAGTACACCGCATGCAGCAGTTTGGGGCGCATCCGTGCGCAGCAGGTGCGACTGCAGGCCACGGACAGTGAACGTGTGCAAGCCGCACTGGTGTCGCTGTCCAACCGTTGCCGAGTACAGGAGGTGCTATTCGATGACGATTTGACGTTGGACGACACGTCACATGTCGACGCCATGCAGCGCTCGTGGCCTCCGTCTCGACGATTTTCGTCTCAACGTCCTTTGACTCGTCAAGTGTCATCGCCTCACTCGTCTGAATCGGTGGCGCTACCGGTCAATCAGCTGCAGACAGACGCTCAGCAAGCAGCGGCAGTTGAGCGTAAAGTGGCGTAAAGCAAATACTCCATGTTGCCGTGTGTGCCTGCAATGGGAGAAACGCACGTGCCGCGCACATCCATGCCGCACCGCTCAGCGCATGCGCACACCTGTTCCAAAGCAGCTTCCCGCAGGCGTTCGTCTTCGACGATGCCATGCTTTCCCAAGTGACCTTTACCGACTTCGAACTGGGGTTTGACCAGCAGCACCATATGCGCGCCGGGAGCGGCGAGTTTGGCGATAACGGGAATGACATAGGTCAGGGATATGAACGAAACGTCCGACACTACGAGTTGGGGGCGGAAAGGCAGCGAGCGCGCGGTGACGTCACGAATGTTGACCCCGCTCATCTCTATGATACGAGGGTTGGCGGCGATGCGAGGGTCGAGCTGGCCGTGCCCCACATCGAGAGCGATGATGCGTTTGGCACCTGCGCGCAGCAGCACGTCGCAAAACCCTCCGGTCGAAGCGCCGATATCCAAGCAATCCAAGCCTTCGGCGTCAATCAGTCCATCTTGTGCGAAGTGGTCAAAGGCACCCAGCAATTTGTAGGCGCCACGGGAGACGTAGTCGTCCCCTGCCGTAAGTTCGATGTGCGATTGCGAAGTGACCTGCACTGAGGGTTTACCGGCTGCGGTGCCGTCCACCAGTACCCGACCCTCACGAATCAGACGTTGTGCTTTGGCTCTGCTGGAAGCGATACCCAGTTCTGCAAGCCGTACATCAAGCCGTACATTTCCTGTAGACGTCTCCAGGTCCGTAGGAGGCTTTCTCTCATGGCCATCGTCTCGAATCACAGAGTTCATGTGAGGCCCTCAGTCTGCCGCGCATACCTGCCCGCATTGGTTGCGCTGTCTTGATCGCGATCTCCCTCGTCAAGCTCGAGCTGCAGACGAGAGAGCACATCGCGCAACATGGCGATATGCTCTCGCTCTGAAGCCGTGTCCATTCCAGGTTCATCATCAGACGGAGATGTAGGAGCGTCTTCGTCACCGTAGACAGCAGAAGCCCCAAGCTCGCCAAACATGTCGGCAAGCTCAGGAAAACGCTGCACTAGTGCAGCTTCATCCATCTCAACCGTCTCATCCATGGTGTTCACACCACGCCGGTTAGAATTCGAACTGGGGCAGGATAAGCGAACATGCCGCATCCGTCCCCTGCTGTGCCTCGAACTCCCACACGGCGTTACAGGCGGCGCGCAGCGCATTCACGCTTGACGTTGAACTGACCTCAAGCCTCTCCCCTACGACATAAGCCTCATCGTCGGTACAACGCCACACACCATCATCCAGGCGTTGGGGCTCAGGCATGGTTTCATGCAACCCTCGCAGGTCTTTTGCCACAAACGTGGGACGCAGGTATTCGGGAGCGCGCAGCAGCTGCTCAGGGGTACATACGCCGGTAAGCACCAGCAGCGAATCGTACCCTCCTCGGTTGCCGGCCTCAATGTCAGTGTCGAGGCGGTCTCCGATGGCAAGGCAGCGTGACTTCGCTACCATGTCCTCGCCCTCGCCGGCCGCCAGCACCCGCGCTTCGTCATACATTGCAGACTCGGGTTTGCCGGCCGACGAAATCGGTTTGACGCCGGTGGCCGTCACCACGGCTTGAATCAGCGAACCACACCCAGGCGCCACGCCATGCTCTTTAGGGAGCGTGGAGTCCAAGTTGGTGACGAAGTATTGTGCGCCATGCTCGACCGCGAAAGAAGCCTCGGCAAGGTCATGCCACGAGATTTCGGGATACCAGCCTTGTATCACTGCGGCAGGATCGTCCTCGGACGATTCGACTATTTCGAGCCCCTGAGAACGCACTTCCGCCTTAAGATGTTCGGCACCGACCACCATGATCTTGGAACCCGCCGGCACTTGGCGAGCCAGCATACGAGCAGCCACCACCGATGATGTGATTACCTGGGACGGCTCCACGTCCAAGCCGAAGCCTCGCAACTGCTCTGCGACAGTGGCCTGCATACGGGCGGAGTTGTTCGTGGTGTACTCCACACTCATGCCTTGCGATTGTGCCTCGCGGATGGATTGCGCAGCATGCGCCACCGGGTTCTTGCCTCGGTACACCACACCGTCAAGGTCGAGCAATGCCAACGCATACGCGTTTTCAATCGGTTCAGCCGTCCCTGTAATCATGTGTTTTATTCCTCTCCCTGCTGGTCGTCGGCGTCACTGGGCACCGCCGACTGAGGAGCTTGTTCCCCACGACCGTTCTCGTCGTACTCACTCGATACGGCAGCCTGCTGGGCAGGATCGATATCGCTATCTACTCCCTCTTGGGTCAAACTCTCGGACAGCTGGGTTTCATCATCCTCATCCGCATCAAGCTCAGCTTCATCCTGCACGGGCGGCTGCGGTACGGTCTCGGTGTGGATACGAGGATCGATCACATCAAAACCGTCAGCCTCCTGCGCCACACTGGCCTGCGCTTCAACCTGAGCCTCTGCTGTTTCGGGGATGATGGCCGCCTGTGAGCTCTCGGTTCCAGCCGCTTCGACAGCACCTTCATCAATGCTGGACTCGCTATCGGAGTCGTCCTCTTCAAGCGATTCCTCGGTATCGTCGCTTTCGGTGTCGTTGCCTTCGGTATCGGCCCCGTCATTCTGCTCGGAGGACGCATCGAACTCGTCACGCTCGTCGTCATACCCGCCACGGCGTTCCGGTTCCGGCGCATACTGTGCGTCTTCCTCCGTGATGCCGAGTTCCTCCATCATATCGTCTGGCAAGCGTTCGAGATCGTAGTCAATGACCGGCTCTTCGTCCTCTTCGTCAACGTCTGCATAACGCTGCTCAAGCTTGTCGAGCATGACATCCAAATCTGTGGCTTCATCGCTGCGACCGGCCTGTTCCAAGAAGTACTGTTCCGCCTGCAAGGCACGCATGCGATAAGCTCCGGGAATGTTGGACTTGCCGAGCTTGTCCACCACGCTGATGGCCTGATCGAGCAGCCCTAGGTCGCTCAAAGCACCGGCATAGACGAGGAACATCTCAGCCTTCGCCTCTCCTGTCAGCGATTTGGCCTCATCGCTCAATGCCAGAGCCACGGCCTTCTTCGGGTTGCCCAAGCCACGTTCGCAATCGGCCATGAACGGCATGTAGTCACCGTATCCGTTCATGCGCTGAGCGGTTTGGAACTCACGCAACGCCAACTTGTAGTCACCCTGACGGTAGGCCACAAATGCCAAGGTCTCACGTGCGAAATCGATGCGGGACGCCTGCCGAGCCACCCACTTGGCGTGCTCCAAAGCCGCTGCAGGATCACTTTCTTCCAATGCATATGCTGCTAGAATATGCAATCCGGTGTTCTCTGCATGCTCTTTCGACAGGCCACGCAGACGCTCTTTTTCATCTTTGGAGAGCATCGACCATTCCATGCCGCGCGGCATGCGAGGTTCGTCTGGACGGCGATCCGTATATGGGTTCTGCGAGGGGAAGGAGATAGTGCCGTCAGAATTGCGACGCATACCTCTATCCATATATTCACTGCGGCCGTCATTGAAGCTGCGACGATCGTGGTCACGGTGCTGCTGACGATCGTCGCGCGAGTCACGACGGAAGTCACGACGATCCTCACGATGCCCGTTATCCCGGCGGAAATCCCTGCGATCGCCTCCCTGGCGCCTATCATTGCCGCGATAACCACCATGGTCACCACCATCACGGCGGAAGTCACGACGATCCTCACGCCCACCAAAATTGCCGCGCCTATCGTCGGAACGCCGATCATCACGTCGGAAATCCTTGCGGTCGTTGCCGCGATAGCCGCCACGGCCGCCTTCGCGACCAAAGCTTGAACGACCGCCGTCCTGACGGAAGTCACGACGCTCACCATCGCGACGACCACCATTGTTGCCACGGTAATCGTTGCGTTCATCATCACGGCGGAAGTCACGGCGATCCTCACGGAATCCGTCTCTGCGGTCGTCCCGATGGAAGTCACGCCTGCCGTTGCCACGGTAGCCCTCACGACCGCCATCGCGACGGTCGTCACGGTGGAAATCACGACGATCCGAACCGCGATACCCTCCGCGGTTACTGTCTTCGCGCCGGAAATCTCGCCTATTGCCTCCGTCTCGGTATGAACCGGAACGTTCACCATCACGGTGGAAATCACGTCGCCCACCGTTGTTGCCACGGTATCCGCCACGCTCGCCATCGTCACGGCGGAAGTCACGGTGATCATCGCGCCGGCCGCGATAACCGCCGTTGCCTTTGAAACCGTCTCGCCCACCACGATCATCCCTGCGATATCCGCCACGGTCACCGTACTCTTTGCCGCCATGACGTTCGTCGCGGTTCCCACGGTAGCCACCGCGGGAACCGTTACCCGATCCTCCCTTGTGGAAGCCGTCACGCCGTCCGCCCGAGGCTCCGCCACGGTAGCCGCCGTGCCCGTGGTACCCGTCTGAATGCGAGCCGCCAGCAGCGTGTCCGCGAGATTCGCCGCCGTGAGATTCGTGCTCGTTATATGCCATATTTCGCTTTACCTTTACCTATATCTATTATGGTGTGATGCTTAGCAGCCTACCCTACGGCGGGTTGCGGCATCGAACAATTTATGCCTGAAGCCAATCGGTATGCCCTGTACGGGTCATTGCTCCAGTTCGACAGCGCCGACGGCCTTCTTGCCGCGCCTGACCAACGCAAAACGGCCTCCCAGGAAGTCAGACTCCTCCAACTCCTGATCCGGGTTCTCCACCCGCACGTTGTTCACGTACACACCGCCCGACTTGATGGTTTTGCGCGCCAAAGACAGAGAAGCGAACAGACCGGCAGACACACCGGCCTGAGCGACTCGATCCCCGACCTTTGCGCTGGCGAATGCCATACCGTTCTCGGTTTCGACCTTCAGCCCTTCGATGCTTGACTCCAGCGCATCCATAGCGATATCATGCAAGTCGCCCCCGCGGCCGAACAACGCCGATGCTGCGTCAAGCGCCTGCTGTGTCTTCTCTTCGCCATGCACGAAGCTGGTCACTTCCCATGCCAGTGTGCGCTGAGCCTGCCGTGCACCAGGATCATCCTGCGCCTCGCGAACCAAACGCTCAATCTCTTCCTTTGGCAGGAACGTGAACGCCTTGAGCAGCTTCTCCATCTGGTCATCCGGCTGGTTGAACCAGAACTGGTAGAACTTGTACGGGCTGAGCATGGTGGCATCCAACCAGACAGCATTGCCTTCGGACTTGCCGAATTTCTTGCCCTGCCCATCGGTGATGATGGGGCTGGTGAACACGTTGACCGACTCCCCGTGCACCTTTCGGATGAGATCAAGACCGCTGGTCAGATTGCCCCACTGGTCGGAGCCGCCCAATTCCAAAGTGCATCCGAATTCTTCATACAGGTGCAGGAAATCGTTGCCCTGCAGCACCTGGTAGCTGAACTCGGTGAATGAAATACCTTCGTCGGAGTTAAGACGACGAGCCACCACATCCTTGGCCAGCATCGTTCCCATACGGAAGTTCTTGCCTACGTCGCGCAGAAAATCGATGACCGACATCTGTGCAGTCCAATCGTAATTGGAGACAAAACGAACCGGGTTAGCACCATCCGTCACCAGAATGTCGCCGATCTGATTCTTGAGACGCTGCGACCAAGCAGCAACAGTCTCTTTGGCGTTGAGCGTGCGCTCACCGCTTTGCCGCGGGTCTCCGATCAGACCGGTGGCTCCACCGACCAGTGCAATGGGGTGATGCCCAGCCTCCTGAAGGTGGCGCATGATGATGAGCTGCACCAAGTTGCCGATGTGCAAAGAAGCCGCGGTGGGGTCAAACCCGCAATAGTAGGTGATCGGCTCTCCGTTGAGAGAAGATTCCAACTGAGTCTTGTCAGTAGACTGCGCAATAAGGCCACGCCATTCCAACTCGTCGTACAGCGCAGCGAATCCCGCTTCCTTGTAGCCGGTGACGTGAGACATACCCGTTTCCTTCTTCCCTTGGTGCTGCAACACTCCAAAGCCTGTCCGATAATCGCGCATTTCCAATATTTCTGGAACCTTGCGCTGAAGTGCAGAATGTCTTCATTTTCGCAGCAGATAGCGACACCAACAGACCCTGAAGCAACCAGGTAAGAGACCTCACGCCATGCAGAGCAACGGGTTGGCGCACGACTCACTCAACGTTGAGGAGCCAGGATACGGTATGTGCCGGCACTATTGGTGCCGGCACATACGATGTTTCATGTTTCGCCGATTCAGTCCTGTTTGGATTTCTCGTACTCCGCGATACGCTTGGCGCGCCCTGACGCCACATCAAGCAGCCAACGGCTCCGATCCTTCGCGGTATCGTCACTGGCGCAGATCAAGAGCACGGTATCGTCTCCGGCAACCGTGCCCAAGATGCCGTCGATGGGCTGACGGTCGATGACGCTGGCCATGTACTGCGCAGCACCTGCCGGCGTATGCACCACGACGAGGTTGCGTGCCGAGGCAACAGAAACAATCAGCCCCGCCAAACCGCGGGACAGCTGCTTATCCATATGTTCGGTTGCGCTCTCCTGCCCATCCCATGGCTCTGCGCCGATGGTATAGGCAATGCGACCGTTCTTCAATCGCGACTTGGTAGCGTTCATCTCATCGAGATCGCGGCTCAGTGTAGCTTGCGTCACATCGATGCCTCGTTCGGAAAGCATGACGGAAAGCTGCGCCTGCGAAGACACGATGTTTTCCAGCAGGATCTGCTCAATGACGTTCAAACGTGCCGCTCGATTCGTCGGTCGATGCAGACCGGTCACTCGGCGTGTCGCGTGCTCCAAATCGCTCTCTTTGCCGTCTTGGCCGCCAGCTTGCGCAGACTGCCCATCATTCGCATCACTCGCGACAGATGCCGCGCCAGCACTTGCATTGTCAGTGCCGGTGGCACCCCCATCAATGCTTTGCCGCTCAACACCTTCATCTACAGCACCGTCAAGCTTATCTGAACTCAATTCAGCTGCACGGATGCCTTGTTTCTCGGTCACTTCGCCCTCCTTGTTTTCTCTCTCATGACCATTCTAGCGAATGTTGCATACTACTATGCTCGTAGCTGCATATTATCAACAAATCGGCCCCTGTGCGTCGCAACACGCACAGGGGCCGATACTCTTCTCGCGACTTACCTCACATCAGGCTCCAAATGTACCGCTATCTGGCATGCTATTCATTATGTTCTGCATTTCCTGCATCAACGAAGGATTAGACATAACCCACGCGGAGAGAAGGAGCACGATGACCGCAATGACGATGGCTGCTATGGCAAAGCCCCGCCCACGCATGTGGTACAGCTTGGTACGCCATATCGATGCTGCACCCAGAACCAACGCCAAAGCGGGAAACTCGGGGAACAGAATCGCGCAGGCGAAGGAAAGAATGGCCATGGCACTCCAGCGCCCCCACAATGGGTTTTGCTGCGGATCGTTCATGTCAATACCGGCTCGCATGTCCGGAACATGGGGAACTGAGTTGCCCGGCACCTGTTGCCCTGTCTGCGGCATGTTGGGATTATAGCCATACGGCGCGTTATTGTACGGCGTGTTGCCGTTCTGCTGGTTGGCATTACCTGGCATCGGGTTGAAGCCGGGCTGACCGGGCATGGGCTGTCCTTGTGCTGGTTGACCCTGCTGAGGCTGCCATGCCCCCGGCATGTTCTGAGAACGAGGATCAGACTGCCCTTGCCCTGCTGCGTCTCCCGCAGGATTCTGGGTATCCTGCTGACCGGAGCGCCCGCCGGCGAACGGATTGGAGAACCCGGTTCGTTTTTGGGCCGGCTTCTCTTCCTTCGGTTCGGGTTTGCCGAACACGTAGGGGTCGTAGTCCTTCGGGAATTGCGACGCCAGAGCACCGTATTCAGGCAGCTGTGACCCGTTCACCGGTTCATTTGTCATATCATTGTTTGCTTCGTCCATGGCGTTCCCTTCGTCAGTTGCAGGACGTTATCGTACGTATCACACTAACCTCATACTCGGGTTCACGCCCTGAGCGTGGCACCCAATGTGGCAGCTTGCTGTGCTATGCGGGCACGTAACGCTTCAGTATCCGTAGAATCAAGCGTTTTGTCCGGTGCGCGGAACGTGACTGCATAGGCCAACGACTTCATATGTTCGCCCAGTTGTTCACCAGCAAACACGTCGAAGAGCTCTATGGATTCCAAGTCGTCACCTGCAGCCGTCTCAATCGCTTCCTGCAGTTGCGCTTCAGTGACATTGCGGTCAACGGTGAATGCCAAATCCTGCTTGACCGGAGGGAACGTGGAGAGCGGCTTGGCTTGCACCGGTTTACCGTCCAAACGAGCAAACATCGCCGTCAGGTCGAGCTCAAACGCCGCCGAATGCTCAGGGAAGCCAAGAGCCGCGTTCACGTGCGGATGCAGCTCGCCGACCATGCCCACGCACGTCTCATCCATCATGACACGCGCTGCACGACCTGGATGCCACTGTTCCGGTACATCTCCTGCTGCCGGCTGGTCAAGGGACACTTGTGCTCCCAAACGATCCGACACCCTCATCAGGGCCTCTACCGCGTCGCTCCAGTCCACGTCGCGGCTGGACTTGAGCCAACCGGACTCCTCGGCTTTGCCGGTCAGCAACGCCGCCACATGCAATGGCTGTTCCGGCAGACCGGCATCCAGCGCAGCGAGCTGCTCATCGTTGGGCTTCACTCCTCCAGGCAGTGCTGGAATGGCGGGAGCATCGGGATCCCACAGGTAGACGTGTCCAAGTTCATAGAGCGATACGTTGTCCAACCCCCTACGAATGTTGCGCTGCACTGTCTGGGCGAGGGTCGGCAGCACGGAACGGCGTAGATACGGCCTGTCACCTGCCAATGGATTGGCCACTTCGACGCTCACGGGCTCGATCTGTTCTGCGTTATAGCCGAACGCCTTGAAATCAATCGGCCCTACGAACGGATAGCTCAGCGTCTCCACCAAACCGTATTCAGCAAGTTCGTCAGCCACTTGGCGCTGACGTCGTTGATCCGCACTTAATCCCACACTGCCGCTCACAGGAGCTGGAGGCACCGTCACCGGAATCTGATCGTAGCCGACTAGTCTGGCCACTTCCTCCACCAAGTCGCACGGGTCGGTGAGGTCAGGGCGCCACGTGGGCGGCACCACATTCACAGCGCTGGCATCACCATGTGATTCAACCGTACAGCCGATGTCTGTCAGCATGGTGCGAATAGTGCTGTCGTCGGTATCCAACCCGGTCAGCCGCTTGACTTCACTAAGCTTGAACACGACAGGTTCATGAGGCTGCGTACGGTTCACATCGACCGGGGTATCGGAAGGTTCTCCCCCACCGAACTGGGCGAGCAAATCAGCGGACATCTGTGCTGCTGCGGGTTGCAGGTCAAAGTCCACACCACGTTCGAAGCGACGTGATGCTTCGGAAGGAATCTTGTGTCGCCTAGCGGAACGCGCAATGGTGACTTGGTCGAAATGCGCCGCTTCCAGCAGCACATTCTTCGTCTCGCTGGTCACTTCACCGTACAGACCGCCCATCACACCGGCCAGGCCGAGAATGCGCGAACCGCGCTTCCCTTCCGGAGAATCGGTGATGAGCAGATCTTCAGGATCCAAGTCGTGTTCTTTGCCGTCCAGCGTAGTCAGCTTTTCGCCGGATTGGGCGCGCCGCACCACAATCGGACCGCTGATTTTGTCCATGTCGTACGCGTGCATAGGCTGCCCCAAGTCGAGCATGACATAGTTCGTCACGTCCACCGCAAGGGAGATCGAACGCATACCGGCACGAATCAAACGGCGCCGCATCCAGTTGGGTGTGCGAGAGTCCGGGTTGAAGCCACGCACAGCACGAGCATAATAGCGGTCGCAGCCGGGCACACCGTGAATCGGGTTGTTATCCTCAATCACCACTTCAATGTCGCGCTGTCCCTCACGGGCATCCTGCGGCGCTTTGGCTGCAAGAGCCAACGCGGGATCGGTGTACTTGGCACCGGTGGAGTGATGATATTCGCGTGCTACGCCACGGTAGGAGAATGCGTATCCGCGGTCTGGGGTGATGTTGATCTCGAGGAGCGGCTGGTCCAGATGCAACAGATGCATGGCATCGTCACCGGGCTTCAGTGCGTCATATTCCGCCTCACTGAAGCCGTAGTGACGCAACAGGATAATGCCGTTATGGTCGTCCCCCAAGCCAAGCTCGCGCTCGGAAGCGCACATGCCGTTGGAGATATGACCGTAGGTCTTGCGCGGCTCGATCCTGAAGTCACCGGGGAGCACCGCACCGGGAAGCGTCACGACGACTTTCTCGCCTGCGGCCATGTTGGGCGCACCGCACACAATGCCGCGCGGCACCTTGTTGCCGTTCTCGTCAGTCTCATTGAACTCGGGACCCACATCCACCTGGCACCAGTTGATGGTCTTGCCGTTCTTCTGCGGTTCCGGATCGGCGCTCACCACGTAGCCCACTACAATCGGACCGGTGACCTGAGAGGAGTGAATCTCTTCTTCCTCAAGCCCCACACGCACCAGATCGGCGGCCAGCTGCTCATAGGTCAGGCCTTCGGGAACCTCGGTGTGCTCTTGAAGCCAGTCAATATCTACCATTGGCATGAGTACTTACTCCCCCATCACAAACTGTTCGCTGAAGCGCACGTCGCCTTCAACAAGATCATGCATATCGTTGATGTCGTGGCGCAGCAGCAGGGTGCGCTCCATGCCCACGCCAAACGCGAAGCCGGTGTATACGTCCGGGTCAAGGCCGGCGGAACGCAGCACGTTCGGGTTCACCATGCCTGAACCGCCCCACTCGATCCAACCGGGGCCACCCTTCTTGTCGGGGAACCACAGGTCGATCTCGGCGCTGGGCTCGGTGAAGGGGAAATAGCTGGGACGGATGCGGCTCTTGGCATCGGGGCCGAACATGGTGACGGCGAGCTTATCGAGCACGCCTTTCAAATCCCCCATCGTCAAACCTTTGTCGACCGCAAGGGCCTCGCACTGGTGGAAGACCGGTGTGTGCGTGGCGTCAAGTTCATCCGTGCGGAACACGCGGCCTGGAGAGGCTATGTAGAGCGGAACGCCCTGTGAGATGAGCGCACGCACCTGGTCGGAGGAGGTCTGCGTGCGCAACACCATGTTCGAGCCCACAAACCCGGCTGCATCCTTGGCCTGATTGCCTTTGACATAGAACGTGTCCTGCATCTGGCGGGCAGGATGATCCGGCCCGAAGTTCAAGGCGTCGAAGTCGTACCATTCGCTCTCCACCTCGGGACCGGATGAGATGGTCCAACCCATGGAGATGAACAAATCTTCGACGTCTTCGAGCAGCTTGGAGAGCGGATGACGCGCACCAAGAGGCTTGCGGCGCACCGGCAAGGTCATGTCAACGGTCTCGGCGGCAAACTTGGCGCTCTCCTCGGCAGCCTTTACCTGAGCCTCTTTAGCGCCGTACGCATGGCCGAAATCTGCGCGCAGCTTACCGAGCACCTGACCAGCGGCTTTCTTCTCGTCGGCGGGAAGCGTGCCGATGGCGCGGTTAGCTTGCGTGATGACGGAATCCGCACCCATGTATTGTGCTTTGACGGCCTTGAGCTCTGCCATCGATTGGGCGGACTGAATCTTCTCTATGCCTTCGGCGGCCGCGTCCGTCACCGCTTGCGCGTCGAATACCACACCTTCTGCCACGAGTACCCTTTCTGTAGCGACTTGGGTTACCGACGCCACGACCCACAAACCCGCGGAAATCAAGGCATCACTGTCTGTTCATTCTTCCAATATGACTCGACATGCTGCATCGCTGAGCATGACGCAGCGATGCAGCACATTGAGTCTGCCGAATCACACCATGCGCTTGCCTGCGTGCTCTCTTATGCCATGGCCAGCGAATACAGCAGCACCGCGCTCGATGTGGCGAGATTGAGTGATTCAGCCTTGCCGTAGAGAGGAATCGAAACGATGCGCTGCACTCGTTCCAGCACCTCGACAGGCAACCCGCGAGCCTCGTTGCCAAACAGCACTGCGTGACGAACCGGTACGGAAACAGTGCTCGTTGCTTGTATTGCGCCAGTATCGGTATCGTCGCCCGTTGCATTCAACGGTTCTTGCGGCGCTTGTACCGTGTGAGGTTGCGTGATGCCTGCGCGCTCGGCGAGCACATCGACCAGTGATTCCGGCTTGGTTTGCGCCGTGCCGTAGACGTCCGCAGCCATAACGTCGACGCCGCTCTCCACTGCCCAAGCAAAAAACTCGTCCGTGCTCATGGTGAGCACCGGCAGGTGAAACAGCGAGCCGGCTGTGGAACGCACCACCTTGGGGTTGAAGCGATCCACGCAGTCGTCAACGAATACGACCGCACGGCACCCGGCCGCGTCCGCCGCGCGAATCACTGTGCCCGCGTTGCCCGGGTCGCGCACCTGCCAGAACGCCGCGACCGTGTTCTTCAGGTTGGAGGTAGGCAAAGGATTCGCTGCGTCAGCATCAATCGACCGATCAAACTCCTGTGAGCGCGAGCGCCTTTTACCTGAGAAATCGTCGCTGTCTGCCCTGCTGTCTTCCATCGATGTCGCATGTTGCAATGCATCATCCGCCTGGTTCTGAACCTCAAAAGTATCGACGCTATACCGCATTGCCTCCATGCTGCCGACCGCCACGATACCTTGGCAGTCGGTGCTCATCTTACGCATCACCTCGGCACTCACGGCATGCACATACAGCCCCTGGGCTTCAGCCTCGATCACAATCCGCAATACCGTATCCGAAAGATACCCGTCGTCGCCTTGTTCGCTCACTTGTGCGTAACAGTCCAGCACCGCATCAGCACGCCACCGCACCGCCTCCCGCACCGCCTGCGGCCCCTCTATCAAAAACCGACCGGTTTTCTTACGCCCATGCGAGCGCGCCAAATCCGCCACTCGCCGGATGCGCTCTGCCTTAGGGTTGGTAAGTGTTTCGGTTGCATTGTGTACTGCCATGGGTATCACTATACGATGGGACGGAGAGGAGACGGGCGATGATGCATCGTCTCACAGCTAGTTAGCCTGCGCAACGTTCTGCAACCAGCTGTACACCCCTCACCGGCCTCGATCAATGTGCTTATGTACCAGTCGTTTCATATCACGCTGGAAAACAGACATATGCTGGGTTCTAGCGAGAAACGACATGGCATGATAGTAAACTCACATTTGTTGCATCTTACGATGTCTAATTTTGTGTCTTAGATTAGTAGGTAAGGAATCAGGACTATATGAGAATCCGCGAGGTCGCTTCGAATTTTGTTGTTGCGTTTTCGACGCAAGGAATCTCAATGATTCTTAGCTTTATTACATCGCTAGTCGTTCCCAAACTCCTTGGTGTGACCGAATTCGGATATTGGCAATTATTTATGTTTTACACGACCTATTGCGGCATATCACATCTTGGTCTTAATGACGGAGTTTACCTGATTAATGGCGGAAAAACACGTAAAACTCTGGATAAGTCATCAATCAAAAGCCAGTTCACCGTGGCTTTTCTCCTGCAAATGGTATTTGCAATCATTATTCTTGCTGTAGCACTACTAGGCGGTTTTGGGCAGCAACGCGCTTTCGTTATCTTCTTTACCGGCATTTACATGGTTCTCACGAACCTCACCAGTTTCCTCGGTATGGTGTTCCAGGCAATCAACGAAACGAAATTATATTCGGTCTCTACAATCGTTGATCGGGTTATCTTCCTAGTGCCTCTTATTATTTTGCTCGTTCTACGAGTGAATCAGTTCGAACTGTATGTTGTGTTTTATGCGATATCAAAAGTTTTTGCCCTCGCCTTTTGTCTATGGAAGGCGAAAGATATTCTATCAGCACATACGTTACCTTTTAACGAATCTATTCACGCTGCAATACGAAGCATTAAAGTCGGCATTAACCTCATGATTGCGAACTTTGCCAGTCTGCTCATCCTAGGAGTGGCACGTTTCGCTATCGACAGCAAATGGGGTATCGCCGTCTTCGGCAAATTATCGCTTTCGTTGTCTTTGGTAAACTTCTTTATCACCTTTGTAGCCCAAGCCAGCATAGTTCTGTTTCCGGCTTTGCGACAGAGCAAAACAAGCGAATTGCGTCGTATCTATGAACGTATTCGTGATGTAATGGAGCTTGTATTCCCAGTAATATACGTATTGTACTTCCCGATAAGTTGGCTCTTGAAGCTCTGGCTCCCTGAGTACGCAGAAAGCCTTCGATTCTTTATTCTTCTTATTCCGATATGTCTTTTTGATGCGAAAATGGACGTTTCCTGCACCACCTATTTTAAGGTGCTGCGAAAAGAAAAAGTGCTGCTCAAAGTAAATCTTGCAACAGCACTATTGAGCAGTATTGGAGTTGTGCTGTTCACCGTCGTATGGCCTTCTGTATACCTCGTGATTGGAAGTGTTACCGCGGCAATCATCCTACGCAGCTTCGTGTCTGAAATCCTTATCGGCATGGAGCTCGACGTCAAGTTCAGCATAATTTCCGTTGAAGAAATTGCGCTCACCGTTGTGTTCATCGCACTTGCTTTTACTCTTCCCAGTATTCCTGCAGCGCTCAGTTACGTCGCCGTGTACTCCGTCTTCGTGGCTGCCAACCGCAAGGCGGTCAAGGAACTTGCTTCCACCATCGGGCAGAAGCTCGTAAAGAACGAAAGTGCTAAATAAACTTCTCCTCAGCCACGTCCTTCAGATGCTTGCCGTAAGAGCTTTTGCCGTATTTGCATGCTGCCTCAAACAGCTGTTCGCGGCTGATCCAACCATTCTGGTAGGCCGCCTCTTCAACGACGGCAATAGGCTGCCCTTGCACGCGCTGAACAGACCGTACAAATTCGCCAGCCTCATAGAGGGAGTCCATAGTGCCCGTATCGAGCCACGCATATCCTCTGCCTAGCGTGGTGACATTGAGTCGATTCTGGGCAAGGTACAGCTGATTCAGATCAGTGATTTCCAGCTCTCCGCGTGCGCTTGGAGTAATCTGCTGGGCAAGTTTGCAGACATCGGCGTCATAAAAATACAGACCCGTAACAGCGTAGTTGCTTTTCGGCACAGCCGGCTTCTCTTCGATGCTCACCGCCCTATGGTTACCATCGAATTCCACAACGCCATAGCGTTCCGGATCGTCGACGTAATAGCCAAAGACGCTGGCGCCGCCGTTTTCCGCAGTGCGCACCGCTTCCTGCAGCATCTCCTTCAAACCATTGCCGTAGAAGATGTTATCTCCCAAAACCAAGGCACACGCATCACCGTCAATGAATTCCTCACCCAGGATGAACGCCTGCGCCAAGCCGTCCGGAGACGGCTGAACCTTGTATGACAAACTGACTCCGTACTGCGATCCATCACCGAGCAGTTTCTGGAAATTCGGCACGTCGTTGGGGGTCGAGATGATGAGAATGTCCCGAATACCGGCCAGCATGAGCACACTCAGCGGGTAGTAAATCATCGGTTTGTCGTACACCGGCAGAAGCTGCTTCGACGTCACTGTGGTGAGCGGGTACAGCCTCGTGCCCGAACCTCCGGCAAGAATGATGCCCTTCATCGCATATACCAACTTTCCTAGTTCTAATGTACTGCTACTTACTGAGTGCCGCATTCACGTATGCATCAAACGTTTGCTCCCATGATGCCGGCTCGAATCCTGCTCGTTTCACTTTCTCTAGACTCAGCGTGCTATGCAACGGTCTCGGCGACACCGGTGTACTGGCATTTGCGTAGTACTGCTGTGTTGAAACCGGCTGCACTGCGCCACCGTTGCCATTGGTCGCGTCAAAGACCCGCTTGGCGATTTGCGCCCAAGAAGCACTTTCACCGTCTCCGGTAACGTTATAGGCACCGTACTCAGCATTGGTATCCAGCAAATGGAATATTGCTCTGGCCAGCTCGGACGTAAACATGAGACGCCCTACCTGATCGTCCACCACAGTCACAGCCTGAAGGCTGTCCTCTCCGTCGGCCACACGGTTGGACAGCTGCATCATGGTGTTGATGAAGTTGTGCCCCTCCCCTATGACCCAACTGGTTCTGAGAATATAATGCTTCGGCACATTCGCCACAGCCAGGTCACCTGCAGCCTTTGACTGGCCGTATACTCCAAGCGGAGAGAAGCCTTCTTCTTCGTCATGCTCCTCTACAGCGCCGTCGAAGACATAATCACTCGAGATATGCACCAACGTAATGTGGTGTTCAGCCGCCACTCTGGCCAATAGCGCCGGCCCTTGTGCGTTTGCTTTCCACGCCGCCGCACGCCCGTCATCGGTTTCAGCTTTATCTACTGCCGTATAGGCTCCCGCATTAATAATGGTGCCATACAGATCCCAGTCGATATCGGCATAGCTTGCCTGGTCTGAAAAATCGAACGTCGAGATATCGGTGAAATCGATATGAGCAATATCGTGTTCCTGCGCATACTGTTGAATGGCTTTCCCCAGCTGCCCGTGAGCGCCGGTCACCATGATGCGCTTGGGCGCCATCGGGACGACGTCGGCAAGCATCGGATGATGCAAGTCGGCTTCACTGCGCTCGCTCTGCTCAAGTGGAATAGGCCATTTGATGTTGAGCTGGGGGTCTGCCAGATTAACGAACGTGTAGGTCTTTTTCTGCTCGAGTGACCAATGTGCATTGACAAGGTAGGTATATGCAGTTTCATCCTGCAACGCCTGGAAGCTGTTGCCAACGCCGCGCGGCACGAAAATTGCCTTTGAGGGATCGAGCCGTGTGGTGTACACCTGCCCGAAGCTCGGCCCTTCTCGCAAGTCCACCCAAGCGCCAAATATCTCGCCGTTAGCTATCGAAATATACTTGTCCCACGGCTCGGCGTGGATTCCTCTCGTCACGCCCTTCTTGGCATTGTAACTGATGTTGTTCTGAACAGGACCAAAGTCCGGAAGGCCCAGGTCGACCATTTTCCTGCGCTGCCAGTTCTCTTTAAACCACCCACGGCTGTCGCCGTGAACAGGCAAAGACAACACCAGCAAACCTGGTATGTTGGTTTTCTCCACGGATAATGGCGCTTCAAACTCCACTGTTCTTGTACCTCTCAACTGGCGAAGTCTCGCTCGACTGACACTTCGCATATTTTACTACGATCAGCAAACGAAATATAATCCGACTGCGGCTTAGCGTGTATCACTGCCCCTGTTGCGTATATTTCGATTCCGTCGCCGCCTTAGCTGGTTCCCACCAATCGCGATGATTGGTGTACCAGTCGATGGTTTGGCGCAATCCGTTTGCAAAATCAGTATGCTCTGGTGTCCATCCCAGTTCAGTGCGCAATTTGGTTGAATCTATGGCGTAGCGTCGATCATGCCCCGGCCTGTCTTTGACCCAGTCAAAATCATTCTCGTCACGCCCCATTGCACGCAGTATGTCGTGGAGAACCGTGAGATTGTCGCGCTCGCCATCGGCACCAATCAGGTAGGTTTCACCAAGCCGGCCTTGGGTGAGAATCGTCCATACTGCCGAGGAATGGTCTTCGGTATGGATCCAATCGCGCACATTACGGCCATCGCCATACAACTTAGGCCGGTTCCCGTCAAGAATGTTGGTAATCTGTCGAGGAATGAACTTCTCAACATGCTGGTAAGGACCGTAGTTGTTGCTGCAGTTCGAGATGGTTATCTTGGTTCCGTATGTGCGGTACCATGCTCGCACGAGCATGTCCGACGCCGCTTTGCTGGAGGAATAGGGGCTAGACGGATGGTATGGGGTCTCCTCGGTGAACCGTGCAGGATCGTCTAATGCCAAGTCCCCATACACTTCATCAGTGCTGACGTGATGATAACGAACATCGTACTTCCGTGCAGCTTCCAGCAGACAGAACGTACCTTCGATGTTTGTCTTGACGAATGGCTCGGGGTTGGCTATCGAATTGTCGTTGTGCGACTCCGCCGCATAGTGCACGATGGCGTCATGCCCAGGAACGATGCGATCAAGCAGTTCTGCATCGCAAATGTTCCCATGCACGAATTCGACCTGGTCTTTAGGAAGACCGGCAATGTTCTCAACATTGCCGGCATAAGTCAGCGCATCAAGCACAGTAATATGCGTTTCCGGATGGTTCTTTGCCACCCATCGCACAAAATTCGAGCCGATGAAACCGCAGCCACCGGTCACTATGATGTTAGACAAAACAGATTCAGACATATCAAACTATTCCTCGTATTTTGCACTTCCACTGTTGTAAGATATGCTTACGTTTACCGGCGTTCATATCTACCCACATTATTGTACCACAAATTCTCGCCTGCTTGAGTGTTCAAGGAACCGCTGGATTCAGCTCACCGTTAGAGTATAAATGGCGAAACATAATTCTTTACATGTATATATTTCATGACCACTAAGAATCTGGTTCGTTGTGAGCTAAAACTGAGTTGTACCAAATGGCGTATATCATTTATGCAGCATATTGGACAGTCGCACCTATACTGGAGAGAAAAATTGGTCAAATCACTAGACGAGCCCAAGCATAACAAATCATCCAAAAATCGAAACAGCAGTCTAGAGCTTGTCCGTCTTCTAGCGATGTTTGGCATCGTTTCTTACCACTTTCTTGTTCATAGCAATTTCAATATTATTAAACAACCGATGAGTTTTAATAAAGTATTCATCGAATCTTTCTTTTCCGCAAACGGTAAAGTAGGTGTGGTGCTATTCCTGAGTATCACCATTTGGTTTCTAGTACAAAGAGATTTGACACTCTCTGATTCATTGCGCAGAGTATGGTTGATGGAAAGGGAACTTCTCTTTTACAGCATTCTGATAGTAATCTGTCTTCTTTACTTTAAGCACCATATCGGAATACGTCTGATATATAAAACACTCTTCCCGCTTCTCACTGGAATCTGGTGGTATCCGACGAGCTATGCGATACTCATCGTACTGATGCCTTTCCTAAATGGAGGTCTCCGAGCGCTAGGACGTAAGAAGCACCTAATTTTAGCAGTCACATCCTTCTGCATGTGGACAGTAATACCAACGGTGATGCCAAACGCGACACTTAGTATGTCGCCACAAAGCGTGATGGCGTTGGGCTACCTTTACATACTCATAACTTATGTGAGATGGTACGCCAAGCCTCTCTCATTGAGAAATGCGTGTTTCTTGATTATAGTTGGATATACAATATTCCTCACATATTCTGTGGTATTTAGCTTCATAGAAGACAAATACCACAGATTCGGCGGACGCCAAATATCTCTATCTCAATCTGAGAATATGCTACCAGTGATTATGATTGCATGGGGGTGATGTCTATCGCTTTGTCATACGAAATTCGCTCGTTAATTATCAACTCTCTAGCGAAGTCATCGTTTGCAATCTATCTGATTACGGATCACCTTATCATACGCAGCATATTGTGGACTAAGATTTTTAATATTAAGAGGTTTTATACATCTAAATGGTTCCCATTTATTGCATTTGCTGGGGTGCTAACTATCTGCTTTGTTGCCATCGCTATTGATTATCTAAGGCGTGCAATTTTTAAGCTAACAGTTGACCGTCACCTAGGAAAGTACTTTGATAGACTACAGCAGTTTATGATACAACATTTCAAAACATGGCACGTTCATCGTTCAGTTTCTTCTGAGTTCAATCAAGATTAACAAATACAGCTAGACGGTGAATCAGTCTGAATTTGCTAGAAATTAGAATAGAGCAGAGCTACATACCGACTCGGGCATTTGCCATCGATATAGGTTGTAAGAGTTGAACGCATTGCTTTAAAATTCTCTACAGACTAAACTTGCATGCAGTGTCCAATCACCACGGACTCGAACATTACAGGAGTCATGAAAGCAACGTGACTGAGGGCATAAAAGAGGACGCGGTGAGCTGTGACGTGTCGGTCTCCTCGATGCTATCCCGAAGGACTGAGGAACACTCGCTATTGATCTATGGCAGAAACGCCTTTCTATTGGGCACGGTTGAAGGAACTGCTGCCACAGGCGCGCACCCAGCGGCGCATAGTCCATCTCATGCACAGCGTGCTCTCCAGAGTCAACCACCGGCACATGATCTGGGCCGTCCCTTCACTCAAGGCCACTTCCTGCCTATGCGAGGGGACATCCATAGATTATGGATCTGCCTGTGTTCGATAACTACCCCGTCAAACACAGGCAGCGAATTCGCATGAACACCACAATCGAACGCCTGAACATCGTCGGCAGATTCCCAACGGCAGGAGCACCCTGATGCTGATCTGTACGAGGATCTGGTACACCACCTCGAAACTTGATCGGGCCGGCGTTACCTCGACGGTGTCCTGGTTACAGGACATCATGAATGAAGTGACTAAGGAATCACCACAATGCTGGATGAAACCAAAAGTGCGCAAAACATCGGACACTACCGATTGGTGGATAGACGGCAATTCACAAGGATTCCATCAACATGGCGTTGATGCTGAACTCGATGTCACCAACGACAGCAGGTTCGGCATCTGAAAAGGACGACTTAGCCTAGTATCAACCACAAATCCACACGTACAGTTCCTTTAACATAGAACTTAGAGAACACAAAACTCACCATTGCTACCTATGATTTGCAATCACTTTCTTGACACTTGGTAGTATATGTTCGAGGACTACACCTAGTGGTTTGCACAAAGTCCTACGCAGCGTTAAAGCATTCGTATAGTAGTATCTTTCTGACGTTGTACCGACATTGCATATATACCGTTCAAGAAAGTGCGCTAAATCCCACATCTGCCGCGCGTCCGTCTGAGCAAAATCATCTATTCGATAGCCTATCTTTTTTATTCTTCCAAAGTAGGCTCCATTCATAGCAAAACACGTCCCTGCAACATACACGTAACCTGAATCTAATCTTACACCTAGTTCAGCTGCCGTCTTTAAATGTCTCGCTTCTTTCTCCTTCGGATCTTGTATGACCAAGTTTTTCGCCGCAGCTATATCAAATGAACTATCATTTTTTAAAGTATCAATGACTTTATGAATGTTCTTCGCAGAGAGTATCCCCTCATAAAGATTCAAAAACCATGACCTTCTGAAAAAAAGCTGCTTATAAATATACTGGATTACTCTCTTTGTTCCTTTTGAGTGCAGCTTAAATACTACATCGTAGTCGTTTTTTACCTGTGTACAGGCTTCAAAAAACGGGCCTATGTCAAAACCTTTATTGTCTACTCTAATAAGTTTGACACTATCCGCCTTAAAAGCGCAAATATCAGATATAGTCTTTTCTGCAATCATACCCTTCGTAACTGTTACAACTATGTCAACATGATACTGCCGAAGGTTGAGTAAATACTGCTTAATCTCCGGCCACGACTCATCGTAGAAAAGGTGTAGCATGACTAAAATCTTAGCGTTTTTATTCTTTTCTATTATCGAGGACTGCGTGTACTCATAAAAGTTCCTTTGCAAGCCGCGTATATGTGAATGTGGCCTATATACGACTTTTCCTTGTAAACTCATATTCTACCTGCCTAAAAGAGTTCTTCTCAGCAAACGTAACCATGTACGGGGATTACGGAGCCTTCTGAAAACACGTACTACTGGTATCTCGTACTGTGCTCCATGCTGTGCCAATAAAACACAGCATCGATGCTGCCCTTCAAGGATAATATTAAACTGATCAATGACAATAGCACCTTTGCGAATATCGTAAGGCGTTTCTAATAACCTTGTATATAGATGACGAAGCGCATCTATACTTCTGTTGTCTGTACCTACCTGATTACGGCTCCTCTCACAGTACACCCTATATTCTTCCTGTATTTGTGCGTCATTGGGGTTCACCAATGCTCGGTAAGGTATCGCCCTATCTAACGAATACAGGCCATCCTCATAGTCGCGTAATATCTTTCCCAGACTTACATTGTCAATTATGTACGACGAAATCCCGAGCTTTTTTAGATACTCGAAATTTTCATTGTCTATATAGAAACGCGAGTCTAAATTTGCATTGCTAAATGATTCTTCTTGCAATATTATACTACCTTTATATTTTAAATCGTGTATAGTTAATGAACTTTCAGTGGCAGCTGCGCTGCGCCATGTACTTCTCCTTGATTGGCAATGCAATAGATATTTTCTGCGTGACTGCGTAATAAACAATTACAAGAGCTAAAAGAGAGAAGATCTCCCCAATTGATATAATACCGAGAGAATACTGCTCGATAGAAGAGAAACTGATCCAATAAAAAAGGTATGAGTACACAATAATAGAGGAATTTCTACTTTTACTGGGACTTTGCTGTTTAATCCTTGCATACCACATAGAAAAGATAAACACAACAACGAAAGTCATCAGACACATTCCAATGAACCCAAAATCATGATAGGGCCTCCGGAAAAAAGTATAAACGTTCCCCTTTGTAATTCCCAATTGCCGAAATTCTAAGTGCACGCTCACGGGATCATCAAATTTTCCTATAGATCTTAGAAAAGAGTATATTCCAGGAAAGGTCTCAAAGCCTACAGGCTTTGCATCAGCATTCCCGGCATCATCCAAGAATTGATTAAATTGCTGAATCGACCCTCCAGCATATGTTGATATATAATCAAACATTGATCTTGTAGTTTTCCTGCCGATGAGTGAAGTTGCCAAATAGAACAGAATAAATATGGCAGGAACCATCATCACAGCAGTGCGAATAAACTTTGCCGAATTGTGCTTATCCCAATGAGTCTCATATCCTTTAAGGATATAGGCTACTACAAGCGCAAAACTGAATAGCTTCAGTATGTCTAATCTGCCAGAACTCATCAGAACCTTAACGACGTAAAGAAACACAGGCGCGAACATACTAATTAATTTGGTTGTTTTTACTTTTTTGGAAAAGACATACTCAATAATCAAGAAGACGAAGACGTACCCAATCGCGTCAACAGTTCGTGTCAATAGCGCCACACCTTTGTTTAAAGTCTCAGTAGCCTCATAAGAAACACCATTTCGATAATGCCATAGAAGATTGCTACCTGGAACATATCCTGCCGCAGTTGCAATTCTAACTATCTCCCGATAATACAATAAAAGCACTATGACTTCGAAGATTACAACAACAAAAATGAGCTTCCCAGATACATTAAATGCATCTATACGACTACTTGTAAGTTGCTCACTAGATTGCTCTCTCTTTGGTGTAACGTAGATAGCCAATGCATTAGCAAGCAGGGCACAAATAAACCCACTCATCATTACTAAAACTGTAAGAGATGAGTATGTCATATTCCAGTTCTTCACATTCATTGCTGCAACGGATGTACTAAGAATAAAGACAGCAATCATGAAAAGACTTGGCTGAAAAATATCATGCTCGAAAAGCAGGTATCCAATAGCAAACAACATGATTTCGATACCAAGCATCAAAAAAATTAGCATTTCACACCGCCCTTCAAGAAAAGTTTTTCATATTCACTGACAATATATTCCCAACTGTACTTCTCTGAAATTCTTTGAACAGCTAAATTCGAAATCTTTCGAATGTCATTTATTGATAGCATCTCAGCACGTTTAATTACAGATGCCAAGCTGCCATTATCTTTCGACCAATACAAGGCGCCGTTTTCAGCGACTTCTCTATTGAATCCAACATCCAATAGCAGATTAAGCTTTGTTGCAGCCAGAGCTTCAATCAAACTTGGGTTAGTTCCACCTACCTCATGACCGTGCAAGTACGCGAATGCCGATTCTCTTATTTTTTTTAGCAATTCGCGGTCGTAAACTGTACCTGCAAATTTAATTCTCTTATCCCGACTAAAGTGTGTTCTTTTTTCAAGTTTTGCGAGAAAATCACTATCGACAGCAGTTATGAATACCAAATCCCTTTTAGTATCAGATTCCATAAATTCACGAATCATCGTTTCATAATTGTTTTCTGGTACAAACCGTCCAACTACTAGATAATACTGGCCGATTGAGAGATTATTATGCACAAGCCACTGAGAGAAACTCTCATCCCAATCGTCAAGTGAAGAGTGAGTTAAGTCTGCTCCATAGGCAATATAAGTAGTTTGTGAATTCTGCACACTATACTCGCTTTGTATATATTTTTCTATATTTTTACTATCACAAACCAGCAAATCCGCATGCTTAACCATGAGTTTCTCTGAATATTTCCAGTATTTACGGACCGCAGGACTCCATTTAGCACGTTTCCACTCATGCCCATCAGGGTTAACAAAAAGCTTTCCGTTTACAGCATGAATCGCTTTTTTAAATACACCAACAAATGGCCCTATCCTGCATGCCAGCACGTAAAAAATAGGAGAATCAATCTTATTCTCTTTCGCGTACTTAATAAAATAACTCAGAGCATCCAAATCATAAAAAATCGCGCGTGCTGAGCCAATATGCTTCCACGCAATCCTATGGCAAAGTGCACCGTTGTACTTGAAATCTCCAATTTCTTCCTTATTTTCTACGGCACACGCAACATGATATTGTATATCCCTAGAGATTTTACGTCCTGTCAATTCCTCGACAAATGTTTCAAATCCACCGTAATTTGCAGGAATCCCCTTGCATCCTACGATAAATACATGCTGCACCATTCTTCACTCCTATATAACAGTTCTATCCGCCTCTTAGGATTACTCCTAATACCCCATGCGCAAATTATAAATGCGAATCATTATTTGCTATCCATCCTTGCGGAGTTTGATCAATTTCCAAGTCCTCCCTTGCATTCGGAGAAACCTCAACGTCAAACGAATAAGTAACTGTTTTCTGCGGTCTAACAAGAGCTAAGCTAGCTTGAACCGAAACACCATTCATCATTACAGTACGCGATTCAGAAAGATTGCCCGTTGTTTTCATGTTCGATATTTTTCCTCCACGTGGCGCATAGATGAAGACTTTTTCAAAGCCTGCTCCCCTAGCATCACTCTTCCACGATCCAGCAATATAGTTAGGCAAATCGTCTGCCGTCTCTGTAGTCAATGAATTAAAAATTTTATATTCAACGTGATACTTCTTGCCGCCGTTCGAGTCACGTTCGCCTCCGCTGATGGTCGAGGTGCGGTGCACGTACCAGTCCATCTTGGAGGGGTTCTGCTCATTGATGTAGACACCCACTGTCGGTTTCTCTTCGCTATTTGGCGCGTGCGCGGTGTAGCCGGCGGCATCAAGCGTCTGTTCCATAGACTCATCATATGAATATACGTTGAAATGGCGGCCTTTGGTCATAGTGCCCATGATTTTAGCAATGCCCATCAGCTTGTTCATATCCATGCCGGAGAACATCTGACTCATCCCCTGATCCACCACTTGCTGGAAGTAGAGATCCTGCTGGAGTGGTGAATAGTCTTTGTACACAGTATTAAGCAGAAACTCAGCAGTATTCTTTCCGTCAAGGGTTCGCCCATCTTTGAGGGTCACTCCCCCGTTGATGCCATTGAGTTCCTGAAGGAATACAGGATCGACCAAAATCACTGCATCAATTTGCTGCTTCGCGCCCCATGGGGTGCGTTTCCATATCGTCGTGATGTTATCTGCTGAACTTTTCGTCTCCGGGAAGGCAGCCAAATCTCGAATGTCGAATGACATATTGAGCGGTCCCCAGTCAGTCATTGCTTTGGTCTCGTCGGCTGTAGGCTCCCCTTTCCCATATGGAATTAGTTCAGCATTCGAATGGAACTTCCCCATTTCGATTTTGCCGTTGCTGGTAGTCATAGTGCCGACCGAACCAATCAAGCCACCGCTGATGCGTGCTTCGGAAGTCGTCATGGCCGCCACAAGATACGTCTTTGGACTATCTGTGCCAAGGAACTGCGGCAAAAGATTCATCATACCGCTCATTTGATTCACTTGCCCGGCAAGACCGTCAACTTTGGTCTTGGCACTGTCATATGTGTTTTTAATCATCGATATTTTCGGCGTGGGCAGCGCATCAAACTGCTTCACTGCGCCTTGAAACGACTTGTTGGCACTCACCATTTGCTGTTGCGTTTTAATAAGTGGGTCCAGATTAAGATTCCCGTCACCGCTACTCAGCGACGCGCCTTTGAGATTGGTGAAAATGGTGACAAATTGTGGAATGCTGTCAGTCGTCATCGAATCCAGCGCCTGTGTCATACCTTGCACATTCTTGATGTCACCTCCGACCACAGGAACCTTTGCCGCAATATTCCACAACGCGCCATGAGAAATACTGTTCGCGTCTTTTGCATATTTCCGCACTTGAGGCAAACTGTCTGCAACTTCAGTGAAGGCATCAACTCCTGAGCCGCTAGAAACACCCTTGAGCAGTGTCATCGCCTTGGTTTCGTCATCCTTGACCTGCATGGCTTCATTATAGAGCTTGTACACTCCAACGGCCCCCGCAAGCGCGAGCAGCAGCAACACTCCCAAAACACTCCAGAGCACCGTATGGTGACGTTTCCCGAGTTCATCTGGATCATAAACATGCTGCATCCCTGCTTGTTTCAGATTCATCCAATGCTCCTAACCCTGCACAACATCTCACTTCTGCCATCGTAGAGGACTGCGTTTGCCGAAACGCCGACCGCAACTTTGCCAGCTGCAATTTGTCTTTCCAACCTTCACATCGTACCCAGAAGTCGTAACAACAACGTCCAAGTAGACGAAACCCTTGGTAAGTAAGGAATATCACTTCTACACATCGCCGAGGTGCTGGTAATCCTAATTTATACGTGCACAATTATTCGCATTCACAATATTCAAAATACGACAGAATCTATATCTTTACGCAAATAACTCCCCCCCCCCGCTCAATTACGTGTCATTTGATTGTTCGTATATGCATTACACTGTAAGCAGAGAAGTACGAGGGAAGAGGATTCCATGCCACAGTCGGAGCACACTGCAGAAGTCACAGCGGAGCAAACTGTAGAGTTTGACACTGCACACGTTGCTGCCTCATATAGTGCCAACAAAGACTCTGAGCACACGCATTCCAGCAACACCTCTGCCTATTCTCATGACTCCTCTTCAGAAACTCAGGATGACCGCGCAGCAGCGTTCTTTGACGGCTCATACGACTTCGAATCGGCCATAAACGACAAAGAATCCGGACTTTCCGCAGCAAAACTCTCTCACCAGCGTTTCCCTGGATGGAGCATTTTCTACAACGCAGTGCTTGCAGTGCTTGACACCGTTATGACACTTCTGGCGACTTTCCTAGTGTTCCTCTTCCGCCCATCGACCTATCAGTACATGCTCGTGCGCAACTCCGAAGATGGAGCAATCGGCAAGTATTTGGTTCTTATCGTCGCCGCTTGGCTTATCAGCCTTGTCAGCCAGCACGCTTACGCACGGCACACTATGGGAGAAGGCTACGAGCTATACAGCAAGATCGTCGCCGCCATGTTCATGGATTTCATTTTCCTGTGCACATTCGTATACCTCATCAAACTTGAGATTCCTCGTAGTCTGACCATCGCTATCCCTCTGATCACGGGGGTTCTCACCATCATCGAGCGATGGGTCATGCGCAGAATGTTGCATCATAATCGCAATAAGGGCGAGTATAACTACAAAACCGTTGTGGTTGGCTCTCCCGAAGGTATCCACGCCACCGTGCAGCAGCTCACCGAAAACAAAGGACTCGGCTATCTTCCAGTAGCCATCTGCCCAGTTGAGTCAGTGACCGCTTCCAACAATGACCTCAGCACAAGAAACTTAGTGCCGGCCACATTCGTTCCACAGAACGACATCGAAAAGCACCTTCATAAGCTATCCTTCAGCTCCCATTTACCACAAAACGCTCGTATCTGGGGAGCGCAGACCATTTTGGTGGCCGACGTGATGATGAGCCATTCCGAAGCCATGAAGGCGCTCTCTTTAGCGGCCGAAAGCATGGGATTGGAATTGGCATTCTCTGCATCAGTTGCCGATATGAGCGGTGCAACTGTGCACATGCGCAATGACCCCACCATGCCAGTACTCACCGCTCGGCTGACTCAGTATTCGCTCTTCACCAAATTCTGCAAGCGCGTCATTGACATAGTTGGCTCAATCGTTGCACTCATACTGTTTGCCATACCCATGATGATTGTGGCAGTGCGCATTAAGCGTGAAGACGGCGGGCCAGTGTTCTATCATCAGCAGCGCGTCGGCATATACGGCAAAACATTCACCATGCATAAGTTCCGCTCCATGAGAGTCGACGCCGACGATATGAAAGATCAACTCGCCAAAGAAAACGGTTTGGAAGACAACTTCATTTTCAAAATGAAGAATGATCCCAGAATCACCAAAATCGGTAACTTCATGCGCCCCCGTTCTATAGACGAGCTACCGCAGCTATTTAACGTTCTCAAAGGAGACATGAGCCTCGTCGGGCCCCGCCCAGCACTCCCAGATGAAGTAGCAAAGTACGAAGCTCTCTACTCCTCACGACTTTTGGTGAAACCTGGAATCACAGGAGTCTGGCAGATTTCCGGGCGCAGCAACCTGACACAGGAACAGTCTGAATTCGCCGATGTCTCCTATATCCAAAACTGGTCGCTGACAGGTGACATCGCAATCATCATGAAGACCTTCTCTGCCGTGATACACAAAATTGGCGCATACTAAATCGCTAGAGCAACGCTCTTGTACAGTTGTGGGGTGCATACTTATTCGAGTATGCACCCCACAACTGTAGTTGCAGCTTCACTGCTCTCGGGAGCGGCTACTTGCCGACTCGCTGCATTACTCCACTACTCCCGCGCAGCTCGCAGCTTCATGTCGAGCACCACTCTGGTACCGCCGTTGCGAGCCGGTTCCCAGCGCACGGTGCCGCCGAAGTCGTTGGTAACGAAGGTGTTGATAATCTGTGTGCCCAAGCCGGAGCCTGAAGAACGCGCCATGCCGTTGTGCTCCTCGTGCTCAAGACCGGATCCGTCGTCTTCCACCACCACGTTGAGGTTCTTGCCGCTACGGCCTACGGAGATGGTGATGTTGCCTTGGCTGCGCCCTTCGAATCCGTGCTCAACGGCATTGGTGATCAGCTCAGTGAGCACCAGCGAAAGCGGCGTGGCGTCTTGCGCCGGCATCATGCCGAACTTGCCCACATAGTGCACGTTGATGTGCTGGTCCTTCATACTGGCCAAGTCAACGCTCATCTTCAACAGGTTCGCGATCACCTCGTCAAAGTCGACGATCTCATCCACCGTCTGGCTCAGACCCTCGTGCACGGTAGCAATGGTCTGCACGCGCCGCTGCGCCTCCCGCAGCTCCGCCTTTACCTCGGGCGACTTGGTTTTGCGCGCCTGCAGCCGCAGCAATGCCGAAACGGTCTGGAGGTTGTTCTTCACCCTGTGATGAATCTCGGAAATGGTGGCATCCTTGGTTTGCAGCTCCTGTTCGCGTCGGCGCAGCTCGGTGACGTCGCGGCATAGCACGATGGCGCCGATGCGATTGCTTTCGCTGTACAACGGCAGCGCGCGCATGGACACCATGGAATTGTTCGCGTCTAGTTCGCAGTCCGCCGCCAGTTTGCCGCTCAGCACATCGGGCAGCGAGTCAGGCACCGAGTCACCGTGATGAATGAGCTTCGTGCCCACCTCACTCAGGTAGTGCCCTTCCATGGCTGTGAGCGCGCCGAGGCGACGGAAGCAGCTGATGGCATTGGGCGAGGCATAGTGCACCACTCCGTCTACGGTAAGCAGGATGAACCCGTCTGCAACTCTCGCATTGTGGCGTTGGCTCATGAGCGCGTCATGGTACGGGAACTGGCCTCGCGCAATCATATCGTACAGTTGTTTGCCGGCGTTGATGCTCTCTGATTCGTAGCGACCATTGGACTCTCGGGTAGCCATGTTCGTTTCTCGAACCACTATTCCAAGGGTCTTGTTGCCACACCTCACTGGAGTGTAGACGTTGCACACCTTGGCTTTGCCGACGGTCTGCAGGTATTGCGAATGAGTCTCCCCACTCGCTTGCAAGGCATCCTCGAGCTCTGGTACCAGTTCGCTCGGCACTTCGCTGCCAACCGCATCATCGCTGCGCAACGTCATCACCGTGGACGGGCGGCACTGTTCCGCAACGATGAACTTACCATCATCCCTCTTTACCACAAGAAGCAGGTCAGCGAAGCTCAGATCTGCCACCACTTGCCAGTCAGCCACCAGTAAGTGAAGCCATTCGCGGTCGCCTGCGTCAAACTCGGATTGCGCGGCAAGAATCTCATCTAAATCAGCCATAGACACCATCATACGCATGTTCCACAATTCTCAACATCAGGCTCGTGTTGCCACAGATGATTCTGGCGCTGCCGCGTATGACCCAGACAAACGAATACCGTCACAACGTGGTAGTCACATTGCAACTTACGACAGCGTAGGTTACGATGAGAGCTGAATACAGGCAAGCGACGGCGGGAGAGATATGCCAAGTACCACAGACCGCGATTCGCGTGCAAACGCTGCACTCAACGCACAGCAACGCTCTACTGAGGCTCGTGCAGCATTGGTCCGCACCCGCGCCCATACCCGGGCCGAAACCGTCCGCAGCCGTGCCGAACAGCGCGCAACGCGGATTGTGGCACAGGGCGAGGCGAAAGCCGCACGCATCGAGGGCATTGATGTGCCGGATGCGCGTCGCCGTGTTCGCCTTGACGTACACGGCCGGCCAAAGCCGTTACTGCGAGGTTGGATTCATGCGGTGGCCTCCCCGCTGGCATTGGCCGCAGGCATCGTGCTCATCTGCTTGGCTCCCGGCACGGGCCTTAAGTGGGCCTGCGCCGTATTCATGGTCTGTTCGTTGGTACTGTTCACCAATTCAGCCGCCTATCATCTGGGTGACTGGTCGGCGCGCGTCACCGATGTGCTGCGCCGCATCGACCACATGAACATTTTTCTGCTCATCGCAGGCACCTACACTCCAGTGTCCTTTGCACTGAGCGACACGTGGCGCATTCGTGTGATCGTAGGCATGTGGGTCTGCACGGCAGTGGCGCTCATCATCCACGTAGTGTGGATCAACGCGCCCCGCTGGCTGTACACAGTGGTCTACATTGTCTTCGGAGTCTCAGGAGTCGCCTTCCTCGGACTGTTCTGGAACTCCCCCACCGCTGGCCCGGTAGTCGTGGTGCTGCTCGCTGCCGGAGGAGCCTGTTATATTGCCGGTGCCGTCGTGTATGCGCTGCGTCGTCCCGACCCGTGGCCGCGCATCTTTGGCTTCCACGAAATATTCCATGTGGGCACCGTGGCCGGGTATGCCTGCCATATGGTGGCCATCTACATGGTGGTGGTAAATCTCAGGTAGCCCGTCTCAGATAGCCTGACGGCGTGTCAGCTCTGCACCGAAACACCTCTCTGCGGCACTCGGCTGCGGTTGCGTCATCCTTGTGCAACCGACTATACGCAAAAGGCATCTTTCTCTGGCAGCGCTGTACCGCTGTGCCAAGAGAAAGATGCCTTTACATATTTATTTTCTTATTCCTGCATATATCGCGGAATAGATTCAATCATTACTGCAGAGGTTCGGATTCCTTAATCTCAACCTCTATGTCACGGCCGCTCGGAGCCTGATAGGTGACGGTGTCACCGACCTTGGCGCCCATGACGGCAGCTCCGATCGGCGACTCGGGGCTGATAACATCAAAGTCAGTGGCCACAGCGATGTCACGAGAACCGAGAACAACCTGCATCTCTTTACCACCAACCGCAAGCTTCACCAACGAACCGTTGCCGACGGTACCCTTCGGCGGAGCCTGCACAATCTTGGTGTTACGCAGCTTCACCGTCAGTTCGATGATGCGCCCCTCGTTCTTACCCTGCTCCTCGCGAGCCGCCTGATAGCCGCCGTTCTCAGAAAGGTCGCCTTCAGCACGCGCCACCGCGATACGTTTGGTGATCTCCTCGCGATACTCCCCCTCGCGGTATGCAAGCTCGCTCTTGAGCTTGTCGAATGCCTCCTGGGTGAGCAGCACTGTCTTCTCTTCTTCGGCCATCTTGTCCTCCTTGAGCCTTGAACCGTATATTTCAGCGTATAAACGCGTGTGCATAAATCATAGAGCGCTGCACGGCACCATAACCGATACCATGCAGCGCCTTAATCCGCCAATCAGCGTGTGGAAATGATATCCACCACAAAAACGAGCGTATCGTCACCACCGATGCCAGCCTGAGGCATACCAGAGCGACCGTAGCCATACTCCGGCGGAATGGAAACCACCAGCCTCGAACCGACGTTATGGCCCGGCAGCGAGCGATCCCAACCCTTGATGACCTGCCCCACACCGATGCCGAAGCTCGCGGGCTGATGACGATCGAAGCTCGAATCGAACGGGTCGCTCTTGCCCCACACCACACCGTGATAATTGACGGTGACCGTGTCTCCACTGCGCACCATCGGGCCGTCGCCTTCGATAAGTTCAACGGCTTTCAGGCCCTTAGGAGCCTCGCCTTCAGGGAACTCGATCTGCGGATGCGCTCCGAACTCAGCGTTTACTTCGGGCATATTGCCAGCCATGCGGCCTCCTTCACATTCATTGCCAGATTCACAACGACACTAGACTAGCACTCAACCACGTTGACCGCGAGTCCTCCCTTGGAAGTTTCCTTATACTTGGCCATCATGTCCTCGCCGGTATCCTTCATGGTTTTAATGGCCTGATCAAGCGTGACGATGTGCCCGCCGTCTCCCAGCAACGACACCCGCACAGCATTGACCGCCGTGTTGGCCGCCATGGCGTTGCGTTCAATGCATGGCACCTGCACCAGTCCGGCCACAGGGTCGCAAGTCAGCCCCAGGTGATGCTCGATGCCGATCTCGGCAGCGTTCTCCACCTGCTCGGGTGTGCCGCCCATCACTTCGCATAACCCTGCGGCAGCCATGGAACACGCAGACCCGACCTCACCTTGGCATCCTACTTCAGCTCCGGAGATCGAGGCATTGCGTTTGAACAGATAGCCGACGGCACCTGCTGCCAAGAGGAAGCGGATGACCCCATCTTCGTCGGCGCCATCGCAGAAGTGCCAGTAATACTCCAGCACGGCAGGAATGATGCCGGCAGAACCGTTGGTGGGTGCTGTGATGATGCGGCCACCTCCGGCATTCTCTTCATTCACCGCCATGGCAAACAGATCCAGCCATGCCGAATGCGAGTCATAGAGCACGCTGGCATCCGGTACCGGCGTTGCGCCCTGATGTATCTGCGGCAGCACGTCATCGTTTGCATCATCGGCATGCCGGATGCCGAACGTGTCACTGGCCGCACCAGGCTGAGCAATCCCCCGCCCGACTGCGGAAGACGCCTGTGCACTATGAGTCAGCCCCAGCACATCGGCTCCGCTGGCCAAGCGCTGATAGATTTTCGGCGCACGCCGAGGCACATTAAGTCCTCCCGGAAGTACCGTCTGGCGACTGGTGCAGCCGGCATTGACGCACTCTTGCATGTATTCCCACACGCGCAGCAGGCGCGCCCTCACTTCAGCCTCAGGCTGCACGGCAATTTCATTCTCCCAGGCAATCTGCGAGATGCTTTTCCCCGTGGTACGGCACAGTTCCAGCAATTCTACGCTGGACGAGAACGGATACGGAGCTTCGGCAGGGAAATCAGCATCGTCCGCACTCTCTTGATCAGCGAAGGACGAGCCTGCCGGAGGCTGGTCATGAATGCCGATCATCAAGTCATCTGCGTGGCCCTGACGAATAAAGCCGCCACCGATGGAATACCAAACCTGCTCGGCAATCACCTCGCCGTTGCCTGCAAACGCTTTGAAGCGCATACCGTTGGTGTGTGGCGCCAGCCGTTCCCACTGTTCAAACACCACGTCACGATCATAGTCGAACTCTACGCGATGCGTGCCATTGAGCATGATGAAACCATTGCGCTCACACTCGTGTTTGATGTCAAGCAAATGATCGGTGTCAACCGTGGCCGGCACACTGCCCTCCAAGCCAGCCACCGCAGCACGGTCGGTTCCGTGCCCCAAACCGGTAAGAGAAAGCGACCCATACAAGGTCACTTCCACACGACGCACCATATCGATGAGTTTGCGTGAGGCATCTGCCGCCGCTGTACCGGTAGAGAGAGAGGACGCAAACGCCGCACCGGCCGCCATCGGCCCCACGGTGTGCGATGAGCTGGGCCCCACTCCTACTTTGAACATATCGAGAATGCTGAACATGACCAATATTCTAGCCGTCCGCATACCCGTATCGGAGCCGCTGCGCGAGCAGAGAAACGGCGCGTTCATACCGCCGACACAGCACGGTTACCGAACCGTCATACAGGTGACATACGGCAAGCAGAAAGGCGCGGCAGTTGGCACTTCGCGCCCCACCTGCGATTCACTGTTCTGGCGCAAATGTGGTGGTGTCACGTACCATGAGCACCGACCTCACCACATCATGAGGCTGTGCCAGAGGTTCGGAACGCATTAGGGAAAGCGCCTTGAGGGACGCGTTTCGAGACATGTCAACCGGATCCTGGTGGATGGTGGTCAGCCCAACAGCACCGGCCACATCATTGTCGTCAAACCCTATTACCGACATATCCTCGGGCACGCGCATACCTTTGCTGCGCAGACGAGCCACCAGCGGCACCGCAAAATCGTCCGTCTCCACACAAATGGCGGTCGGACGAACCGGTGCCTGAAGAATCCGGGAGGCCGCCGCGTCAAGCGCCTCATCACGGCTGCGATAATCCCGTACTTTCCCCAAGTCAAAATGTTGCACCTGCCGCCGGCTATACCCTTGTGCCTGTGCAGCCTCGACGAAATCGCGAACACGCAGCTGGGTACTGAATTCCAAGTCCCCCGGTTCGGGCCACCCCACAAACCCGATGTTGCGGTGTCCCAACGCCCTGAGCAGACGAACAGCGTCATCCATGGCCCGTTTGTCGTCCATGAGCACCGAAGCGTCGAAACCTGTGATGGTTCTGGAATCAAGCCCCACAGTAGGAATGGTGAGATGCTTGAGTACTCCAATATGCCGTTTGCTCAGGTTGATGGAGGCAACGACCACCGCATCCACGTTGCCCCCAGCGGGCAGCCGGTCAAAGAACTCGTCAAGCTGGGAGTGATCGCGCACCATGTTGGGAATGATGTCGTAGTGGCTGGGCACCAGCACTTCGTAGGCCCCCTGCATCACACCGGCATCAAACCAAGTGTTGAGCGCGTCTGAGAAGAGCAGCGACACCCTCATGGTCTTCCCGCTGGCCAGCGACGAGGCATTGCGCGCAAAGGAAAAATGCAGACGCTGCGCCGCCTCTTTGACTGTCCGGCGTGTGCGCTCATCGACTTTATCCAAGCCTCGCAGCGACCTGGAGACCGTGGAATCCGAAACCCCTGCCTCCCTCGCAACGTCATGAAGCGTGACCCTGGCCATGCATTTCCCCCTAGCTGACGCCGTTTCTTGCACGGATTGTACTGACGGCGAAACGTTTCTGATTCTACTGCAACTTGGCAACTCGCGCTGTTCATGGGGCGAGTTGACTTTTACCATGCAAGCGCTATTATTTTGCAGTATCGGCATTTCACCAGACAATAACGTCTACAAATGCTGAAATAACCATATTAACGCCATGCACTATAAGGAAGTAGCTATGCAAGAACAACATAACGAAACGCATGATAAAAGCGCTTTTACCGATGCTGACCTGTGGTGGAAACAAGCAGTGGTCTACCAGATCTACCCACGCAGTTTCAAGGACTCCACCGGATCGGGCCTAGGAGACATCAACGGCGTCACTTCCAAGATGGACTATCTCAAAGAGCTCGGTGTGGACGCCGTATGGCTCTCACCCTTCTACCCTTCCGAGCTGGCCGATGGCGGCTACGACGTGCAGGACTACCGCAACGTCGACCCCAAGCTGGGCACCATGGACGACTTCGACCGCATGGTGGAAGCAGCCCACGCCCGCGACATCAAAGTGATGGTCGACATCGTCCCCAACCACTCCTCCCACCTGCACCCCTGGTTCCAGGAGGCACTCAAAGCAGCCCCCGGTTCCCCGGAACGTGAGCGCTACGTCTTCCGCGACGGCAAAGGTGAGAACGGCGAATTGCCCCCCACCAACTGGCTTGCCAACTTCGGCGGTTCTGCCTGGACGCGCGTACCCGATGGCCAGTGGTACCTGCACCTGTTCACCAAGGAGCAGCCTGACTTCAACTGGGACAACCCCGAGGTGCGTGAGGACTTCATCAAGACACTGACCTTCTGGTGCGACCATGGCACAGACGGTTTCCGCATCGACGTGGCACAGGCTCTGGCCAAGGATCTCGATCGCGACGACCTGGACAACTACGATGTGGACGCCATGCACGTCACCGTGGAAGACGGCACCCACCCGGTCTATGACCGCGAGGAGGTGCACGAGATCTTCCGTCAGTGGCGCAGCGAGGTCTTCGACAAGTACACTCCGGCACGCTTCGCCGTTGGTGAGGCTTGGGTGCCGGCTTCACGTCAGCATCTCTATGCTCGCCCCGATGAGCTGGGCCAGGTGTTCAACTTCAAATTCGCCGAATGCAACTGGCTGCGTGACGAGATGCACAGCGCCATCGAGGACGGTATCGCCTCGGCAGCGCAGACCGGCGGTTCCACTTCCACCTGGGTGATGGGCAATCATGATGTGCCTCGCAGCGCCACCCGCTATGCGTTGCCGCAGGTCAAGACCAACAACGGTTTATACCATGCCATCGCCAATGATTGGATCTTGCGCGACGGCACCACCTACGTCGAGGATCGCGAAGCCGGTACTCGCCGTGCGCGTGCGGCAGTGATGCTGGAGATGGCGCTGCCCGGTTCCGCCTACATTTACCAGGGTGAGGAACTCGGCCTGTTCGAAGTCGCCGATATTGCATGGGATGATCTTGAGGATCCGTGGGCGTTCGGCACTTCTCGCAACTTGTCCAAGAAAGGCCGCGACGGCTGCCGCGTGCCACTGCCTTGGGAGGACGATGCAAGCAATACGTACGGCTTCTCCCCCGCAGGCGCTTCCAAGCCGCATCTGCCCCAGCCTGCATGGTTCTCTCAAGTCGCAGCCCGCACGCAGGAAGAGGACGACAGTTCGGTGCTCTCGTTGTACCGCAAGGTGGTCAAGATGCGTCATGAGCTGCAGACCACAGACACGAGCCTGACCTGGCTTGACGGGTTTGACCGCCAGGGAAGCGAACCTGACGGAGCTGACGGCAACTTGGGCGGTTCGATCGCCTATCGCCGTGCGAACGGTTGGGCCAATGTCACCAATTTCAGCGCTGAGCCGATGACCTTGCCTGAAGGTAAGGTGCTGCTCACCTCCAGCCCGCTCAACGCCGACGGCACCTTGCCGCAGGATACGTCCGCGTGGATTCAGCTCGACGACTGAGCCCTGCCGGAATGCCGTTCGGTCACCGTTATGCCCCGAACGGCGTTCGACATGCTTGTGTGGAGTGGTCTGAACCGCCACTCCACGTATGAATTCCACATACCAATCCAGGTTTGCCTGTTCAGCGCAGCGTAGGAGCTGCGACCGTACGATCAAACCCTCACAGCAATACAGTAAAGAAGTATCATGGAACAAAACATCACCGCCAACGAGCCGTCATCCGCCCAACCAGGCAGCAGCTCTCGTCGCGAAGCTTGGCGTTACATCATTGGACTCTTCGTCTACAACACACTCACCTATGTGGGCTTCACCATGGTGGGCAGCGTGCTCATGCCACAGCGCCTGCGCGACATCGGCGTAGACGACCCCAGCACCCTGCTCGGTACCATCAACGGCGTGGGCGCCGTACTCTCCATGTTCATCAACGTGTTCATCGGCAGCATGTCCGACCGCACACGTTCCCGCTTCGGCAAGCGCACCCCATGGATTGTCTCCGGCGCGGTACTGTGCGGCCTGTCCTTCTACGCCACCGGCCTGCCCACCATCGGTGTTGGAGTGGGCATCGCCTACTGCTTCTCGCTCATCGGCCTGAACATGATGATTGCCCCCATTACCGCCATCCTCTCGGACCGTGTGCCCGAGCGTGACCGCGGCACCGCTTCGGCGGCGTTCGGCGGTGGCGCTGTGATCGGCCAGGGCCTGGGCAACCTGCTCGCCGCCCAGTTCATCTCCCACACCACCATCGGTTTCGCACTCTCCGGCATTTCCCTGCTGCTGGCCGGATGGCTGGCCATGGTCATCATCCCCAAGGAGAAGGCCAACCTGGACACCCCGAAGAACAACGAGTCGTTGTGGAAGGTGCTCGTGCACGCGTTCACTCCGCCGACCAAGGGTGCGAGCGACTTCTGGAAGGCATTCGTGTGCCGTACCGGCCTGCTCATCGCCTATCAGATGATCACCGCCTACCAGCTCTTCATTTGCGAAGACCGTCTCGGGCAGAGCAAGGCCGAGGCCGGTGCCGTAATCGCCACAATGTCGGTGATCACCATGGTGGTCTCGCTCATCGCCACTGCCGTTTCCGGCCCCATCTCCGATTTCATCAAGCGCCGCAAGCCTCCTATCGTTTTCGCCTGCGCGCTCTACGCCATCGGCATCGCCCTGGCATGGGCCATCCCGACACCTACCGGCATGCTGCTGTTCGCCGGTGTGGCAGGCTTTGGCTACGGCATGTATTCGGCCATCGATCAGGCGTTGAACGTCGCAGTGCTTCCTAACAAGGAGAACGCCGGCAAGGACCTGGGCTTCATCAACATCGCCACCTGCGCCGGTCAGGCCTTGGGTTCGGTGTGCACCACGGTTTGCGTGGCCATCGGCCACGGCTATGATCTGGTGTTCCCTGTCGCCATCGTCATGACCGTCGTCTCGGCAGGTGCCGCCCTGCTCATCAAGCGTGTGAAGTAACACGTTCGATTGAGGTTTCCCTGCGTGTGGGGTGTAGCGATTAGTGTCGCTGCACCCCACATGTGTTCGATAGATCCTTTCACACATGCTTCAGTTCCCACACACGCTGCGGCTGTAGTGTAGAGCGCTTGTGGCACAATGGCTATGTCTGTTTCAGACGTGCCCCCGTGGCGGAATTGGTAGACGCACCTGACTTAAAATCAGTCGCCATTGGCATGTCGGTTCGAGTCCGACCGGGGGTACAACAACCGGGCTCCGTAGTCCATCACAATGCCGTCCAACAGACCGTGATCGCTGGAGACAAATGAGTCAATAGGCGTACCATGGTCAGCCTGTGCAGCGGCAGACACCCGTTCAAGCACACGATTCCACACCAATGCTCCGCCACCCACCACATCGATGCGGCCGGGATGAATGGCCCGATAGCTCGAACGTTCCGCCCGGGACATCCTCAAGAACTTCTCATCGACCGCCACAGCGTCTGCAATAGGCAACCGAACCCCATCAACCGCGCTATGATCGTACTCATCGAGCCCCAATGCCAGCGCAGTCATGGTGGTAACACTGCCCGACACGCCAATGATGGTGCGCGCCTGCCCGGCAGGGACATGCTCAAACGCCTCGTCAATATGCCGGTCAACGTCGGCTACGGCCTCATCAATCTGCGCCTGCGTGGGAGGGTCGGCCAACAAGTGCCGCTCCGTCATGCGCACCGAGCCAATATCCATCGAAAACGCGGCGCGCACAGACGTAGCCGGAGCGTCCACACCGTCTCCACCAAGCACCAGCTCCGTGGAGCCACCACCCAAGTCGACCACCAAATACGGGGCTTCAAGACCGTTTCTCGGCACACTGCCAGTGGCACCCAAAAAGCTTAACGCCGCCTCTTGAGTCCCTGCAATCACCTCGGGAGTCACCCCCAGAATGTCACGGATGCCCTGCTCGAACACGTCGCGGTTCTGCGCATCCCTGGTAGCCGAAGTGGCCACGAAACGCAGCCCGTCCACCGGATGCTCCTGCAACACTGCAGCGAAGGCATGCGCGGCATCCCACGCACGTTCCAGCGCGGCCTCGGAGAAACGGTGGTGTTCATCCACTCCTTCGCCCAAACGAATCACACGCAACATACGAGGTACGATGTCGTCCACATGTCCGTCCTGATATACGCGTGATACTTTGAGACGAATCGAATTCGTACCGCAGTCCACACCAGCTACCACTACCGAATCCCGCTGTGCCGTCTGTTTCATGATTGCTTCCTTCGTCAGATACCTAAAGATTCGATCGCAGCCTTACTGCCGCATGCCGTTGCAGTGGTCTCTCATGCACATGTGCCACATTCGAGTCGACCAGTGAAGCTCGCCCTCACTCCAACATATCCGCTCGCACACTGCACCGGCAGACGTCCGGCGAGAACTCATCCTTCACCTGTTCCAATACACTGTCTCCGAACGGGTTGATGCCAGCACCCATCACCAGCGTCTGCGCCAGCAAGGCATGCAGGCACTTCACACGAACCGGCATACCTCCTGCACTGATGCCCTGCACATGTTCCTCACTGTCACCAAGTCGTGCCGCCAGCTCGGAACGGAACGCCAAGTACTGCTGATGGGCGGCGCGGTAACACGCCTGCAGATCTTCACTGCCTTCCAGCTCCTCCGTCATCTGTGCCATTGCCCCGCTTGCCTCCACATGAGAGACCGCTTTCACCGCCTCCGGGCTGGTGAGGTAACACGTTGTCGGGAAAGGGGTGCCGTCCGGCAGCTCTGGACGCGTCACCACGGCCAACGGGCTGCCGCAGACTGCACACCTGGCTCCAACTGCCACCATTCCCCTAGGATAGCGACCTAGCTGTTTGGTGACCATGGCGATGTCCCGTTCACTCGGGGCATCACTCATTACACGATCCACCAGCGCTTGTGCCGCGGTGCGTATGGCAGCCGGAATGTCTTGCTCGGCTTGCTGTTTGGACGATATTGTCATGTCTGTCTGGCTCATTTCTTTGAACTCTTGTCATCAGTGCCGTTATTGTCTGCACCATTTCCGGCATCGCTCTTGGGATGTGTCTTGTCTTGGGCACTGCCCGACACCACTCCGGTGTCATCGTCGCGCTTGGGCAATGGAGCATCGGCCTTCTTGAACGAATAGGACATCTCACTGTACCAGGGCAACGGTTTGGACACTGCGGTAGCCGAACCGCCCTTTTTGGGCTTGACTCCGGTCACCGCCTCCGGATGCTCCACATGCACAGCCTGCTCACCCGGAAACACGAAGCCGAGCCGTTCCCTGGCCTGAGCGGTAACATAGGCTTTGTCGTCCCAACGGGCGATGTCGTTCTCCAGACCGCGTTTTTGCGACTGCAACGAAGCTTCCTGTCGTTTCAGTCCGTTGAGTTCCGACAGGTTCTGTGCATAGCTATGGAACGTGGCAACCAGTTGAATCGTTCCCAACAGCACAATGAATACGGCAGCGAACAAGGCTATAGGGCCAGATTCCCGTTGCTGCTTAGCTCGCGTCGCGGAGCGTGCGGAACCGGTTTTGGAGCGTGCCTTGTCCCGGTCAGCAGACTTGTTGTTACGTGCGTGACGGTCATCTTTGCGTGCATTCAGAGACGAAGTGGAACCGCGTTTCTTCTTTGCGGATACGCCGCTCGGTACAGCATGCTCACGCTGTGATCGTGCACTGGCAGCCTGCCGCTCTCGGTCTAATTCAGCGCGCACGCTCTGCGCGGCGCGAGCCTTCGAAAAGCCTCTGGGGTCTGATGATTGGCGAGCGTTTGGCATTGACTGCCTCCGTTCACTCACTTGTCTTTCACCCCTGCGTCTGCCGCTTGGCGAGCCACCTGAATTGGTACTACTCATAGTCACGAAAATACCCGCCGCATTCGACCTTATGCAGAATGCGGCGGGTGGAACAGTTCGGGCGCACACCTTACTGGAAGATGTGCGCCCGAACTCAGTATTGTGCTCGCATCAGGCGCTGACAACGCGCCATGCTGAACACTTACTTCATGTACTTCTTGCAGGCCTTGAAGGCGCTGTAGCCGGCATACTGAGCGGTGGAGCCAAGCTCCTCCTCGATCTCAAGCAGGCGGTTGTACTTGGCGATGCGCTCGCCACGGGCCGGGGCGCCGGTCTTGATCTGGCGGGTGTTCTTGGCAACCGCGAGATCGGAGATGGTGGTATCCGGGGTCTCGCCGGAACGGTGGGACACCATGGAGGTGAAGCCGTTGGCGGTGGCCAGCTCGATGGCGTCGAGGGTCTCGGTGACGGTGCCGATCTGGTTGAGCTTGACGAGCAGGGAGTTTGCGGCCTTCAGGTCGATGCCCTTCTGCAGACGCTTGGGGTTGGTGACCAGGAGGTCGTCGCCCACGAACTGGAGCTGGTCGCCCAGAGCGGCGGTAATCTTCTGCCAAGCTTCCCAGTCTTCTTCGGCGAACGGATCCTCGATGGAAACCAGCGGGTACTTCTCCACCAGGCCCTTGTAGTAGTCGAGCATGTAGTCCGCGTCGCGGTCCTCACCATCGAAGTGGTACTTGCCCGTCTCCTTGTTGTAGAACTCGGAGGAGGCCACGTCCAGGCAGATGCCGATCTGACGGCCGGGCTCGTATCCAGCCTGCTCGATGGCGGTCATGATGTACTTGAGGGAGTCCTCGTTGGACTTCATCTTGGGCGCGAAGCCGCCTTCGTCACCAAGGCCGGTGTTGTAGCCTTCCTTCTTCAGGATGGAACGCAGGGTGTGGTACACCTCGACGCCGGCGCGCAGGGCCTCGCTGTAGGTGTCGAAGCCGTAGGGGGAAATCATGTATTCCTGGATGTCGGTGGCGAAGTCCGCGTGGGCGCCGCCGTTCATGATGTTCATGTTCGGCACCGGGAGGATGTGGCCGTTGGTGCCGCCGATGTACCGGTAGAGCGGCATGTCGGCCCAGTCGGCAGCGGCATACAGGGCGGCCAGGGACACGCCGAGGATGGCGTTGGCGCCGAGCTTGCCCTTGTTGGGGGTGCCGTCGAGCTCAATCATGGTTTCGTCGAGCGCACGCTGATCGGTGACGTCCATACCGATGATCTTCGGGGCGATGACCTCGTTGACGGCCTTGACTGCGTCAAGCACACCCTTGCCCATGTAGCGGGACTTGTCGCCGTCGCGGCGTTCCCAAGCCTCTGCCTCGCCAGTCGAAGCACCTGAGGGCACCAGGCCGACGCCCTGAGCGCCGTCATCGGTGTCGAGCACGACCTGCACGGTCGGGTTTCCACGGGAATCAAGGATTTCGCGCGCGTATACGCTTTCAATTGCTGCCACAGCTACTCCTTAGCGTTGGTTTCTCTAACAAATTCCAGAATAGTGGCCTTGTTGGACGAGCGAGAGGCAAAATCACGCGTATTTGTGAACGCTCACACAACCGGTTGCCGCGCCCACGTGCCCCGGCACGCTCACATTGCTATGGCTCTGCCGGCATCCCAGTCAGCGCGCCGCACCCGTCCAAGCCAAATCCTTGAGCAACTGCGACGCCCACTCCAGCACTTCGTCGCTGCTCATCGGCCCGGAGCCCAGCGATCCGTTGAATGGCGCCGGCAGCAGCACCGTGTGGGTGACCGGCCGGTACTGCATACCGTGGTAGATGCGGTTCAACCTCATACGCAACGATTCCGGCGGGTCGAACTTGGAGATGCGCACGCGCGAGCCTTGTCCGATAATCTCGGTGATACCCAGCTTGCGCGCGGCCTCACGCAGACGAGTGACCTCAAAGAGTGCGTCGAATTCCTTAGGCATGGCGCCATAGCGATCCGTCAGCTCGTCGCACAAATCGTCCAGGTCCTCTTCGGTATGTGCTGCGGCAAGTTTGCGGTAGGCCTCGAGGCGCAGCTTGTCGGAATCGATGTAATCCACCGGGATGGACGCTTCGATGGGCAGGTCTATGGTGACGGCGACCGGTTCGGTTCGTTCCGGCTCCTTGACCTGTTCCACAGCGTCGGAGACCATGCGCACGTAGAGGTCAAAGCCCACGCCCTCGATGTGGCCGCTCTGCTCGCCACCCAGTAGGTTGCCGGTGCCGCGCAATTCCAGATCCTTCATGGCCACGTCGTAGCCTGAGCCCAGCGCCGTGTTCTGCGCGATGGTGGCCAGGCGGTCGTGCGACTGCTGGGTCATCGGCTTGGTGGGATCATAGAGGAAGTAGGCGTAAGCACGCTCCCGCCCGCGCCCTACGCGACCTCGCAACTGATGCAGCTGGGAGAGACCGAAGCGGTCGGCCTGGTCGACGATGAGCGTGTTCGCATTCGAGATATCAAGCCCCGTCTCGATGATGGTCGTGCACACCAGCACGTCAATATCGCGATGCCAGAAGCTCTGAATGATCTCATCGAGTTGTTTCTCACGCATCTTGCCATGAGCCACGCCAATGCGCGCTTCCGGTACAAGTTCGTGAATCTTGGACGAAACCTTGTCGATGTCGTTGACCCGGTTGTGCACGTAGAACACCTGTCCCCCACGCAGTAATTCGCGTCGCACAGCCGCAGTGACCTGCTGATCCTCCTGCGCTCCCACGTATGTGAGCACCGGCAGGCGATCCTCGGGAGGAGTGGCGAGAGTAGACATCTCACGAATGCCCGTCACCGCCATCTCCAACGTGCGCGGGATGGGGGTGGCGGACAGGGAGAGCACGTCGATGTTGGTGCGCAGCGCCTTGAGCGTCTCCTTGTGCTCCACACCGAAACGCTGCTCCTCATCAATGATGAGCAGCCCCAAGTCCTTGAACTTGATTTTGGGGTTGAGCAGCTTATGGGTGCCGATGACCACGTCCACCCTGCCGGATTCCAAACCTTCGAGCGTCTCGTTGATCTCCTTGGTGGTTTGGAAGCGGCTCATGGCAGCCACCTCAACCGGGAAGCCATCGTAGCGCTCGGTAAACGTCTCGTAATGCTGCTGCACCAGCAGCGTTGTGGGCGCCAGCACCGCCACCTGCTTGCCGTCCTGCACGGCCTTGAAGGCGGCACGCACCGCGATTTCGGTCTTTCCGAAGCCCACATCACCGCAGATGAGACGATCCATGGGCACCGGTCGTTCCATGTCCGCTTTCACCTCGGCGATGGTGGTGAGCTGATCGGTCGTCTCTTGGAACGGGAACGAATCTTCCAGTTCCTTCTGCCATGGGGTGTCAGGTCCGAACGCATAGCCGCGCGCCGCCTGACGAGACGAGTAGAGTTTGACCAGGTCATCTGCGATCTCATGTACGTGCTTGCGCGCCTTGGCCTTGGTCTGCGCCCAGTCCGAGCCGCCGAGCTTGTTGAGCTTGGGCGCATCGGAACCAATATACTTCGACACCAGTTCAAGCTGGTCGGTGGGAATGAACAGCCGGTCGGCCGGTGCGCCGCGTTTGCTGGGAGCATACTCGATGACCAGATATTCGCGCGTGGCCTTGTTGGCCCCCACACCCGTGGTACGCTGCCGCATCTCGACGAAACGACCGACACCATGCTGCTCATGCACCACGAAATCGCCGGTTTTCAACTCCATCAGGTCAAGCGGTTTACGACGCCTGCCACGTGTCTTGGTGCGTGCGGCAACACTGGTTTTTCCAGTCAGATCACGTTCAGTGAGCACAGCCACTTTGGCCGCGACATCCACAAAACCGTCAATCATCTCGGCCTGCGCCGTGTGGAATTTCGTAACGCCGACGCCTTCCACCGCCCGCTGCAGCCGTGCCAGCGTAGTGGCCGAACCAGCGGTCAGCGTGACATCGATCCCGGCACTTACCAATCCTTCGATGCCGGAGGCGGCCTTGTGCTCATCACCCCGGTATTCCGCCGCGGCCTGAGCATCCAGACTGATATGGCCGGCGACGGAAGCGTCTACACCGAAACCGGTAACCTTCCATACATCATGGTTCGCATATTCAAGCTGGGCAACACTTTCACCGAAGTCCATGAAACTGGCCTGCTCGAAGCTAATCGGGGCGCCTGCACCGTGTCCGCTGGCCGCCACATGCCAACTGGCTGCGAGGAATTCGTTCGCCGTCTTGACCAGGTCGTCAGCAGCTCGGCGCAGTTTTTCCGGATCGGACAGCATGAGCACCGCGCCTTTGGGCAGCATGCCGGACACCGGTTCCATATCCGTCACCAGTGCGGGAATCAGCGACTCCATGCCTTCCACCGGAATGGCATCGGCAATGGAAGCGAGCATATCGTCGGCATTGGGAATCTCTCCGATAAGCGCCTTGGCTCGCGCACGCACGGCATCAGTGAGCTGCAGTTCACGGCAGGGCGTGGCCCATACCATATCGATGTCGTCACCATACGTGCGCTGATCTGAGGCGTGGAACTCGTGCATGGTGTCGATCTCGTCGCCAAAGAACTCGATACGAACAGGATGCGGGAGCGTGGGAGGGAACACGTCGAGAATGCCGCCGCGCACCGCGAACTCGCCGCGATTGACCACCAATTCCACCCGCGTATAGGCGTTCTCCACCAGTCGTACGGCTGCCGTATCCAGCTCTATCTCGTGCCCGCGCTCAAATACCAACGGCTCCACCTCACCCAGACCTGCCACCACAGGCTGGATGAGTGAACGCACCGGCATCACGAGAATGCGTATGGGACCGAACACCGGATTCCCTGTTTGGGGGTGACTCAGCCTACGGAACACTGCCATACGGCTTGCCACGGTATCGGAGCGCGGTGAAAGGCGTTCGTGCGGAAGCGTTTCCCATGCTTCAAGCTGGCACACTTCCTGCGGGTCGCCCTCATACCAGGCACGAATCGCTTTGACACTTTCCTCGGCCTCGCGCGAAGAGGAAACCACCATGACCACCGGTGCCCGTCTGGCCGCCGCAGCCGCCAATGCCGGACGGATACCAGTGGGGGCACCTACCGTAATCGCGGCATCGGCAGCACCCACGGGACCGTCCACCTTACCTTCGACCAGCTGACTGAAGGACTCATCACGCTGCAAGCGTTCCAGCAGCGGAACCAATGTGCCCGATGCATTCACCTCATCGGCCATTGAACCGCTCCTGTGCCGCATTCAGCCCGGTGACCATAACGGTCTCGACAGCATCCGCCCCATCGGCAAGAAACTCCGGCAACTCTTTGCGCTGAGACGCCGCGAACCCGCCAAGCACCCAGTCAATGGTATTCTCGTGCGCTCTGGCACCACGTTCGGCATGACCGACCCCCATGCGCACACGCGCATACTGGTTGGTCCCCAGAGACCTGTCGATGGAACGGATACCGTTGTGCCCACCGGCCGAGCCGCCCGACTTTACTTTGATGCGGCCGAAGTCCAAGTCCATATCGTCGTGCACGACGACCACGTGTGCCGGCTCAATACCGTAATAGGAACAGATGGACGATACAGCGGCACCCGAGTCGTTCATAAACGTGAGTGGTTTGGCCAGGAAGAACTTGACCATCTTACCGTCCAGACGCATCACGCCTTTTCCGAGATCCGCCAGGCCTTTATGCCCACTGAGCGAGACCGACCAACGCTGTGCCAACTCATCTGCCACCATGAAACCCATATTGTGACGGGTGCCTTCATATTTCTTACCAGGGTTTCCCAGCCCCGCCACCAGCCAAAAATCAGATGCCATCCGCGCTCTGCCCATCCTTTGTCATCCAAAGCCCACACGCCAAGTGACCGGCACGATATGCCGGTCTGCCAAGCACTGCACAGTCGAGCGTGCCGCGCTGTGAGAGCCAACCACCGCCTCATCCTACTGGAAATTGGCGACGCGACGATAACGTTTCAGCCAAGCGCACGTCACCGTTCAGGAGCGATGACCTTCAACGGGCCGATACCAGTAGGCCAGATCGGAGTAGGTCTCACTGTTGCGCGACGCTCGAGGAAGCAATCCAAAACGAGTGAATCCGTACCGCTGCACCAACGCGGCAGACCCTTTGTTCTCGTCGAACAGCAGCGCAACAACAAGCCGATGGCCGATGCTTTCCGCCTGCGCGAGCAGATGTTCAAGCAGCGCGGAACCATAGCCATGCCGGCACTCTTGGGAAGCAACATAATAACTGACTTCCACCACACCGTCGAAACCTTGACGCTGATGGAATCTCGACAACGAGCCGAAACCGACCACGGTGCCCGCTCCGTCGGTAGCCACCACCACGGGATATACCTCACGTGGTGTGTGTTCGTCTACCCAAGCCGCGCGCTGTTCGAGAGTACGCGGCACCAAGTCGGCGGTAACCCCACCGGCGATCACCGACTCATTGTAGATGTCGGTGATCGCCTGCAAGTCATCTTCCCCATAGGGCCGGATGATTCCCATCTTCTCCCCCTACTCCCGAATACGCTTCGACTACTGTTTGTTTTCCAGCTCAATGGCTTGGTTCAACGCATTGTTCAAATCCTGTTGAGCCTTACCATACGCCGCCCAATCGCCGGACTTCATGGCCGCATCAGAGTCCTTCATGGCCTGACCGGCGCGGTTGAGTGCGGCTTTGAGTTCAGGGCTTGCTGAGTTGGAGGGCTTACCGCCTTGCTTATCAGGTGACTGACCCGTGCCTTTGCCACCGTCAGCAGGGGTACCCGAACCGGATTGCGAGCTGCCCGTTCCCGCGCTATCAGCCGTTCCGGCTCCGTCATCGGCATTCTCCGCATCTCCTGCCGAGGCACCGGAGTTACCGCCAAAGACCTGATTGAGGGCGTCGTTAAGCGTGTCTGCAAAACCGACCTGATCGCCAAAGGCGACCAACACCTTTTTCAGCAAGGGGAAACTCGTGCTGCCGGCGGACTGCACATACACCGGTTGGACGTATACCAACCCTCCACCAAGCGGCAAGGTAAGCAGGTTGCCTCGTCTGAGCTTGGTAGATCCGGATTCGAGCAGATTGAGCTGCTTGGAGACTTCAGCGTTGGCATTGAAGTTGTTTTGCGCCTGTCCGGGGCCTGGAACATTGGAGTCCTTCGGCAATTCCTGTAGTCGAATCGTGCCGTAATTCGAGCCGATATGCCCTTTCTCATTGCCGGCATCCGAATCGACGGAAAGGAATCCGGTAAGAATCTCCCTGGTGGATGTGCCTGCAGGCACATATGTTGAGGTCAGTGAGAACAGCGGCTCGTTGGAACCTCCCGTTTTCAGGGTGAGATAGTACGGAGGTTGCAGCACGTTGGAACTTCGCCCTGACTGCGACTCGGTCGGGTCGGTCGGAGTCTGCCAGAAGTCCTCGCCGGAGAAGAACTGGCCGGCGCTGGTGACGTGGTACTTGGACAACAGCTGGCGCTGTACCTTGAACAAGCCTTCCGGATAGCGCAAATGACTCATCAAATCGCCGGAAATATCGGAAATCTGGTGGTATTGACCAGGGAATATCTGCTGCCAGGCCTTGATGACCGGATCGCTTTTATCCCACACGTAAAGGTCGACCGAGCCGTCGTAGGCATCAACCGTAGCCTTCACCGAGTTGCGAATGTAATTCGCTGGCTGGCTCATCAGTCCCTTGACGGTAGAGGAGGTAGTTGTGGTGGAGTCCTGCGTGGCTCTTCCCAAATCAGTGTTCTGCGAGTATGGATACGCATCTGATGTGGTATATCCATCGACGATCCACTTGACACGCCCATCCACTACCGCCGGGTATACACGCCCGTCGAGCGTCAGATAGGGAGCCACCTTGGCCACACGCTCACGCGGGCTGCGGTCATAGAGAATCTGCGAATCTGAAGTGACTCGGTCGGAGAAGAAAATCTTGTCGGAACCGAACCGCAACGCATAGAGCAGACGGGTGAAGGCATTGCCTATCTTCGGCCCGCCATTGCCATCAAAAGTATTGGAGGCGCCGGTGGAACCCTTGGGATAGTCAAACTCCCAAGACTTCGTGCCTTTGGGCGAACCGACGATGGAATAGTCGGGAGCGTTGGGCGAGAAGTAGATGCGCGGCTCGTAGCGTTCGGACTCGGTAAGCTTGCCTTGCGTGGGAATCCCCGATTCGAAGAACTCAGGGTAGCCGTCGCTGGTCACTTTGTTGCCGTATGCGGCCACCACACCGTAACCGTGTGTGAAGACCGTGTGGTCATTCACCCAGTTGCGGTTGTCGTTGCCGTTAAGATCCAGCTCGCGCGCGGCGATCATGGTGTCTTGGCTCTTGCCGTCGATGTCGTACTTGTCAACCGCCAACGTGTCGGCGAACGTGTAATACTGCTTGGACTGTTGCATCTGCTTGAAGGTGGGCGATACCACTTGCGGGTCAAGCAATCGAATCTGCGCGGTGGTCTCCGGATCCGATGCCAGAGCGCCGGATTTGCCTTCGGTAGTGGCATCGTACTGTTCGGTCTTCAAACCGTCCAGACCGTACGCCTGACGGGTCGCGCTGATGTTGCGTGAGATGTAGTCAGACTCCATCTCCTGCTCGTTCGGGCTGACCTTGAAGCGCTGCAGCAGCATGGGCCATACGGTACCAAGCACCACAGCGACCACCAGAACCGCAGCAACCGCAATGACCGGTGTTTTCCATGCACGCAGGGCCTCAGCGGCACTGACCGCGGTCGAGGATGACCCGTCGAACGCGTGAGTGCGCATCAGCCAAACACCAAGCACCACACCGAGCAAAGCCGTAAGCGCAGCCATAACGAAAGACACCGGGATAGTGGCATGGACAGTGGTGTAATCAGCTCCGGTGAATCGGGTGCTGTCTGCAGTCAAGTTGGAGAACACCGACGCTACCTGACTGACCGCCCAGAGCAGCATGTTCAATATGATCCATACACCGATCTGCCTTCTGGCGCGTTTGGTGACGGTCAGGATGCCGCGCCCGTTCACCGGCATCGTGATGCGGATGCCCCCCATGGCAAAATGCGTGACCGCGGAGAAGATAAGGCCAACGACCAGCATGACGGTGAGCGCCGAAAGCATAAGCTTGAGACCTGGCAATATGAACACATAGAATCCGTTGTCGATGCCGAATTGCGGATCCTTGACACCGAAGGACTGCGCATTGAACATGAGCAGCACCTCGGACCAGTTGGCATTGAATTGAGATCCGAAGAGCACCCCGACGATAAGCGATACGACCACAGCCACACGGCGCGCCGACTTGGAACTGAACGACGTGCCGACCTCGACCACATCACCGTTGATACGAATGGTGGAGCCGTCTGCACCGGCCGGCCTGGCACGTATGGCGAGAGTGGCGGAAATGTAACTCACCACAGCCAACACCAACGCATAAGCCACCCACAGACCGACCTTGGTCCATAGCTGCTTCCACACTACACTCTGGAAACCAAGTTGGTCATACCACATCAGGTCTGTGATGAAACGATCGAGACCGAACAACAGCGCCAACAGAACCACCAAGACAATGGCGACAACAAACAGCACCTTCCATGCCAGACCAGACCCGCGCCCAAAGCCGGACGAACCATTCGAAAGCCGGGGCACGAACGGCGGCAAGGACGACCCTGAAGACCTGCGCGAACGGGACTTCCCTGCCTCGTCACCATCCGTCTCCACGTTGAGGATGGTGGGATCGTCATCCTCCTCGCTTTCCCCGCGCCCCCACGAAGGGCGTGAGCTTCTGCCGGACGGCCCGTAAGGGAAATCGCCGTTCATTGCACTGCCGAAAAGGTCATATATAGACATGGGTCAATCGTAGCGGTAGGCATCGCCGGGAGCATGTACACGCCAACCGGCAATATGGCATACGAGATGGCAGAAGAGAATATGCCTATGAATCCACCCATATGCATACAGGTAAGGCCCGCCTGATATACAGACGGGCCTTACCTGTTCATTGCGTTGCCTTTGAGCGGCGCCATTCATCGCACCGCGAAGCGACGACTAGGATACGATCAATGGCTTGAACCGGCATTGTCGCCGAGCGACTCCGCCGCAGCATCATGCTGCGCACCTGCCGCAGCCGGTTGCCCGCCAACCGCAACGCCTGCCGCATCTTCTACAGGTTTATCTTCCTGCAATGCGCCAGTGAGACGACCGATGAACTTCAGACCGTGGTAGACCACGAGCACCACAACGGTGCCGATGGCAATGCCGTTGAACTTAACGCCGGAGATGGCGAAGCTGAAGTCGGCGATGCCGATGATCATCGTCACCGCAGCAGTCATGTTGTTGAGCGGGTTGGCGAAGTCGACATGGTTGTCGACCCAGATGCGAACGCCGGTCATGCCGATCATGCCGTACAGCAGCGTGGTGACACCACCGAGCACACCGGCGGGAATGGTGTTGATGATGGCACCGAACTTGGGGCAAAGGCTCAGCACGAGCGCAAAACCTGCCGCGCACCAGTAGGCAGCCGTGGAATACACACGAGTGGCCGCCATCACACCGATGTTCTCGCCGTAGGTAGTGGTGCCCGAACCGCCGCCGACACCGGCGATGGCAGTGCCCAGACCGTCGGAGAAGAGAGCCGTGCCGATCTTGTCGTCATAGTCACGGCCGGTCATCTGCGCCACGGACTTGACATGTCCCACGTTCTCGGCGATAAGCACCATGACCACAGGGATGAACATGGGCAGCACGGAGAAATCGGCCTGCGGGGCGTGGAAGTGCGGGAAGCCGATCCATGCGGCATCAGCCACCGCTTTGAAGTCCACCTGCCCGCACACACAGGCGTACAAGTAACCGACAAGCACGCCAAGCAGAATGTTGAGACGGCCGAGCAAACCCTTGAACAGCATCGCAATCAGCAGCACCGCCGCGAGCGTGACGATGGCGGTGTCGGGAGCCTTTTTGAAGTTGTCCCACACCGAGGGAGCCAGGTTGAAGCCGATGATGGCCACAATGGCACCGTTGACCACCGGCGGCATGATGATGTCAATCCACTTTGCGCCGGCAAAATGCACCAGCAGGCCGATAACCGCCAGCAGCAAACCCGTGCACATGATGCCGAAGCTCGCAGCGGCCAGTCCCTTGCCTGCGCTCGCCACGGCCATGATCGGGGCTATGAAACCAAAAGAGCTACCCAAATAACTGGGTAGCTCATTGTGATTGATCAACAGGAACAGCGCCGTCGACATTGCCGTGAAGAACAATGTCGTCGATGGGTCGAAGCCCGTCAATATCGGGACGAGGAACGTGGCTCCAAACATTGCGACCACATGCTGGGCACCAATGCCGGCGGTGCGTCCCCACGTCATTCTCTCATCGGGTTCAACCACTTCACCGGGTCGCAACGTCTTGCCATCACCGTGCAATTTCCACGTGAACATGCTGCTCATCTGTTTTCTCCTTGAAATTTGAGCATTTGGCGCGAACCTATGGGCTTCGCGTCTTGCGTTATTCTAATCACTCAGCGGACAACCGCGATACCACACCCACACATCCGGGGTACAACGCTCGTGCATACCTGCTGCACCCCGCGTATCCCAGGCACGAATCTCCGGTTCGATGATGAGGTTCAGCCCATCGGTCGTTTGTGGCATCCTGCGCTCTCAGGCGCAAACCTCCCTGATGCCGTCGGATCCGACATGTGCAGGACAACACCCGGCTAATGAAAACGACGGTACACCCTTTGTCTCCCCTCATCCAAGCCCAGGTTTGCGGGTTCAAAACAACGTTCCTCGCATAAAACGGGACCGACCGCCACCCTGTGAGCGTAATCGCAAAGACCTTGCGAACACCAGCTATGCTGAGACGGAGTACTGATTCAGGTTCTGTCTTTGCTACCGGACGACTGCGGCACCATCCGTGCCTGCTACGAACCGGCAGACACGCAAGCCCCGGCACACACCTCGTACTCATCAACATTGCGGTACACATAGAGAAGGAGCATACGATGACCATATCTTCTACGGTAAAACGATCTGGAACCGCCCTGATGGCGGCGACTCTCATGTGCGCAATACTCACCGGATGCGGAAATTCGAACAGTGCCCAGACAAACGACGACGCAGCCAATATCATCACGGTCAACGAGACCGAACCAGCGGCCGGACTAGTGCCAGGCAATACGAATGACACCGCCGGATGGAAAGTGGTGACACAGATTTTCGAGGGGCTCGTGACCTTCAGCGATAGCGGCAAACTCATTTATGCCGACGCCAAAGCCATTACTCCCAACGCCGACGCCTCCCAATACACCGTCACGCTACGACCAAATCTGCGCTTTTCCGACGGCGAGCGCGTCACCGCATCCACATTCGCCAAGTCCTGGTCATTTGCGGCCAATGCCGCCAACGGTCAGATGGGTGCGTCTATATTCTCCAACATCGCCGGCTATGATCAGCTTCAAAATCAGAACGGCGACCCCGGCGCTCAACTCTCCGGCCTCACCGCGGTGAACGACACTACGCTACAGGTGCGGCTTGCCTCGCCTGATTCCTCGTTTCCTTACAAAGTAGGAGATGTGGCATTCCTGCCCATGCCTTCGTCGGCATATCGCGACATCAAAGCCTTTGGTGAGCATCCAGTGGGCGACGGCCCCTATGAGCTCACCAGCTGGGAGCATGATCAGCAGATCACACTCAAGCCAAACCCCAAGTACAACGGCCCCAGAAAACCTAAAAACAAGGGGCTGACCTACAAAATCTACACCAATCTCGACAGTGCCTACGCCGACCTGGAATCGGGAAATCTGGACGTGCTCGACACCATTCCCAATTCTGCGCTCAAGACGTATATGCACGAGTCGGGATTGCAGTCAATCAACGCGCCAGGGCCAGGATTCAAGTCCATCACCATTGCACAGAACCTGCAGCACTTCACCGGGCGCGAGGGACAGTTGCGGCGTGCCGCCATCTCCAAGGCCATCGACCGTACCGAAATCGTGACTAAGACGCTGCACGGCACCGCCACTGCGGCCACCGACTTCACAGCGCCTACGATTTCCGGCTACAGCAAGGATCTGCCCGGGGCTGACGTGTTGAAATATGATGAACACCAAGCCAAGGAGCTGTGGAGCCAAGCTGATGCCATATCTCCATGGACAGGAACGTTCCAGTTGGCCTACAGTGCCGACACCGCCAACAAACCATGGGTGGATGCCATAGTCAATTCGGTGCACAATACGCTCGGCATTGACGCCAAACCCTACATTTTCGCCACGCAGAAGTCGTTGACCGGAGCCATACACGATCGCACCATCGCAGCGGCATTCATTCAAGGCATGCAGTCAGACTACCCGCACCCCGAAGGCTACTTGGTACAGGCCTACGACTCGTCAGGAGCTGACGGCAAAGGGTTGAACAACGGGGATTACAAGAACCGCGCATTTGACGGGATTATTGCGCAGGCAGCACGCCAAACCGACTCAAACGCCGCCCTTGACTACTACCGGCAAGCTCAGGAGCAACTGTTCACCGACCTTCCGGTAATTCCATTGTGGTACACGAACACCAACATGGCGGCACGAAACGGTATAAACGGTGCGCAACCCAACTACATGGGAGTACCGGATTACCCGAACCTGACCAAGTAGTAGACGGTGAGGCTCCGACGTTGAGTCGTAAGTATCGGAACCTCACTGCAGTCGACGCAACCGACGCAACCACGCAACCACGCAGCGAAACCGACGCTCATCCAGACTAAGAGACGGTTCTGTCGCATATCCCGCACCAAACGCAACAAAACCGACGCTCACACCACCTCAGCGACGGTTTCGTTGCATTTCCACCACCAAACGCAACAAAACCGACGCTCATCCAGATTCAGCGACGGTCCTGTCGCGCAGCACCCTTACATCAAACGCAGCTGGACCGTCGCTCACCATATCCCAGCGACGGTCCAGCTGCACCACCACCATTCAACACAACGAAACCGTCACTCACAGTGCCCCAATGACGGTTTCGTTGCACCTCTGCACCCTCACGCACCCGAACCGACACCGATGGCGCCAACAACGACACTAAACCTGACGGCGACACTCGTTTACAGACGACTACGCAACGGTTACATCGCATCTATCACAACCAAACCAACAATGGACGCAACAGAACCGACGCTCACATCGTCTCAGCGACGGTTTCGTTGCACTTCCGCAGCTCAACGCAACCAAAACGACTGATACTCATTTACGAACGGCCACAAAGCACAAAGCACAAAGCACAAAGCACAAAGCACAAAGCATCCTACATGACAAAATCTAGCGGCAGAACCGTCGCTGATACAAACTCAATGACGGTTCTGCTGTAAATGCTGCACCAACGCGACAAAACCGACGCTCATCTAGGCTAAGTGACGGTTCTGCTGCATACTCCGCACCAAACGCAACGGAACCGTCGCTCATATTCAATCAGCGACGGTTCCGTTGCGTTAGTACTCAGATTGCCGCAATTTCCGGCCATCAATCAGTTGCCGACGAGGAAATCAAGCATATTCATACCCGCGTCCGTCTGCCCGCAGTACAACTCGGTGTAGCCACAGCTAGTGCAACTGACAGTGATGAACTTTTTGTTCTGCACATCAAACAGCTTGGCGAAATCTCCACCAGTGGCCTGGAACTGATCCGACACATACGTGGTGCACCCGCACTTATCACAGCGATATTGCCTCTGTTCCATGGTATTCCCGTCATGCCGTCGTATTTCGCGCCGATTTTAACTGCGCCCTGTTCCATCATATAGCAATGTACGGCCCCAGTTCCTTGGGTTCAGCGAACAATCCGCCACCGACCCGCAAACCATCGCCGCCACGGCGTTCCACCTACCGGATTCAATGAACAGTCCCAACGCTACGCAAGGTGTTGCACTTCTTTATTGCCCCAGGTATGCCGCGGAGTCGGTTCCGACACGGTAATTTCCCGCAAGACCACACCTTACGCCCAAAAGCCGGCACGTGTACACGATGTACATGCAGGCCTGCATGCCTACGGATCGCAGACACCTATACCCACAGGCCGGTATGCGTGGCAACGTGCACCACAATGACCACAATCGTCACGCACACCTTACGCCCGCAGGCAAGTAAGCCCAATCGGTTCTTTTCCGCCCCACAAGTACAGCACGCTTACACTCGCAGACAGGCATGGCACGAAGTTGGCGTCCGGCTGGCAGTTTCCCGCAAGACCCCACCTTACGCGCGAAAGAGGGCATGCTTGTGTCCCAGCCGTTGCTGCTTCAGGGCCCACACACCTTACGCGCGTGAGCAGGCATGCCGTGTCGGCGTGCTCATCATCGCGGACACTATTCAGCACACGCCTTACGCGCGTGAGCAGGCATGCCACGATTGGCGGCACCGATTCTTCGCTTCGCCGTCGTTCCGTCCTCACTGCGCCCGCAGTCCGGCAAGCACTTGGTCGAGCACCTGGCTCACATCAGCCACGCTCGACACGACATACACACCCTTGCGGCCGACCATAGAAGCTCCCCACACCGTATGACGCGCCACCTCATCGCGCAGCAGCACCGGCTTGCCTTGCCGTTGCGCCAATCTTGCCTGCATACGAGCGTCAGACTGCTCGGTTGCCTCCACAATCACCGTGGCCACCGCATAGCCGCACATCGTTGCACTTCGTGCAGGGAATGTGTGGCGACTGGGTCCGGTCTCAGGCCAGAACTGGGAAAGCAGTTGCCCTTCTCGCCCTATCCGCTCCTGCAGCAGCCGATTAGTCAGCGGATAGCACCGATCGATGCCCGTGCCGAGAAACGCCACTGCCCTGCCGCCCAAATCCATGGCCTGCCGATGAACCTCCGCATCGACACCCACCGTCAGGCCGGCGAAGACGGTCAGGCCACGCTCCACCAGCATGCCGGTAACCGCTCGAGCAAACAGAAGCGCATCCTGAGAGGCGTTCTGAGAGCCGAGCACGCACACGCCCAGATCCTGTCGGTCACGTTCATTGAATCGACCACGGCAGAACACAAATGGCGGAGTGTCTTCCACTTGATGCAACCGTGGCGGGTAGCGCTCATCAAGCACAGAGACAAAATCCAAGCCATGTCGATCCCATTCGGCCACCAACTGCTTCGCCTCGTCCCGAGCTTCTTCCAGACGATGCCGACGCTCGGCATTCACCGGCACCTCGTCATCTCCAAATAGCACACCGGACTCATACTGCCCCTCACCTTCATCTTTCAGGGCAAAATGTGCAGGGTCCGCCTCGTGGTTGAACACCTCGATGGCACTACCCTGCCGCGTTATCTTTTCGGCAATTGCACTCCAAGACTCTTTTCTGCGGTCAGTCGCGTTCAGCAGCGCTACGAGCGCTGCATTTTCCTCAAGAAGCCGGGAATTTCCGGACATACTAACACTTCCTTCTTGATTTTTGATGTGACCTATCTAACCGCATACGATGTACGCAGAAGCATCCGCGACACGCCCTTGCTATACGTCATGGCAAACTTCTAATATTAACGCTGTTAACATATAGTGAGGGTTACCGCCCCAGCAGGCTCACCCGACCATGCTACACACAGAGCAAAGGAGACCTATGCCGTTCACCACGCACACCATCTCCCAAGCCTCACTTTCCGAGTCCAACCGCTCGCACACCTTACGCTACCTCTACCAGCACGGCGTCACCTCTCGCGCACAAATAGCCCGGGCGCTGAACCTCACACCGGCCGCCATCAGCAAAATCACAGCACGATTGCTGGAAAACAACATCATCGAAGAAACACAAGCACTACCTGGTTCACGCAACCGCCGCTCCGTGGGTCTGCGCTTGCGGCACGAAGCATTCCACGTCATCGGCGTCAAATTCGCCCGAAGCCTCCTGCAAATCGGAGTCTTCGACCTGCGCGGCACTCAAATTTCACTAAACAACCTGCCCACCGTCAGCAACCACACCGTGCGCCAGGCACTGAACGACGTGCACCGCACCATCGCCGCACTGCTGCGCGACGACCATTGCATCATCGCCATCGGCATGGCCGTGCCGGGCCCCTACCTGCGAGAGGCGGGACGAGCTGCATTGGTCTCATCCATGGACAGTTGGCGACAAGTCAACTTCGTGGAAGAATTCACCCATAGCTTCCCCGTACCCGTCTTCATTGAGCAGGACGCACGTGCAGGGGCGCTCGCCGAGCAGCTGTTCTCACAGCACGGCTCCCCCAGTTTGGCGTACTACCTGCTGGGCGAAGGCGTGGGCTTGGGGGTTATCGACAACGGTCACCTCATTAACGGTGCCATGGGCACTGCCACCGAACTCGGCCATATCAGCATTGACGTGGATGGAAGGCACTGTGAATGCGGCAACCGAGGCTGCCTTGAGCAATACTGTTCGGCCGTGGCAGTGCATCGCACCCTCAACCAGCGCGGCTACTGCCCCGGAATCGAGTCGATGACCCATCAGCAAGCCTGCGAACGACTGTTCACCGATGCACAGGAAGGTCGCGCAGATGCGGTCGAGCTAGTGCACACCATTGGCACTTACGTGGGCTATGGCTGCGTCACCATCATCAACGCATTCAACCCGTCCCGGATTATTGTGGGAGACATGCTTGCCGCCGCCGGAATGCCCCTGCTGCAGGCTGCTCAACGTGTGGTCAAGGATAGAGTCATCCCCGAACTGAGGGCAGGAACGTCCATCGAACTTTCTGCTCTGCCCACCGATGCCGCAGTGAGCGGCGCGGCGGCGATCGCCATCACACAGTTTCTCAACCAACCTTCTCGTTTTACACCGCCGGAGCGACGCGCTACGGCACGAGCTGCGCCCGGTATGTCAGCCTTTGAGGCTCAGACCTTGCCGTAAACTGTAACCAATTAAAAATTTTTAACCTGATGCAACATCACATAACCGAAAGGATCGAAATGAGCAAGCCAATCGTGCTTTCCATGGGAGAACTGCTGTGGGACATGCTGCCCAGCGGTAAGCGTGCAGGCGGCGCCCCCACCAACTTCATCTATCACGCCATGATGAACGGCTGTGACGGCTATGCCATCAGCGCAGTCGGCGAGGACACGTTGGGCGATGAACTGCTTGAAACTACTCAGAAGGCCGGTATCAAGGGAGTTATCGCTCGCAATGCATGGCCCACCGGCACTGTGGCTGTGGAGCTGGAAAACGGCATCCCCGAGTTCTCCATCATCTCGGGTGTGGCCTGGGACCACATCCCGCTCACCCGACAGATCATCGACCTGGCGGAACAGGCAGATGCAGTGTGCTACGGCACGTTGGGCATGCGCTCCCCCGAATCGCATGACACCATCATCGAACTGCTGCACAGCACCAAGCCGGGTGCCATGAAGTTCTTCGACATCAACATTCGCGGCAACAACTACTCCAAAGAGCTCATCGAAGAGCTGCTGCAGGAATCAACTGTCTTCAAGATCAACGATGCCGAATTGCTGCTGCTCCGGGACATGTTTACCATCGAAGGCACCACTGACGAGGAAGCATGCCAGTGGTTCATCGACACCTATGGGCTGGAATATGTGATTCTGACCGGTGGCGCAACGTTCAGCACCATCGTCTCCCGCGACGGAGAGACCTCCACACTCTCCACCCCTCGCGTGGATGCCACCGACACCGTGGGCGCGGGCGATTCCTTCTCCGGCACTTTCACTGCCAAGCTGCTCACCGGTTCATCGCTTCGCGAGGCTCACAAGGCCGCGGTCAACACCTCCGCATTCGTGTGCACTCAGTCCGGAGCGTGGCCTGAGTACCCTGCGACCATGACCGACTACTTGGCACTGGCCGCGGAACGGAACGACACAGAACAGAAGATCACAGAACAGAAGGCCGAGTAGCACCTCGAGCCCTGCGGTTGTTCCGCTGCACGGATTTGGCCGGTGTCTGTTGCATGAGAGCATCAGACACCGGCCAAATCTATGGTAGCCTGCCATCACAGTCCGCCATCACAGTCAGACGTACAGCGCACAGCGCACGGCAAGCGCCATACCCAAACTGCACATGGGAGACCGTTCAGCACCACCGCGTCAGGTGAGCAGAATGTACAGCACCACCGCCACAACCAGTACCACCACAACACCCAGCAGCACCAATAGCAACTTGCGCCGCCGCTTAGTCTTACGGTAGCCATCAAGCTCGTCTTGCGGCACCTGGTCGATGGCCTGCTTGAGATTACGCTTGGCTTCGTTCACATCATCCTTGTCGGACGTACTCTCATCCAAGGCTCGCTTGGCATCCTGCACACCGGCGGTGTTACCTCTGCTTCGAGCAATTTCCTCATTCGCCTCGTTCAATCTCCGCTGGTTCTTATCGGCCTGACGAGTCACATTCGCAGCTGCTTCGCCTATGGCATCTGCATAGTCCCTTGCCTCTTTGGCCTTATCGGGATTGCACTGCAACATCATCACATTGCTCGACGTTTTCAACGAAATGAACAGGTTCCGACTTTCGGCGGCGCCCGTCCCACTGGCATCCCGTGTGCCGCCATCCTGCTCGATATCACCGGAAGACTTGGTGCTAATGCCATCGGGATCGGCGACCACCGTATAGGTGCTGCCGGCAGCGTTGACTTCGATGGTCATGCCTTCTTCCAGAGCCAGCGAAGTCTTACCCTGCTCAATATGATCCCAATACAGTTTTGACCCACCGAATGAAGCCAATGGCTTTCCGATGCGATCTTTCTCATCTTCAAGCGCCTTCTCGGCCGATTTGATGTCCTTGCGATAGGTCTTCTGCGCTTTTTTCAGCGTCGACTTCGCCGAAGACGTAGCCTCCTCATATTCCGACTGGGCGTCGTTATAGGCTTTGTCAGCCTCTTCCATGTCCATAATCTCTTGGGACTTGTCGCTGGCCATGATTGCCTCCTCGCGTGCATATCATAATGTAACCTAAGTCACACTTTTATGATACCTCGCCAGGATGCTCCGCGTTTAGCGAATACCGGAATTTCAGCCTTGCCAATGTCCCGACATGCACAATAACTTGCCATCGGCGGACGTCTTGCCCTCAGAAGTGCACGCCTGCCCGGATTGCGGAGCAATGGACGCTTGCGGTGCCGGCACTGCGGCAGAATCGTTGCTGCGCACCTGAGGTGCCGTCGCACTTGGAGAAGATTGCTGCGACTGCGCCCCTGCCCCCTGCTCCTGAGTCGGAGTCTGCGGCTGCTGAGGCTCGTTCTGTGCCTGAGGCTGGGCCGGTTGCGGATTTTGGCTCTGATCGCCCTGCTGCGGTGTTTGCGCGGATTGCTGTTGCGCCTGCTTGCTCAAGTTCGCAAGCTGCGCTTGCATGCTGGCCAGACTATCCCGCGAATTTTGCAGTTCACGCTCGGTTTTCATATATTGCGCGTTCAGATCTTTGTATTCCTGCGACTTCTTGGGGTGACTGCTGCCAGCGCATGAGCCGATACCAAAACCGATGGCGAGCACCAGGGCCAGCACCAGTACCACTTTCCACCTGCGCGGTTTTGCCGTTTGTACAGCACTCCGGTCACCTGCGGCATTTGGTTGCCGCCGTACAGCACGACGACTGTCATTCCCCGCTGGATTCGCTGCGCTCGGGGTGTTCTTGGACCGTTGGTCAGCCTTGGTGTGCTTACGTCCTTGTCTGTGCTTCAACTGGCTCGAACGCTCATGTTCCGGATCATTGTGCCGTACTGCACCAGTTGACATGCTCGATGGCGGAACGGCACTCGCCGTAGCCGCGCCCGATGCTGTTGGCACTGGCTCGGAGGGATATGGAGAGACGACACTGGGGGTGGTCGCAGGAGCAGGTTTCACCGCGCCGGTTCCGAGCGGCACCGTCACAGGATTCGCTACAGGCGCCGAGGTCTGGCCTGTATAAGATGGCTGAACGGGATTTGCAGTGTTGCCATAGGGCGTTTCCATAGCATAGGGTTGAGTCTGTGGCGCGTTCTGCGCCGAAGGAACCATGGCGGCAGGCAATCCCAACGACGCCTGTTTACGCCGCTTGTCTTCAGCACGTTCTGCGGCAGCACGCTGCACCATGGCTTGCAATTCGGCCTCTACGACAGGATTGAGCGGCGCCTCTGCGGGCAGCTCACCGTTGGGGTACAGTGAGGGCCCGTCAATATTGCTTGACTGCGGCATATCCGTCTCGGACATTTTCTCTTCCCCTCATTGATGGCATATACATTGGCAATCTTAGACGAAGGCAAGGTCAGAGTCGCATAATATTCGCCGGTATACATCACAGACAGCCCGCATGCGCGCATCACCCTCCAAAGAAAACGAAGGTGCCTGCCGCCCAAGCCGCAAGCAGCGCCACCACCGGAACAGCGAAACACCCGAGAGCAAACATATGGTCTCGTCTATGCACCTGGCTGACCCGGGCATGGGTACGAATCGTTTCACCACCAAATCCACGAGCCTCCATAGCCACCGACAGCGTAGTGGAACGCCTGATGGAAAGCACGATGAGTGCAAATGCCTGAGGGAAAAACGCTTTGATTTTATTGTCGTCGCCCAATCCCCGCGAGCGCCGCGACGCGGTAAGCGCAGCCCAGTCGTCGCGCAGCACGGAGAACATGCGCATGCCTGCCAGCCCACCGTAGACGAATCGATCCGGCAGATGCAGCACTTGACTGAGCGAATCCGCCAAGTCGGTGGCGTCAATGCCGAGCATGGCGATAACCGCCGGTACACCAATCGCCAGCACTCGCAGACCGGTGGCCAGCGCCAGCGTGGCAGAGCGTTCGGTGATGTTGATCATGCCCCAGTGCCACCACAGTGCCCCTCCTTCTTTGCCGTATAGCAGCACTGCGAGTGCCGATCCAGGGGCTCCGATGAACACGGGCCATGTGTGGCGTACCACGGTCCAAGGTTTAAATCCCATGGCCAACAACGCCACGAACTCCAACCCGAGCGCCACCAGAGCCGATACCCAGTCGAGGCTGAGCAACATGGGCAGAGAGACCAGGAACCCGCCTATCATGCGCCAAGCCGGGTTGAGGGAGGCAAGAAACCGTGAACGACTGGACGGCTTTTCCTCCTCGCTCCGGTCGTTGACGGAGCTGACTGTCACCTGTTCATCGGAGGGAATCGCTGTCTCGTGTACTGCTTGTGCAGGTGCGTGCGATGCGGGCGCACTGGCCAGTTCTACGACGCGCGCCCCCAGCGCCGTGACCAAATCACGGTCATGCGTGATGACGATGATACTCACACCGTCGGCACGCAACGATTGGATGAGTTCGGCTATGCGCATCCAGGTAACCCGATCCTGCCCGAAGGTCGGTTCGTCCAAAATCACCACTTTCGGAGCTGCCGCCAAAGCGGAGGCTACCGTGAGACGGCGTTTTTCACCACCGGAAAGCGTGTAGGGGTTGGCATTGGCGTGTGCGGACAGACCGAAGCGTTCCAGCAGACCTTCTGCGAGCGCTGTTGCATGATCTGGCTCAACGCCGGTGCGAACAGGGCCAAGCTTGACTTCTTCGAGCACGCTGCCGGTGGCGAATTGGTGTTCGGGATTTTGGAATACGTAGGAGATGCGCGCCGCCAGCTGTGCCGATGACCATTGATACGGTTGTGCGCTTGCCGTTCCGGCTTGCAGGGAAGGTGAGGCTTCGACAGTGCCGTCCACTGGTTCAAGCAGCCCGGCCAGTGTGAGTGCAAGCGTTGATTTGCCGGCACCATTATGGCCCACGATGGCAGTGATCTGCCCAGTGGAGAACTCTAGGTTGATATGGCTGGCGATGGCGTTGCCGTTGCGTCCCACTGCCAAGTCGTGGGTACTCAGCACCACATCGCCGCTGCCTTGAGCCGGATCAGTGCCGGGTTCACCCTCCACATGTATGCGTTTCACCTCGTCTTCGGGTCTGCGCCAACGCTGCGGCACCCAGATGCCCAATGATGCAAAGTCCACGTCCTTGCGCGTGAACACCTCCTGGGGGGTGCCGTCCGCCAGCACCACTGCGCGGGAACCCTGTTCTTGGTCATGCTCCTTGCCCAGCACCACCACACGGTTCACTGTGTCTATCCACGGGTCGACGCGATGTTCCACCAGCACCATTGTGGCACCGGTGGTTTCCAACACTCGAGCGACTGATTGCACAGTCTGTTCCACGCCTGCGGGATCAAGGTTGGCGGTCGGTTCGTCCAACAGTAAGGCACGCGGGTGCATGGCCAGCACACCGGCCAGCGCCAGCCTCTGCATCTGACCGCCACTCAAATGTGCTGATGAGCGATGCAGTTGCAGGCCTTCGAGCCCGGTGTCCGCCATACTACGACGTACTCGTTCCCAAATCTCGTCGCGCGGCACACCCATGTTCTCCGGTCCGAAGGCCACGTTGTCACCGATGCGTTCGAAAACAGCCTGTGCCTCGGGGTCTTGCAACACCAGTCCTACCGCACCTCGTGCCTGCACTGCAGGTACTCCGTCCACCAGTACTGCGCCTTGCGAGATGCCCCCTTCGCTGTCTTCCTCACCGTTGACGGCCCCGGCTCCGAGCAGTCCTGCCACAGCTTCCAGCATCGTCGATTTTCCGATGCCGGAAGCTCCCAGCAGCAGCACCCGTTCACCGGCGGAGATGGTGAGGTTCAGACCTTGGAGCGAGAACCTGCTTCTCGAGGCATGCCGATACCCCCAGTTCTCGAAGCGTATGGACGCACCCGGCCGCGCCCCAGACCGCGCTGTGCCTGCACCGGCCGATTGTTCCGGTTCCACGCTCGTGTTCATGCGATTCTCCCCATATGCTCCGCTGCCTTCTTCACCTCACCGTTCTCCCGCGTTGCCGTATCTTATGCGTTCACGTTGTGCACTGCACGACCGGACGCGAACTTGTCGAGCGCCCCGGTGGCAGCGATGGCGCGATAGAGATACCACATGAGCGTGCCTGCGATCAATGCGCCGGCAATAAGCGTGGAAACCAAGTTCCAGATACCGTAGGAACCAGTGATGGAGAAGCCTTGCATGTGGGTAAAGAACACGTACAGCCAGCAAGCCAGTCCCGACACCGCCCCGGACAGGGTGGTGAGCGCCACATTCCAAACCCGGTAACGAGTCAGTGCAAACACGAGTTCCGCGCCTATTCCTTGCGCCAAGGCTATGGCCACGGTCCCCAGTCCTCCCCACACGTTGCCGAAGAACGCTTCGAGCACAGCCGCCACGATCTCAGCGTAGAGACCAGCACCTGGTTTGCGTACGATGACGAGCGCCAGAGGGCCGGCGAACAGCCAGAAACCGTTCATGAACCCGTCGAGCCCGGGCACCAAAGCGGTCAACGGTGCAGCAACCGGACTATATAGCAGAGCCGCAGCCCAGTAGATGAGCGAGCTGACCACTCCTACGACCGAAGCCACGGAGATATCGACTACGCGCCAGCGCAGACTCGCGGGAGCCGTAGCAGGAGAAACCATTGCAGTTGCTTCGGATGAATCCGACATAGATGATGACATGATGTGTGCCTTCCCGGGGTTGCTGTATTTCAGCGCACCCAAGGCACGGGAAAAGAGACGTCCGTGCGCCGGCATTATCCGGACTCACGTTCATTCGGTCGAGGTAACCCTCATCTCAGCCGCGCATCACAGCATCCATCCTACAGAAAGACTCAATGAGTAATCGTGCTGCGCAGCCCCCGTGTCACCGCCCACTGTACGGCAAGGGCCGGATTGACAGGGGCCGATGCCGTACAGCATTGCGGAAAGCCGATTTACGTTCAGCAGGAGAGCTTGTCCAGAATCAGCGCCTCGGTAACAATGTTGCGCTCCAACGCCGGCAGACTGATGGACTCATTGGGGCTGTGGGCATTGGCTTTCGGATCTTCCGGACCGGTGACGAGCACCTGCGCTGCGGGGAACAACCGCTGCAGCTCGGGAATGAAGGGAATCGACCCGCCTTCACCTTTGTTGACCGGCTCGGTACCGAACGCCTCACGCATTGCTTCGAGCGCGTCCTGAGTGGCTTGCGCCTGAGGATCCATGCTCCAGCCCATGCCGGCGTCCAACAGGGTGACTTCCACTTCGGCACCGAAGGGTGCATGCTCCTTCAGGAAGCGAGAGACGGCCTCTTGGGCTTCTTCGGGTCGCTGTGAGGGAGCCGTGCGCACGGAGAGACGGAAGCGGGTCTGATCGGCGATCACATTGAACGAACCATCCACCGGGTGGGCGTCGAACCCGATCACCGAAACGCTGGGCTTGGTCCACAGACGGGAAGCCAACGAACCTGTTCCGGCCAAACGGTAGGAGTCCACCACAGCGGCATCGGCACGCACGCTGGACTCCTCGAGGTCACGTTGCAGTCCGCCGACCGGGTCCCCGCCTTCCAGCCCGTCGATAACCAGAGATCCGTCCTGGTCGTACATGGAAGCTATCAGCATGGACGCCAAGGTGTTGGAGTCGAGGATCGGGCCGCCGAACTGGCCGGAATGCACCGGATGCCCCAGCACACGCACGCGCACATCCAAATCGGTGTTGCCACGCAGGCTGGTGGTGAGGCTGGGGATCTCAGTTGACCAGTTGCCCGAATCAGCGACGATGATGACGTCGGAATCAAACTCGTCACGATGGGCCTCAATGAAGGGAATGAAGCTCGGCGACCCCATCTCCTCCTCACCTTCGATGAACACTTTGATATTGACACCCAGGTCATCTCCCAACGCTTTGAGCGCGCCGGAGTGAATGGCAATGCCGCCACCGTCATCCGCCGAGCCGCGGCCATAGAGCCTGCCATCCACCTCAGTGGCGGTGAACGGATCGGTGTCCCACGCACTGGCATCGGGCACGGGCTGCACATCGTGGTGGGCATACAGCAGCACGGTGGGCGCTTGCGGGTCGACGAGCTTGGAACCGACCACCTCGAACGCGCCCGGCGTACCGTCGGGGTTCTGAGACTGAATCACCTTGGCATCCACACCCACCAGTTTCAGTTCATCAGCCACAAATTGCGCAGAACGACGCATATGCTCGGCGGTAATGCCGTTGGCGGACACGGATTGCATCGCCACTTTTCGGCTCAGCATGTCCACCACCCGTTCGAAATCAGAAGCTACCCTGGATTGCACCGTCTGTGTACTCAATGTGCTCATACTGTATTCCTCATTCCTCACTGTCGAAAGCGAATGCGAGCCGCGTGTACGGCATCTGCCGCAGGCACGCAAGCTGAGCAAGACATTTGCGTAGCGTCAAAACCCAGTCGTCAGGCGGTCAAACCACCTACTCGCGTCTAGGCGTCACCGTAACCTGCAAGCATGACATGGAACCCATTCGCCAAGAAGAACGAGGCCGCCGAGGAAGGCGTGCAAGCAAGCGAGAACACCACCACGCGCAGCACAAGCAAAGGTAAACCCACACCCAAGCGCCGCGACGCGCAGGCCAAGAACCTGCACCCTCTGGTTCCCAAGGATCGCAAAGCCGACTCCAAGGCCGAGAAGGCACGCGTCAGGGCTCGCGAGGACGCCGAATATGAGGCCATGCGCACCGGTGATGTCTCGAAGATGCCGCGCAGCGAACGCCTCCCGTGGCGTATCTATATTCGCGATTATGTTGACGCCCGGTTCAACATCGGCGAGTTCTTCATTCCGGTGATGTTTGTCGCCCTGATCCTCAGCTGGATCGCCATGGCCAAGTCCACGGCGCTTTCCTACGGCATTGTAATGGCACTCTACGTATACATCTTGGTCGGCATTGTCGATATTTTCATCATGTGGCACGGTTTGAAGAAGAAACTCATCGCCAAGTACGGCGAGCGTTCCGTGGCCAAAGGTATGCGTTCGTGCAGCTATGCGTGGAGTCGTGCCATTCAGCTGCGCCGCTGGCGCATTCCCAAGCCCACCTCGAAGAAGCGCGGCAACTGGCCCAAGTAACCCGCCGCGCCAACTTGTGGAGGCACTATGACAGCACCGGATCACACCAGTGATCGTACGTTCGACATTGTGGTAATCGGCGGCGGCCCGGGAGGCTACGCCACCGCCCTGCGCGCCAGCGAGTTGGGGCTCTCCGTCGCCTTGGTCGAGCGTGATCGCGCGTTGGGAGGAGTATGTCTGAACCGCGGTTGCATTCCCTCCAAGGCACTCATCACCGCCACTCATGCTATGACAGCGATACGCGACAGCGAACGCATGGGCATCCACGCCACATTGGAGAAAGTCGACGCAGACCGACTTCGTGCCTACCAACAAGAGATGGTCTCTTTGATGACGCAAGGCGTGCAATCCTTACTGTCTGCACGCAACGTAACCGTCGTACACGGCGTAGCAAGCATTGCCGAGACGGGTGTGGTGCTGGTACAGCAAGGCGAGGAGACGGCCGACAAGCAGGGGCAGGTTGGCGTCAGTAGCGTAAACGACACGACAATCAATGCAAACAGTGCAGACAGCACAAGCGGCAATATCTCCGACGGAAAATATGCGACATCTGGAGCGCGGCACACGCTGGAGTTGCATGCTTCCGATATCGTGCTTGCCACCGGTTCGCGCCCCCAACCGTTTCCAGCGGCTCCCTTCGGCGGCGCCGTCATCGACTCGACGCAGGCACTCAACGCGATTCCCTTCCCCAGCAGCGCCATCGTCATCGGCTCGGGTGCGGTAGCGGTCGAGTTCGCTTCGATGTGGAACCAGGCCGGTGTGGACGTCACCATGCTCATTCGCGGCGAGCGTGTGCTGTCAGGTTGGCACCGACGTACCTCGCTTACGCTGACCCGTGCTTTGAGCAAGTCAGGAATAACCGTCCTCCCCCACACTGCCGTAACATCCGCCTCTACGGACGATTCCAGCGGTGAGGCCGTCATACACTACCGCAGCAGCCGCGAAACCGACGAGTCTTCCGAGCTTGAGCTGCGTGCGCAGACCGCGCTTGTGGCCATCGGCCGCACCCCCGTAACCGGTATGGAGTGGCTTAACCAAGCCGGTGTTACCCGTAACGAGGACGGCACCGTGATTACCGACGAACTCGGGCGCACCAACGCACCGCACGTTTGGGCGGTGGGAGATATTACCAGTGGCCCTTCACTCGCCTACCGTGCCTATGAGCAAGGCATCATCGTCGCCGAAACCATCGCAGGTCTCTGCCCCAAACCCCTCGACGACCGCACCGTGCCGCAAGTGGTGTTCAGTGCTCCGGAAGCGGCAAGTGTGGGACTGACACTGGACGATGCCGAAAGAAACGGTTTCGTTGATGCCAGAGAGACGGTATACCCGGTGATGGGCAACGCTCGCATGCGCATGAGCGACGCTGCTGGATCCATGGCGCTGATTTCCGGCGCGCTCCCCGAAATGCCAGATGTCCCAGTGGTGTTGGGAGTGCACATGGTAGCGCCCGGAGCTTCGGATCTGATAGCCGAAGCCGAGCAGCTGGTGGGCAACCGCATACCGGTGAGCCAAGCTGCAAGACTGATCCACCCGCATCCCACGTTCAGTGAAATGCTTGGGGAAACGCTGCTGAGAGCCGATGGCAGACCGCTACACACCCGTTAGCAGTTCAAACCCCTACAGTCTGCGCTGCTGGTAGGATGAGGGCATCGCACGTACGAGTAACACCCACGAAGTGAGGAAGTTGATGGCTAAAGAGAAGAAGCCAACCGAGAAGAAGGACAAAGGCCCCAAGATCATCAGGCAGATCACGCAAATCTACCAATATACGCATGCCGATGACAAGGCTCTGCCATGGCTGCTGGCAGCGGTATTCGTCGCGCCGCTGATTGTGATTGTCGTTGCGGGACTGCTTCTGCACTGGGGCTGGCTCACTTGGGTTCTTATGATTATCATGGCAGTGATGCTGGGCATGCTCTTTGCCACCATGACGCTCACACGCCGTGCCGACAAGGTCGGATATGTAAGGCTTGAGGGACAGCCCGGTGCAGCTGTCGCCGTGCTTGGCAACATCAACAAGGCCGGGTACAGCTTCCCCGAGCAGCCGGTGTGGATTGACCGCAAAACCAAAGATTCAATCTGGCGCGGCACTGGGTACAACGGTATCTATCTGCTGGCCGAAGGTGAATCCGGCAGCGTCCGGCGGGAACTCGATCGTCAGGAGCACGCCATCAAAGGCGTGACCGCCGGCTCTTCAATTCCTGTCTACCGCATCATTGTCGGTACCGGTGAAGGCCAGGTACGACTCAAGAACCTACGGCGAGTGGTGCTCAAATCCAAGACGCGCGTGCCCAGCGGCCACAAGAGCGCCATCATGCGTAAACTGCATCCCACCAGCCGTTTCCTGCTCACACGTGAGGAACTCAACGTGCTCAACGAGCGCCTGCGCACTCTGCAGCGCAAGCAGGGCCTGGGCATTCCCAAGGGCATCGACCCCACCCATCCGCAGCATATGAGCCGGCGGGCCATGCGTGGCAAGTAAATCGGCGCACACTTACGAAACACGTTCGTAACATGAGGAACAAAGCGCCGAAACGCCACGCTTTACACTGGTAGGTAATTGGTTCACTCACCCAAGGAAAGGAGCGGTCCATTGACTGCACTTGAAACCAAGGAAGATCTCGAGGCCCTCGTCAATGCCGAAGGGGCAGAATACATTTCGGTACGGTTTACCGATCTGGTCGGCAGCCAGCAGCACTTCACCGTTCCCGCAAGCGAGTTCCTGGAGAACGCATTCACCGACGGCGAGCCCTTCGACGGATCCTCCATCCGCGGGTTCCAGTCCATCGACGACTCCGACATGAAGCTCGTGCCGGACGTCTCCACCGCTTATGTCGATCCGTTCCGCAAGCACAAGACCATCGTCGTCACCCATTCCGTGGTGACCCCCGTAACCATGGAACCCTACTCGCGCGACCCGCGCCAGGTGGCAGCCAAGGCCGAAGCCTATCTCAAGGCCTCTGGTGTGGCAGACACCGCCTGCTTCGCTCCGGAACCCGAGTTTTTCATCTTCGACTCGGTGCGCTACGAGAACTCCATGGGCCGTTCCTTCTACCAGATTGAATCCAACGAAGCCCCGTGGAACACCGGCCGCGAAACCGAAACCGACGGTACGCCGAACATCGGGTTCAAGAACACGGTCAAGGGCGGATACTTCCCCCCTGCCCCGCAGGACCACAACCAGGATCTGCGCGACGACATGGTCGCCAACCTGCAGCAGGCAGGCATGACGCTGGAACGCTCTCACCACGAGGTGGGCGGCGCAGGCCAGCAGGAGATCAACTACCGTTTCAGCACGCTGCTGCACGCCGGCGACGACCTGATGAAGTACAAGTACATTGTGCATGAGACCGCCGCCGAGGCAGGCAAGGCCGTCACGTTCATGCCCAAGCCCATCGCGGGAGACAACGGCACCGGAATGCACTGCCACCAGTCCTTGTGGAAGGACGGCAAGCCGCTGTTCTACGACGAGAACGGCTACGGCGGACTGTCCGACATTGCCCGTTGGTACATTGGCGGCATCATCAAGCACGCCTCCTCGGTGCTTGCATTCACCAATCCGTCACTCAACTCCTACAAGCGCCTGGTGCCCGGATATGAAGCGCCCACCAACTTGGTGTACTCCGCTCGCAACCGTTCGGCTGCCATCCGTATCCCGTTCGCCGGTACCTCGCCTTCGGCAAAGCGCATCGAGTTCCGCGTGCCCGATCCTTCGGCGAACCCGTACCTGGCCTTCTCCGCTCAGCTCATGGCCGGCCTGGACGGTGTGATCAACCACATCGAGCCGCCGGCTCCGGTTGACAAGGACATCTACGAGCTGCCGCCCGAAGAACTGCAGGGTATGAAGCACGTGCCGGCATCCCTCGGCGAGGCGTTGGATGCGTTGGAAGAAGACAACGACTTCCTCACCGCCGGCGATGTGTTCACTCCCGACCTGCTGCAGGCGTGGATTGACCTGAAGCGCGGAGAGATCGATCAGCAGCGTCTGGCCCCCACCCCGCTGGAGTATCAGCTCTACTTCAACTGCTGAGGCTTAAGCTTCACATTTCGGCATATTGGCTGGTGCCTGCTGCTCTGCAGCAGGCACCAGCCTTTTCATTTTTGCAGCATTAAAAATTGCTAGTTGCAGTAAGCACGGCGTGAGTGACAGGCTTGCCGTTGTTTAAAGGTCTTACGAGTCTTCACACAACCGGCAAGACGGCATCTATATCAGAAAACGGAGTCCCCAGCGAGAACTGAACTTTCCGATGTACCAAAACCAGACAACATATAACGCACACCATATATTTGAATAATTCCAGCATTATATGCTTTGCAAATAAATAATTTCTGGTATGCTTAATAGCAGCCTTCATGATAACGGTTTTACCTTTACTCTTGCTAGGCTATCTAACTCACAACCAATTAAGGATAATGAAGTGAAAAAAACAGGATTCATCGTAGCTATAGCTACTGTACTATGTCTTTCTACTCCATCTTCAGCAATGGCTGGCACCATAACACCATCACACAACGAAGTTGCTGAGACTTCCTCATATTCTCTGTCAATAAGCACCATGCAAGGCAATGACGCTCAAATCGGGCCTCGCTACATAAGACCAATCCTCGATTACAGTAAAGTGAGAAGAGTCCTCAATTCATACAATGAATGCGAACGAATAAGAAAACAGCAATACAGGTATGCCAAAGCGGCTTACTGCGTCCCTAATGCAATTACAGGGGTAGCTTATCTGGTAGTTTGGAACTGATTGAGATAGAACACTCTCCCGTTGTAGGTGGCGAAGATTCGTATTCTTCGCCACCTACACGGTTTAGCAAGAAAGCAGCACTCGGCCATGTCACAGGAAGAAGTATTCATAGAGGCCTTGCAGTTTCTTCAAGCAGCCTATACCCAAACACCATATACACAGAATTATGTCTCCTCAATACTGGACTTTGTGGAACAATCCCATACTCAGGATGCTGAAGAGTTAAAAAGACTTCAAACGCAGTATATCCTAGACACGATTTCTCTCCTCAACTTTTTTGAGCTACGGCTTAATGCACTAGAGAACGGCGATCCCGCCCCCAGATAGCTGGAGCACTCGAAGCCGCGGCTGCAATAATGCTCGCATTCTCAGCAGAACAGGAAGAAACTAACAATTTTGTGGCCCAGGTTCGCAGACTCTGCGTTAGACTGAGGCTGTCCGGTCTGACATCAAGAGGAGCGATCTTATAGCATGCTGAATTTCGTCAACGACTACTGCGAGGCCGCGCATCCGGCAATTTTACAGCGCATCGAAGAGACCAATTTCGAGCAGCTGCCCGGCTACGGCTCCGACCATTACTGTGACGAAGCCAAAGCGAAGATTCGCAAAACATGCAATGCCCCGGACGCTGACATATGGTTCATGGTGGGCGGCACGCAGACCAACCAGACCGTCATCGACTGCATCACTCCCGCATGGGCCGGCGTGGTGGCGGCCGACAGCGGACATGTCAACGTGCACGAGGCCGGAGCCATCGAATTCTCTGGTCACAAGGTGCTCACAGTGCCGAGCCACGAAGGCAAGATGGATGCGCGCGAGCTCGACCGGTTCTGCGCCGATTTCTACGCCGACGGCAACCACACCCATATGGTCTTCCCCGGCTGCGTCTACGTTTCTCAGTCCACCGAATACGGCACGCTCTACACCAAAGCCGAACTTGAATCCATTGCGGAGGTCGCCCACAAATACGACATGCCGCTCTTTCTTGACGGAGCGCGCTTGGGGTACGCATTAGCGGCAGAAGGCAACAATCTCAGTCTTGAAGATATCGCCAGCATCGTGGACGTATTTTACATCGGCGGCACCAAAGTAGGAGCATTGTTCGGCGAGGCGGTCGTATTCACCAAAGGCAACACCCCGAACCATTTCCTCACCCAAATCAAGCAGCATGGCGCGCTGCTTGCCAAGGGTTGGCTGCTCGGACTGCAGTTTGACACACTGTTCACCAACGATCTGTACACCCGCATCGCCGCGAACGCTGACGAACAGGCCGACCGTATCCGCAAAGCATTGCGAAACAAAGGCTATCAGATTGTTTTCGAGAACCACACGAACCAGACTTTCATAGTTATGGATCAGCCAACCATAGAACGTCTATCGCGCAACGTGAACTTCGATTTTGTCACCAAATACAGCGATACGCACACCATTATGCGCATCTGCACTAGTTGGGCAACCACAGCCGAACACGTGGATCAGCTTATCGACCTGCTGTAGCCAGGCATGACTGACTGCGCCACAAAGACGCATACGCATGCTTCGGCTCGAGACCATGCTCCCATCCATGCCACACTTTATGATTGAGCATTACCAGCCGGCACCGCCGGCACCATAACCGCGCAGTTCGAGCGGTTCGGGCGCTTGTGTTTCAGCCTGACGCAAGAACTGACTACTCCGCGGCGCATCGATGGGAACATCATGAGTGATTCAACGAATCATCAACTGCCAATCTCCTCCGAACGCTTAGAAACAGACTGGAAAACAGATCCGTCCCTCGCTGACGCAACACGCATCACGCAGGAACTCGGAGTCGATGCCAAGACCGGTCTGAGCTCTGACGAAGCCGAGCGCCGACTGCAACGATTCGGCCCCAACACGTTGCAATCCGCTCCCCCGGTGCCTCAGTGGAAAAAATTCCTTCAACAGTTCCGAGACCCTCTGGTCTACCTGCTGCTGGCTGCAACAGCCATCTCCGTGGTGGCATGGTTCATCGAACGCGCAAATGCACAGCCAGGCGCACAAGGCGGCGAAAAGCTGCCGTTCGACGCTATCGTCATCGTGCTGATTCTCATCGTCAATGCCGTGCTCGGCTACTTGCAGGAGGCCAAAGCCGAGCGTGAAGTGGCGGCGCTGTCCAGCATGACCGCACCACAGGCCCAAGTGCTTCGAGACGGCGCACTCACCACCGTTGACACTGCGCAACTGGTACCGGGAGATATTCTTGCACTTGCCGAAGGCGATGCCGTAAGCGCCGACGCCAGACTGCTCTCCTGCGCGTCGCTGCGTGTGGCCGAGGCGAGCCTGACCGGCGAGTCGGTACCGGTGAGCAAAAATGCGGCAACGCTCAACAGTGCCGCAGCTCTCGGCGACCGTACCAATATGGTATTCAACGGCACAGCAGTGACCCAAGGCACAGGCCGGGCCGTGGTAACCCGCACAGGCATGGATACGCAGGTAGGCAACATCGCGAGCCTGTTGGCGAACGCGGACGAAGAATCCACTCCTCTGCAGAAGGAGATGGCGAAAGTCTCGAAGATTTTGGGAGTGGCGGTGTGCATTATCGCCGTGCTGGTCATTGCGGCACTGGCGTTTATGGAAGGATTCCATAACGTGCACGATGTCATCGATTCACTACTGCTTGCGGTCTCGCTTGCCGTTGCGGCTGTGCCCGAGGGACTGACTGCCATCCTTACCGTGGTATTGGCGCTCGGCGTGCAGCGCATGGCTCAGCACAAAGCCATCGTCAAGAAACTATCCAGCGTCGAGACGCTCGGTTCGGCATCGGTGATCTGCTCGGATAAAACCGGCACGTTAACGCGTAACGAGATGACTGTGGAACGAGTGGTCACCACCAGCGGTGAGGTGCAGCTGAGCGGCACCGGGTATACCGCAGTCGGCGAAATGAGTCTAGTCGAAGCGCTGCCATTGCAATCTGACCAGGCGGAATCCGATGTTTCTGCCTCCTCCAGTCCGAAAACCATACCTGAACATGTGATGCATGAGGCAACGGCGACCTTGGGAGCCGGTCTCTTGGCCAATGACGGCGATCTGAGCGAAGGGCAGGCAGTGGGCGATCCCACCGAGGTGTCCGTCATTGTGGCAGCTCGCAAAACCGGCACAGACAAGCTGTATGGCGATTTTGAACGTGTGGCGGAGATACCGTTTACCTCCGAACGCAAACGCATGTCCGTCATCGCACGCAACATGGCCGATAACGGGCTCCTATCCGTCTTCGCCAAAGGTGCGCCCGATGTGCTTTTGGAGTATTGTGACCGCATCCTTGAAGGTACTACGGTAAGGCCCCTCACCAGCAAAGACCGCAGAACTGTGTTGAGTCAGGTAGAGCGTCTCTCCTCTCAGGCCTACCGCACACTCGGCCAGGCCTACCGTCCACTGGAAGTCGCCAACATCAGCGACGTTGATGGCATTGCCACGAACGAGCAGGGCGATGCATCTGATATCAGCGAGCAAGGTGAGGCGATCGAGAAGCATCTCATTTGGGCCGGTATGGTGGGCATCATCGACCCTCCGCGCACGCAGGTGGCTCCAAGCGTAGCCGAAGCGCATGCGGCAGGCATCCGCACGGTGATGATCACCGGCGACCATCCGCTCACCGCAGAGCGCATCGCCGCCGACCTCGGCATCATCGAAGCGGACGGCGAGCGCAAACCCACCGATAACGATGCAGCCGATAACGGTGAGGCTCACAGCAGCGAAGGCGAAAGCGTTACAGCTCAGTCTGCCGGCAAGGTGACCATGACCGGAGACGACCTCGAGCGTTTGGGCGATGACGAGGAGGCCATCGACGCGGCCACGGCTTCAGTAAGCGTTTACGCACGCGTTGCCCCCGAACACAAACTCACGATAGTGCGCTCTCTGCAACGCCAAGGCAACATCGTGGCCATGACCGGAGACGGCGTGAACGACGCCCCTGCGGTCAAAGCGGCGGACATCGGCGTGGCAATGGGAGTTACCGGCACCGAAGTGACGAAGGAAGCCGCCAAGATGATTCTGGCGGACGACAACTTCTCCACTATCGTGGCCGCTGTGCGTGAGGGACGCGGTATTTTCGAGAACATCAAGAAGTTCCTGCGCTACCTGCTCAGTTCCAATATGGGCGAGGTGTTCACCGTATTCGGCGGCGTGGTGCTCTCCGGGTTCCTCGGTATCACCCAACCCGGTTCCACAGGTGTGACGGTGCCCTTGCTGGCCACACAACTACTCTGGATCAACCTGCTCACCGACGCAGCTCCGGCGCTGGCGATGGGTGTGGATCCGTCGAGCGAGAATCTTATGGATCAGCCTCCTCGCAAGAACGGCAGCAGCGTCATCGACAAGACGATGTGGGGGGACATCATCTTCACTGGCATTGTCATGGCAGCCGTCACCCTTATCGGTATGGATCTGCACCTGCCCGGCGGCCTGTTCACCGATCGTTCTCTTGGCGGCAGTCATGAATTCCAGATGACCGAAGCACGTACCATGGGCTTCACCATCCTCGTCTTTGCACAGATGGTCAATGCGCTTGCCTCGCGCTCTCACAAACAAAGCATGTTCACAGGCCTGTTCTCGAATCACTGGCTGTGGGCCGCCATCGGCATCTCCACCCTGCTGCAGGTGGCGGTGATCTACACGCCTGCGCTCAACACAGCGTTCGGCACCACACCGCTGAGCGCACTCGACTGGCTGGAGTGCCTGGGACTTTCACTGTTCGTCGCTGTGGCTTCGGAAGCACGCAAATTGGTGCTGCGCATCAAGGAACCGCGACTGACGGCTTAGAAACAGTACGCGTTGTCGGCTAGACAGCGGCAGATACTGATATATACGAATATAAGTCCCGCGAATCGGTGCCGCGCCTTACGTATCCACAGTACGTGCATAAAATCCACACATAATTGTAGTCTATTATACAGTATGCTTTGCTGTTCACGGAAGCTACGCCTACAACCAGAACATGCTGCGGGGCTGCGACGGCGCCCCGCGGTGCCGTATCGAGAAACACAGGTGCATCATATGTCCCTCTTCACGCAGTCGCGACACAAGCTACAGAGCAACGGCACAGCCAAGCAGTATCACCGCACTCGTCCCATAGCCGTGCTCGTGGCGGCCGTGGCTGTGTTCACTGGCACTGCGGCCACTGCGTTTGCCGCAGGAAACGACACCGGCGTTGGCTCAGATTCCAGCACGGAGACTCAGCAAACATCGAATATTGCTCCCCCCCCCCGCAACAGCGGGCACACTAGGCGCTGATTCGGCAGGTACCATAGCTCCGCAAGGAATCAGCTCCTCGATCGGCATTCTGAACAGCATCGACTATGATAACTTCGTGCTCAACAGCCGCAGTAATCCAGCATTCTCCGTAAGCGACATCCTGCAACATGAGCTATTCGGCGATAAAGGCGGCACCGGCTACGGCACTGCTACGCAGACTCTCACCACTTTGCAACAATCCAGCGGTCGCACACAGACCGTAGGCGAACCGGCTCCGCACAACGTGATTCGCCTGTACCATATCGGCAGCAAACAGGGCATCAGCAATCCATCCATCACTGTGGACATGGGCGTCTACCCGGTTGCATACACAGGCACAGGCAACTCGGCGCCCAAAATGGTATATTCCGGTAATTCCAGCCTCTCTGGAAGTTTGAAATACGGTAAAACAATCGCACTGCCGGTAGCGAACTCGGGCGCTACCACTGCACAACAAACAATACAGTGTGCAAACAACCTGTCCTACAGTGCCGCCTGCATCAGCACCTCTTACGTCGGCTCACAATACGTCGCGGTGAGCATCAAACCGTCGGATTTATCGCTCACCGACGCGCAGATTCTCGCCAGTACCCGTGCCAGCGGTATCGTTTCCGGTAACGGTCAGGCCTCGGATGACCAAGCAGCTCTGGAGTTCTACCATGGAGCAGCCATCAGCAACCGGTCACTTACCCAGCGCGTTACGTTCAACGGCAACAACAGTGCCAAGCTCACCATCGCTCCGGACAGGAACGTCGACATGAATAGCCCAACCGCACCATGCCACGGTTACTACCCGTTCGGCGTGGGTGCCGGTGGCACCTTGACGCTACCCGATGTGACGCCGGCACCGGCACCGACCCCGCCGCCAGCACCAAAGATATCCACCGTCTACGTGCATTGGATGAACTACAACAACCGCGACACCAGCAACGCCGCCAATGCCATCGAAAATACCGCCATGTTGGAAGCATACCAAGGCAATGCAGGAACCCAACTCGCAGGACAATTGCGATGGACCCTGCCAGCCGGCGGATACGTGACCAACACGTCACCGGGCATCACCTCCAACGCGAATGGCACGTTCAGCATCAACGTCACCTATGATGCCAACGGAGGCGCTACCAACTACTACGTCTGGTATGCGGACATCCCCACGCGCATCGTCACCCACATCCATAACCGCATCGTCAAATTCCAGTATGCTAACGGCACCACAGCCAAACCCGACCAGACCCTGACCGACAAGCAGACTAGGACGTTCAAGCAGACCCCGACCACCGGCGCGATCAGCGACGACGCCGGATGGGCCGTCGACCCTACCAGCACCGGCATGCAGATAACAGCCCCCGCCATTCCCGGCTATACCGCCAGCCAAAGTGCAGCACCCGGCGCACCGGACCTGAGCGCCTACGAACACGCCGACCATACCTACACCGACACCGTCACGGTCACCTACACTCCCGATCCACAAACCATCACCGTGCATACCGTGCGTGTGCCCTGCTACACCAACCCCGGAGACGAGCAGTCAGGCAAGCCATGCGATGCGAAGCCTGCCAGCGGCACCACATGGCAGCCCAATGACGGCACTGAAACCGGCAGCCAATCATTCACCCATCTCACCGACGAAGCCGCCGGCGATACCATCAGCCAGACCGTAAAATACAACGGCGACGACCACGCTGCAGGCTGGAGCGACCAGCTCGACGGGGTGCAGGACATCAAAGATAGCAACAACAAACCCATCAGCGACGGCACCGGCGCCTGGCATTACCACCTCAATCTGGTTCACACCCCCGCCGGCGGAGTAGAAGCCTACCTGTACCTGCAGGCCAACCCCTACACCATCGACACCAAAACCACCAGCCGCACCGTCAAATACCGGTACAGCGACGGGCGCGAAGCCAGTACCGACCAAACACAATCCACCACATGGCAGCGCAAAGTCATCGTAAACGTTGATCACGGCAACAAGAAATCATACCGCAACTGGTCCAAAAACGGCGACACCACCACACTGAAGGACGATTTTCCCGCGATTGCCACGCCCGCAATCGCCGGCTACACTCCTGACACCAAGAACGTGCCGGCCATTGCCGGGTTCGACCATGACGGCAACAACGCCGCCACCGGAAGCCCCTCCAACGCAGCGACCAACTTCCCCACCGCCAATCCGGACGGCAGCGGCAGCCGCAGCACCATTGTCACCGTCACCTACACCGGCAACCCGCAGAAGTTGAAGGTTGTCTTCCTCAAATTCGATAACGACCACACGCCCACCGTACTGGACGGCGCCTGCATCAAAGACAAAACCGACCCCAACTTCAACGGATGCATGGGAGAAGTAGCCGCCTACAGCCAGACCTTCACCGGCCCGTCCAACAGCCCTGCCACCGGAACCCTAGACCGCACCATGAGCGTCGGCAGCTCCGACTGGGTGTTTGCCACCACCGACGGCATCAAGCAAGGCCAACCGGTCGGACCGAAACTGACCATCAGCTTCACATTGGACACCACCTACGACACTGACGACAACACGGACCAGGTCGAATATGTGTACATGAAAAACAACCGGCAAATCCACTACGCCGACAAAACCACCACACGCACCGTCCACCACCAGTACGCAGACGGCAGCCAAGCCAAACCCGATACCATCCAGACCGTGTACTGGAGCCAGGATCAGTTCACCAACGACTACCCCGGCTATGCCGGACAACCCACGTTGAAATACAACTGGGTTCTCGACAAGACCAAAACCGACCCCGCTCTAGTCACTACAGCGGGCCAGGTGTCCATGCCTGCCGTGGATACCACAATGACCGACTACACCACCAGCCCACGCACCGTGGATTCCATCGACATCATCACCCATGACGATCCCAGATTCACTCCGGGAACCCCCACCGTGCCTGGCGACCCGACCACAGCGTCACGCACCCAGGAGGTAACCGTCATCTACCACCGGGCAGTCAAGGCCCTACCGTTCACCGGTACCACGCTCACCGCGTTGGGACTGATCGCAGGCGGGATACTCCTGGCTGGAGTACTCATCACCATCAGCCACCTGCTCAAAAAGAGGCAGAATCGCATCAAATAAGCACCTACCAAGCACCACGCTAAAAACACAACGGTAAATGCCTGCTTTCCCAGCTGAAAGCAGGCATTTCTCGCGTTTACGCAATCTATCCGTTTCTTCTTGCGCATAACACTCATTTATGAGCGAACTGTACCCATCTCGGCCACTACTCACATAAAATGCGTACGATACGGTCAATACGACACCATTTCATGACCGAAACGTGCCCACAATCGCCATCGCACGCCGCGGGTGCGTACATTTCGGCCAACAATAAGTCACAACACGACCGAATTGTACCCACGTTCCCACCAGCTCCAAGAAAATGGGTACACTTCGGTCAAAAACACACTGTTCAGTGTCCGAAATGTACCCGCTCACAGTGCGGCTGACGGAAAGTGGGTACATTTCAGATGCTGCGGATCAATGAGCCATTGATATACATGGATATATCGTCAGATGGAACCTACATCTTGAAAGCTATAGCGCAACGAAGTGGGGCGGGTCGCCGACACCGTGACCTGAGTCCTGGTATCCGTCGAGAACTTGGCAAGCGTGTAGGTACGGCCGCCGCCCTCGAACCACAGTTCCACACTGCTCTGATCCTCCAATATGTTCAACACCGCCTTGCCGCCGGCGGGCACACCACTGGGCACCGATGCATACTTCTTACTGTAGTGGTTGGCACCTTGGGCATCGGTGAACCGTGTCGTGGTACGGGCCACCGTATATTGCCCAGTATCGGCGTCATAATCAATGGTGACACTCGAATCCTGCTGTTTGAGCGTCACACTCGTATGCCCGTTCACCCCCGTTCCACCGGATTCAGGAGTCAGTTCAAAGCGCATGCGTTGGTAAGAGGAACATTCCTTGGTAAACGATTTGCCATCTTTGCCCTGCCCGTTGCCCTGACTGTCTCCTTGCCCCTGCGCTTGGCCGAGCCGCGCCTTGCCTGTCTCGGCTTTCCCATAGAGCGCTTTGGGCTCGATGAAACTGCCGGAAAGCGAGTAGTCCCCGGCATGCCCTGCCAATCGCAGCTGATGAGCCAGGCTCAGCGAACCGAGATTGTAGGCGGTGCCGTGATCGTCTTCCAGACTCTTGTTGGTGTAATCCCAGTTGCCCATCCACGCCAGCGATGTCACCGTCCGGTCGTCCTGCTGCATGAAGTTGGCGCCATAGTAGTCCGAACCGTCGTCCATGCGTTTGGGCTGCTGCTCGGGGACGAACACCGCATCTTGGTCAAGATGTCCGACCATATAATACGTGCCGGTCGGTTGAGAATGGTTGTAACCGTTGGCTCCAAAGAACAGCACCGTTTTGCGCTCCCCCGTGTCCGGGTCCGTCAGTGTTTTCACGTTCGGGCATTCGATCAGCCCCAAATCCGTGCCGTCTTCCAGCGTATCGGCGTCGATCATGGTGTCTCCGGCATGGTCGAAGCTCAGGCCGTCATCACTGGTATAGGTGCTCACCCGGTCACCGGCCGCCAAGTACATCGTCAGCCTGTGCGCTTCCGGATCGATGGTGACATATGGGTCTCGGAAGTTGGCGCTGGCATCGGGGGCCTTGAGCACCGGCTCCTTGGCGTACGGCTTAAACGTCTTGCCCTCATCGGTGGAATAGGCGACGAACTGCTGCTGGCCGGCAGGCATGTAACTCGTGAAGTACGCCACCAGAGCATGTTCGTCAAGATCGGCAAAGAACTTGCCCTCATTGCGCACAATCGAACCGGTGGCCATATCATCCCACCCCCCGACGTGTTTGGCGATGGCGATGCCCTCGTGGCGGTAGTGCACGAAATCATCGGTGGTGACGTGCGCCCATTCCGTGCCGTCACCATCATGCTTGAACTGGGAATTCTGCAGGTACATGAAATGGTAGCGGCCGTCGCGCCCCTTCCATATGGTCTGCACATCGTTCATGAAACCGGCCGGGTTATAGAAGTGATACTTCTGCCTGAACTGGCTGCTGGCCAAACTGTTCTCCACTGCATCCCCATCTTGTCCCGCACCGGTCTTGCCTCGAGCAAAGCCGGGCACCAGCCCGGACACCCACACCAGCGCCACGGCGACAGCCAAGGCAATCACCGTCGATAGCGCCACCACGGCTTTGTGGACTCTCGGTTTTCCGGCCATACCTGCATCGCTCCTTAGCTCGCCCACGCGTCATCTTCCGGCGAACGGGTGCACACGCACGGTGCCCGCCCCCATCGAAGCCTGGATTCCCGAGGACGTGCACACCGCGTGAGCGTCCATGATCAGGGTTCCCGCGCTGCGACCACCGTCAAGGAACACCTCCACGATGTCGCCGTCGCGGAACACCTCCACACGGCGCACACCACGTTCGCTCGAGGCCAGATCGGCTTTGTCCGCGGACATTCCCTCAGTGGCCAGACGCACCACGCCGCCGACGCGTTCCACTCGAGCCGAGGAGCCGTTGCCGCTTTGTGCCAGCACGATGCTGAAGTCGCTGTCATCCTCGAGCGTGACATCGATGTAGCACGGAGCGTTTCCGATGCCGTCCTCCCACTGCCCAGGTTCGCTCAGACGACGTTCGAATTCGGCGGAACCGACCAGATGATCGAACACTTCTCGCACCGGATAGCCGGTGAGCACACCGTCTCGGATATGCAGTTCGCGGGGCAGCGACATGGCACCGTTGACGCCCATGGCACTGGCCTTGCGCGCGCCGAACCAGTCGGCTAGCCAGCCCATGGCGATGCGGCGGCCGCCGCGGTCGCGGAAGGACTGGACGGCATAGTAGCCGGAGCCGAAATCACACCAACCGCTGGAGCGAACGTCGAGCCGTGGCTTGCTCGCATCGGCGATATCGCCGACATACCAGCGTACCGGCTGGAAGCGGCCATGATCGTCACGGTATTGCATCAGGGCACCGGCCACACATATCGAGCCGTCCAACGCAAAGATGTCGGGGCACTCGTACGTGTTGGCGACGGCATGCCGGAAGTCTTTGACAACCGGCCCTAGGCACCGCCAATGCGCCTGACCCAAGTCAGTGCCGTCGGCCTGAAACGCGACGATGGAGGGCACGCGCCTGGCGTCGGGGATCTGCGTGAGCACGGCACGTTCCCGTCCCAGCGACGAATCGCGTGTATACCAGCCCAGCTTCTCCCCGTCCTGCGGCGCATCGTCCGGGTTGACGGCACCCGGATTCCCGGGCCGCGCTCCGTCGCCGTCGTCCGGAAGATTCGTGGCCAGCACGATCAACGGCAGTGCGTCGCCATCGGCACCGTTGTAGGTCGGGTCAGCTACCCCCATGTCGATCTTCGGGTCTCGGAAATCAAGGCCGAAGGACTCGTTAGGACGGGTGATGACCGTGTGCTCGCTTTCGATGGTGATGCCGTCGTAGCTGATGGCGGTGGTCTGCACCTGCTCGACCGAGCTGTCATCTCCCTTACGCGCCATATGCCGAGTCAAGTAGAACCTGATGGCGGCTGCATTGTCGCCGTCTAAGCAGGGTTTGCCGCTCTCGTCCACTGTGATGGCCGATCCGGAGAACGCGCCACCGGTCAGCGTGATGTCTTCGTGAAGGCTGGGCTGCGGGAACAGCACAATCGGCAAGTCCACCCAATGCACGAGGTCACGGCTGACGGCATGCCCCCAATGCATGTTGTCCCAATCCCAACCGTAGGGGTTGTATTGATAGAACAGATGGTAACGGCCTTGGAAGCGACACAGTCCGTTCGGATCGTTCATCCAATGAGCGGCTGGCTTGAAATGCCCGGAGAACCGCGCTGTCTCATCTATGTCAGGCACAATGTAGCGAATACCCCGTTCCAGCAGGTCTTCTCCACCGGAGCAATATGCCAGACTCACCCGTCCCCCATGCACGGCAAGCCGGTACTGATGACCTTGCTCGAGGGGCAGCACCAGATGTTGGCGGTAGTTCTGTGGTTTCATTGCCTCTTTGCGCTCAATCGAGCCATCCTCGCAAAGAGTGACAGACGCTTCACCGTTCCCCTCGCGTTCGAGAAAAACCTCCACTTGGGTATGGAATCGGGCGTCGAATGCAATGTGTTCTGCCTGTGAGCTGAGTGACACTATGGAACTCCTTTGGTGATATGTGCCGTGTACGGCTACCTGCCACACGGTGACAGGACGAAAATGTTGAACATGGATATGCGTGCCTTCCGACGAACCGGTGGCGCGTACACTCATGAATGACCTACGACCGATTCCTTTTCTATCAGAGCGCATTCGACCTGCGCGTGAATCCTGTCGAACGATGGTATGGGGGCCGTGGTGGGGCGTAGCTTGACATCGTCCAGCCGCCGGCGCTCGAGCAGGGAGATGAGCTTGAGCGCGGCCCAATACCCCATCTCGTAATGCGGCAGCTCGATGGTGGTCAGGGATGGTGCCATCATTTCAGCAACCACTTGGTGGTTGTCGACGCCTACTACGGATATATCCTCGCCTACGGTAAGACCACGGCGCATCGCGGCACCGTACACGTACCATGCCCGAGCGTCGTTGAAGCAGAAAAACCCGTCAGGGTGACGATCTTCAAAGAGCTTGTCGACCTTCTCCATGCCGTCCTCACCCATCTCCACATTGACGATGAGCGCATCATCCACCGCTCGGCGGTGCCTGGTCAATTCACCGCAATACCCGGCGAGCCGGCCGCGCTGCGCCTGCATGGGCCCGAACGAGCCGATGAAGGCGATGCGCTTGCACCCTGCCTCGATGAGGCGACGGGTGGCGATGCGGCCGATGAAACGTTCGTCGGGAATGATGGAGGCTACCTGACCGCTGGCGTCCGTGGCATCGACCACCACCACACGCTCGTTGCGCAGGCTTTGCGGCAAGTGGATGACCTGGTTATACACGCTGGCGTACAGGAAGCCATCCACGCCGTATTCCTTGAGCGCCTGTATCTCCGAGGCGCGCAGCCGGTCGTCGCCGTCCGTGTTGACGGCGACGAGGATGTATCCCTGCTGCCGAGCCGCCTCCTGAGCTCCGAGGATAAGCCTGCCCGCGTACGGAGTGGTGGCGATGTGGTCGCTGATGAATCCGAGCACGCGGGTCTTCCTCCCTCGCACCCCGGCTCCGGCGCCACGCAGCTCATACCCCATGGAACGGGCTGCCTGGCGCACTTTGTCGGCGGTCTGGGCGTTGACACGACCCCGATCCTTGCCGCTCAAGACGAGCGACACGGTAGCTTTGGAAATACCAAGGCTGTCGCCGATTTCCTGCAACGTGACCACGATTACCCCCTTGTATTCGAAGACAGTATGATATCAGCCCTTGACGGCACCGATCATGACACCCTTGTTGAAGTACTTCTGCAGGAACGGGTAGACCACCAGCAGCGGCAGCGTCGAGACGATGATGATGCCGTACTTGATCTGTTCGGCGGCTTCCTGCGCCTGCTGCGCCCCAAGGGACGCCACGTTGGTCTGCGTCTGGTTGGCCAGCAGAATCTGCTGGAGCACATTCTGCAACGGCCACTTCTTCATGTCGGTGATATAGACCAGACCTGTGAAGTAGTCGTTCCAATGCCCCACAAAGTAGTACAGCGCAATGACGGCGATGATGGCCGAGCTGAGCGGGATGACGATGCGCAGGAAGTAGCCGATGTAGCTCATGCCGTCGAGTTGCGCCGCGTCGTAGAGCTCCTCCGGGATCGAGGAGTCGAAGAACGAGCGTGCGATGATGACGTTGTACACGCTCACCGCGCCGGGCAAGATGAACACCCATGCGCTGTTGAGGATGCCGAGCTGCTTGTAGAGCAGGTAGCTGGGAATGAGGCCTCCGCCGAAGAACATGGTGAAGGTGAACAGGAACATGAGCACGCGACGAGCCCTGAACTCCGGCCGGGAGAAAGCAAAGGCCACGGGAATGGTGACCACCATGTTCAGCAGTGTGCCCACCACCGAGTACAGGATGGTGTTCGCATACCCGTTCCAGATGCGCGAATCCTTGAAGATGGTCTCATACCCTTTGAACGTCAGCCCTTTGGGCAGGAGACTCAGTTGACCGCTGGCTACCATCTTGGGATCCGATACCGAAGCGATGACCACGAACCAGAGCGGGTAGAGCACAGCGATGACCACCAGTGCGATGATCACCCAGATGATGATGTCGATGATCCAGTCGGAGACGCTTTTGCGCTGCTTCATCTTTGTGTTGAACGGAACGTCTCCGCCGTTGACCTTGACAGCCAGAGCAGTGGCGTCGTGCGCTTGGGCCACGGCTTCGTGGCTGTCGGCTTGCATCTGTGTATCTGCCATGATGCCTCCTTAGAAGATGCTCGTGTTCGAAACCTTCTTCGACACATAATTCGCGATGATGAGGAAGAAGAAGTTGACGATGGTGTTAAACAGGCCGATGGCCGTGGAATAGGAGAACTGGCTACCCAGAATACCGATTTTGTAGGTGTACGTGGAGATGACCTCGGAGGCCGAGGCGTTCAACGCATTCTGCATGAGGTATACCTTCTCGAAGCCAACGGAAAGCACGGAACCCATATTCATGATGAGCAGTACGCCTACGGTAGGCATAATGGTCGGTATGTCCACATACCGGATGAGCTGGAGTCTGCCTGCGCCATCGATCTTCGCCGCTTCATAGAGCGAGGTATCCACTGAGGAAAGGGCCGCAAGGTAGATGATGCAGTTCCACCCGACGTGCTGCCAGACCTCCGAAACCCAATAGATGGTGCTGAACCATTGCGGTTCGCCGAGCAAGCTGGTCTCACCGAGGAATTTGCCGAGCAGACCGGTGCCCGGCGTCAGGAAGATGTTGATCATGGCCACAATGACCACTGTGGAGATGAAGTGGGGCATGTAGGTGATGGTTTGCACGAAGCCCTTGACTCTGCTGCTGCCGATCTGATTGATGAGCAACGCCAGGATGATCGGGGCAATGAACCCCATGAGCAGCGTCCACAGGCTGATGGTCACCGTATTCTTCATGATGTTGACGAACATCGGCGAGGCAAAGAACTGTTTGAAGTAATCCAAACCAACCCAGTCACCGCCGGTTATGCCTTTGCTCGGCTCGAATTTGCGGAACGCCAGTTGAATGCCCCACATCGGCACATACGCGAACAATGCCACGAAGAATACCGCCGGGATTGCCAACAGCCACAGCTGCCAGTACCGTTTTAGCGACCAAACGATGCCACTCCACCCGTGTGGCTGATTCTCGTGGGGTACACTCTTTTCCCCTCTCATGCACAACTCCTTCACTGTTCGCGCGTATATGACATATTCATGGAACAGCCCACCTGCGATGGTGCGCCGCCCTCCGGCACAGTAAGAGCTGCACCGGCAAGAGTGGCCCCACTTCACCGTTCGAGGTGGGGCCACTCGTCGGACCGAAGACTTACTTTCCGGCTTCGGCCTTGGTGTACTGGTCGTAGTACTTTTGCCAGATATCGATATTCTTCTTGAGTCCCAGACTCGGATCTTCAAGCTTCTTGACGTACGCATCCCATTCCTGGTCCACGCCGCCCTTCTGAATCCACTTGGCGGTCTGCTCCAGAGCATAGCTCAGAATGGCGGTGTTGTTGTTGCCCAGAGTGGTCTGATCCTCTTCGGTATCGATACGCACGTAAGCGGGCATGACATCCTTGACCGGATCGACGTTGGCGAAGTTCTGCTGGTACGGCACATCTGCCTCGTGCAACGCGTCAGCGGTCTGGTCATTCTCGACCTTTACACTGTCGGGGATCCAACCGGCGAACCGGTCGGCCACGGCCGCGCACTGCAGCTTGCCGTCATAGCAGCCGTCCTTCATGCGGAATTCGTTGTCGCTCTTCTGCTCGACATAGTCGGGAATGTCGCCGTAGTACTGGGCCACGGAAATCTTGGGGCTGTACAGAGCATTGATGACCTTGTAGATGGCATCCTTGTTCTTCGCGTTCTTGTTGACGGCGATGCCATGGTTGCTCAGTTCGGTCAGATCCTGCGAGTAGTCCCAGGTCACCTCGGAGTCGGGCCTGCTGGCGGTGTCCTTAGGCACCGGCATGGGCACGTATTCATCCTTGAGCTTCTCGAAGTCGGTCTTCGACCAGCCCACAATCAAACCGGACTTGGCCGTCTTGCCGTCACCGGTGGTGGCCGCTGTGGTGGCTGCGTCATCACGGGTCATGGCGTCCTTGGGAACCAGGCCCTGTTCCATGAGCGAGTGGAGATAGTTGATGACCGACTTGTATTCCGGCGTGGTCAGGAAGCTATCGACCTTGCCGTTCTTGACATAGTAGCCCTGCAGCGAGGGTGAGGTGCCAGCAAAGCTGGTCGTGATGCCGGTGGAGTTGAGGAACACGAACGGGTTCCACAGCTTGAATCCATCGGTATCGAGCTTGCGCATGTTGAACGGAATCTCATCGGCCTTGCCGTTGCCGTTCGGATCGTCGTTCTTGAACGCGGTGAGCACCTGTGTCAGTTCGTCCCAGGTCTTGGGCATTTGCAGACCGAGCTTGTCGAGCCACTTCTTGTTGATGAGGAAGTGGTTGGTGGAGACCCGGTAGCTCTCGCCACGATCGGTCGGCAGCACATAGACGTGGCCGTCCTTGTCTTTCACCATCTTTTCAGCGGTCTCGTTCTGGGTGAAGAACTTCTTGACGTTGGGCATCTTGTCCATGTTGGCGTTGAGATCGTCGAAATAGTCATACTTTGTGGCGTCTCCCGGATCGAATGCAAAGATTGATGCGTCCGCGATGTCTCCGGAGGCGAGCTTGGCGCTCTTCTGCTGGCTCCACGAAGAATCCGCAAGATCGTCCCACTGAATGTGGCAGTCGCATGCGGCTTCAACATCCTTGACCCACTTCATCTTCGTCATGGGCGTGTCGGTGGAATAGCGGGTGATCATAAGCTTTACGATCGGCTTGCCGTCTTTGTCAGTGGCATTGTCGCTGGAATCCGAACCGCATGCCGCAAGCGGCATCAGCATGGCTACCAAGGCACCGGCTGCCGCGAATTTCTTCCATGCACTTCCTTGTGTCATTTACACTCTCCTTTTCGTAATATCACCAGCCGCCACCGAGCAGCCTCGCTGACGAACGGTTGATGATGAAATAAGAAATAACAAGTTAACCGGTTGATGTCAACTTTGCTCATTAACTTGTTAACTTATAATGCAGAATCCTAGCCATTGCAGTTAGATTCTTCTGCCAGTATCCATAACCGACACGTTAACAACATACGTTACCGCAGTATTGCCAACTGCGCTTGAGCCGAGCTTCACCGCAACTCATGCAGCATTCAACGCCGGCGACTCACCCGATCCTTGCGCGCTTGAGCACGCCGCTCGGCACGTTTCCGCTTCTCCTCACGCGGCTCAAGTACATGTACATCCATACCCGGCAAACGCCCCCAGGAATAGACGGCCATCATGTCGGCAAACAGCGGCACGGCCACACCGAACGCCGCCATCAGTCCCGGCCACTGCCAGTACGCCCATACCACAATGAACAGCAGCAACACCAGCATGACGCTGTTCAACGGTCTCGCAATCACCATCGAAAGTGAGTATTTAATGATCCACATCGGCCGCTCTTCGAAGTTCGAACGTACCGGCCAGCTGAGAAACACGAACAGGCCATAGAACACGTTCAGCACCAGCAATACGCCAGAAACGGCCAGTCCAGCGGTTCCCATGTCGTTGCGCATGGTCAGCCAGTAATCCCATATCAGCAACGCCCATACCAGGAATTGAGGCCAACCAAACAAGTTTGCGGACACAAATTCGGATTTCCATGCACGGTGGAAGACGGTCCATGTCTGTTTAATCGTCCACGATCGGTCGTCCACGTCAAGAATCCAAGTACGATACACCGTGCATGCCGCAGCAATGGAGGGAAACACTCCAAGCACGCCCAACCCCAACAATGTGTAGGCCACGAAGGCCACGTGCACCACTGTAACCATCATGATGATACGTGCGATGAACTCATACCCAACCGCGAACCGCTGCATACCGCCCCCTTGCGTTTGTTGGCTATGCCTAACCATAGCGCAACACCGGACTGACGGCCGGGTAACGCGTGGCACAACCGTTAACCAGACATTAACCAGCCACGCCTCACACCGGCAGCATCAGTGGAAGTCAAGGTAATTCACAAAGTCCCGTACATATTTCGTACCGCTTTCCAAGTTTGCCAAAGCAAGGACGGCGTCACTCGGCAATCCCGATTCGCCTTTCCACACCGAGGACTTGGAAAGGTCAAGACCATACGCCTGCGACGGATCAGCCACCGGGACACCGTTCGAGTCCAGTAATGCCCCGATATTTGCCAAGTGTTTCATCTGCGCGGCAGACAGTCCATCTTCAAGCTTCGACGTATAGCCATGCTGCTGCAATTGCGGAAATTGTTGTCTCGTGGATATGAAGGCGTTAATCTGCCCTGCGGTCACCTGCACCAGAATCTTGGCGGAATCATCAACGCTGTTGCCGTCAGCTCCATCGTCCTCTTTGCGTTCACTTGAGCCGACGCTGACATTGAGATCAGCATTGATGCCGACCAACCGCTCGTCATCGATGCTTTCATGCCTCAGAAAGCCGGAGCGTATGCGCGTGAGCTGGCTGGAATACTCGTGCATGTTGAGTGCTTCCACGCTCAGGTACGGGTCTGGCGCCTTGGTGACAAGCGTGACGATGTACGAGATCACCAGCGCGAGCACCATCAGAACAGCCACCACACCAAGCAGAAAATGCTGTACAAAGAACGGCCATTTGTCTCGCACCGGCAACTCTCGGAACGTCTTCCACTTGGATTGTTTCGTATACACATTGTCTTGTGCTAGCACACCCACACTGGCTATTTGCTCGTCACTAAGAGCCCGCATGTCAGAGTTCGTCTTGTCTGCGCTGGCAACGGTGCCATTGTCTGTACCGGTCTTGTCTGTACCGGCGGCAGTGCCATAAACTGCATTGGCTGTCGTGTTATCAACGTCGCCAGCAGTCTCGTCTGACGGTGACACCGCTCCGTCGCGGCCGCGCGAATCATCATGATCATGCTTCATGCGCACCTCGCATCAGCCCTTGAGCCAAGTCTCGGAATGCATCCGCCAGCGGGCTCGCAGCCAAGGAGCCGTCCTCGTTCAACACTGCAGGGCGGCCGGCCTCACCGCTCTCGCGCAGCTCAGGTTCGAGCGGCAACGTGGCCATCAGCGGCACATCATACCCCAGTGCGGAGGTCAGCTGAGCACTCACCCGTTCGCCGCCCCCCTGGCCGAACAGACGCAACCGTTCCCCGGCATGGTCGAAGTAGCTCATGTTTTCCACCACGCCGCGTACCTTCATAGGCACCTGCAAAGCCACCAGACCACTGCGCACCGCTACATCCGAAGCGCTCGGCTGCGGAGTGGTGACCACCACTAGCTCAGCGTTAGGCAAGGCTTGAGCCACCGAGATGGCCATGTCGCCAGTGCCCGGGGCCAAATCAAGAAGCAGCACGTCAGGCTCACCCCACCACACGTCGGAGAGGAACTGTTCAAGCGAGCGCTGCAGCCGCGGACCGCGCCACAAAATCGCACGATCGGCACCGGCGAACATACCGATGGAGATAAGCTTGACCCCCCAAGCGCTCACCGGCATGAGCATACCGTTGACATTGGTGGGCTGGGAGTGCACTCCGAACAGCTTGGGCAGCGAGAACCCGTAGATGTCGGCATCGATGGCTGCGGTACTGTACCCAAGCGCCGCGAACGTGGCCGCCAGATTGGAACTCACGGACGATTTGCCCACTCCCCCTTTGCCAGATGCGATGGCGAAGATGCGGGTCTTGACTCCTGGCTTGTTGAAAGGGTTCTGCCGCCGCTCGGCTTTGAGATCTGCTACGAGCCGTTCGAGTTTGTCCTGTTCCATCGAGCCGACTTCGATGTGGGGCGTCAGCTCGGCGGCGGCGCACGATGCCACAGCCTGCTTGATCTGTTCGGCGATGGTTGCCGACAGGGGGCAGCCCGGCACAGTAAGTTCCACGTGTACGGTGACATCGAAGTGTCCGTCGCGCTCTTGGGGGGTGATGTCAATGCCTGCAATCATACCCAAATCGGTGACCGACCGGCCAATCTCCGGGTCGATGACGTGGGAAAGCCTCTCATACAACCGTCTACTCAACGTCTCGATGTCCACGCCAGCTGCCGTCATTGAAACCTCCTTGACGAGCCTGCGCCGCATGCGCCGTTGAGCAACGTCACTCACCTACCATAGCCGCCCGCTCAACATTCGTCTATAGTCGGAGCCGATTCCGCACAGTTACGTCAACTTAGAAGCACGGTACAGCACCGTGTTTTACCTCTTCACGATGCGTTCACTCGTTTACGTTCCAGTGTTTTGCGTAGGTAAACGACGCCCAGCAACACAACTCCACTAGCAACAAGCCACAGCGACGTTACCTTCAAAAACGACAGATTCCAATACTCATTCATGCCCCATATCTCAAAGAAATCATTCATCATATATTTCCATGGGAGAGCACTTCCAATCTTTTGGATAGATGAGGGAAGCTTATCGAATTGAACAAACGCTCCGGTAAACATATAGCACGCGAATAGCAAGGTCATACCGAGCGGAAGTAATACTCGAGTATTCTTGACAACCAAAGCGATAAGCGTTCCTACTAGCAAGAATGCAAAGACACCATACAGGCATTGAAGCACATACGCTGCCAGATAGCCGAAAGATGGAAGTTTGGCCCCATACACAAAATACGCGACGGAAATATTCACAAATATGCTCAGCAGAGCAAGCACAACATAAGAGAAAACATCAGCGAGCGTGTATGTCAGTAAGTTGACATTAAAGTATTTAAGCCGCTTATAACTATCATTGCGAATACTTTCACCAACCCAGATGGGAAAGCTAATCAGGGTGAGCGGAATCAAGCCTATGCCAGTCGTGACGAGCACATATTTATCGATAAAATGATACCCTTGGCCAATATCGAAATTCTTAAACGACGTCATCATGACGAACATCATGATAAGCGGGAAAAAGACCGTAAAGAAAATCGATATCGGAACACGCATTTGCATTTTTAGACTGAGAATAATTTTGTTCACGCCACGATACTTTCCGCTTGATTTGCCATGAGATAGCACGTATATATGCTTGGCTCAAGGTAGGAGAATTCAACTTTGTCCTGATGACATTGTTCTGTCAATTTTGCTTTATCTTCTGCGTCTTTCAGGTAGTACACCGTACCATCCCCTGTATCAGCATGCTGGATAGATTCATCAACAGGAAATGCATCCATTCCATTCACTTTCAGCGCACCAATATGAGGAAAATCTGCAAACAGTTGACTTTTAGTGCCATAGAATGCAAGTCTTCCACGGCGCAAAATCAGGATATCTGTAGCCCAATTATTGATTTCTTCAAAATAATGAGAAATATTGATTACGGTAGCGTCTCTGGTTTCCTCAGTCATAATCTTCAAAAGTTGACTACGCTTGTATGCATCCAGCCCTGACGTGATTTCATCGAAGAAATACACAGATTTCTGTTGTGACAGAACCAAGCCCAAAGTAAATCGCTGCAATTCACCGGCGGAAAGATCCTTAATCAACGAATTTTCCAAGCCACTGAGCTGATACTTATTTAAGAAAGCATCAACACTGTCTCGACGCCAGTGTGGAAAAATTAAAGCGACAAACTCTTTAACCTTAATTAAGTCACTATAGCTGTTGTCCTGAAATACGATGCCGACATCGCTGCCTTGAAAGTCCTTCTCAATTGCACCGCGACTCAGCTTGTACTCGCCTAAAACGGTATTAATCAGAGTAGTCTTCCCGGCTCCATTTTCGCCAAGAACCGCCAACTTACTACCATTGCTGATTTCAATGTTCTTTCCAGCAAAATCCAAGATGGTTTTCCCAGAAAGATTAACTTTTATATCTTGCAGAATAATCATTGTTGCTCCTCATGGGAGGGTCGGTACATTGTGCACCAGCCCTTCCACCGCGATGCTAGAGAATTCAGCTCACACCGCAGCCGATGAACAAGAGCAGGAGCAGCAACAACAACCAGCTGCATAATTCATTGAAGCTCCACGACCTTCGGTAGGGTCGAAATTGTTGAATGTCGTTTTTGTGATTGACATAGTCAAACCTTTCCATCATTATTCGGATTACGAATAACCATCAGTACTGATTTACGGCTATACAGAGAACTTTTATACAACCACTTCAAATTTCCCTGCATAAGACAGCGTATGGCATCCGCTAAAAAAGTACAACTCAATTACAGAATTCTGTGCCTTTTTGAGTCATACGTAGTAAAAAAACATCTTTAAACACAACTCCATCCGGGCGTGTCGCGCCTTTGCGATGTCATATCAAATTACAGCCCAGCGCGTGTTCATTCATCAACTCTCGTATACTATTTTTTATAAAAGCTATCATCCGCTATTACTTTTATTGATACCGTTGACCATCCTGACTCACGCAACAAACGTAGAATCAATATTCAGCAAATTTTGCAAAATATACAGTTTTGTACACGCATCTCTGATAGGCAGGACAATGAGGCCGCACAGCAACCCATAGTAGGTCAGCCTACGATTCCTGCACGTCCCCGGTTTCCAACAGCATCTTGAACTGTTCCTCGTCCAGCTGCGGAATGCCCAGCTCCTCGGCTTTCGCCGCCTTGGACCCGGCATTCTCGCCGACCACCACGTAGTCGGTTTTCTTGCTCACCGAACCCGCGGCCTTGCCGCCACGTTCCACGATGGCTTCCTTGGCCGAATCTCTGCTATAACCTTCCAATGAGCCTGTGACAACCACAGTTTTGCCTGACAACGTTTGCGGCAGCTGGCTGATTTGGGCAGCGTGACTGCCCACGCCCGCATCTTTCCACGCCTTGAGCACCGCGAAACGCCAATCGTCAGGATTGTGCGCGGCCTGGAACCAACCTGACACCGATTCGGCAATTTCCGGACCGATTCCGTCAATGGCGGACAGCTCCTCCACGCTGGCATGTTCGATGGCTTCCAAACTGCCGAAAGTCGTGGCGACCAGGCGTGCTGTGGGCGGACCGAGGCGCCGGATGGACAATGCCACCAGCACACGCCACAACTCGGCGTCTTTGGCCTTGTCAATCTCAGCGAGCATGGTGCGCGTGGTCTCGGACGGACGCACATACAGCGGCCTCTCCTCGTCGGCTTCCTTCCGCCGCTTCACCGTTCTGCTGCCTACTACCACAGCATCTTCAGGAATCTGATACTCTTCACTGCCGGCAGGTTTCTTGGCATCCAACGGCAACGTCCAGAACGCAGGGACAGTATGCCATAGGCCAGAACCGCCGAGCGCCTTGCGGTGAAAGTGCTTGCGCCCGTTGGCATCGACCTCCACGCTTTTTTCTATCACTTGAATCTCGCGCCACACATGCACGCTGCGCAACATTGCGGCGTCCAGCGAGAACAGGCCTGCCTCGCTGGTGAGCACCGGTTCCTGAGGAGCCGGGAGCACCAGGCCTGCGGCCGGCTCGTACGGTGCCGGCTCCTCCCCCGGCTTCACTTCGATCTCCTGAACGCCGGGCATGTAGGTGGCGACGCTGTCAGGCCGGTTATCTTCCGGGTTGGTCAACGCAATGGCGCTTTGCTCACCCAAGTGCTCAATATCGAACGCCTTGCGGGAAGCAAGATGGATGACCCTTTCGCTGAACTGCGCCGGGCAGGATTCGACGTTTGGACAGCGGATGTCTTTGTCGCCCTCTTTGGACGGTGCCAGTTTCGTACCACACGAAGGGCAATATTGTGGCATCTCGAACTCTCGCAACTGCTCTTCGCGACCACGCCGCCGTTCCAGCACCGGCCCCACTATCTCGGGAATCACGTCTCCGGCCTTGCGCACCACCACGGTGTCGCCGATGAGCACATTCTTGTGTTTGACTTCGGTGGGATTGTGCAATGTGGCGGCAGCCACCGTGGAACCGGCAACGTAGACCGGCGCAAGCACCGCTACCGGGGTGACCCGGCCGGTGCGCCCCACTTGCACGGTGATATCCAGCAGCTGGGTGTTGACCTCTTCAGGCGGGTACTTGTAGGCGATAGCCCATCGAGGAGCGCGAGAAGTGGAACCGAGACGACGCTGCAGCGCCAGATCGTCCACCTTGACCACAATGCCGTCGAGTGCATGCTCGATGTCTCCGCGATGCTCACCGTAGTAGTCGATCATCTCGAGAATCTGGTCGAACCCGGTCACTTCCCGGTTATGCGGGGACACGGGCACGCCCCACGTCTGGTACAACGCATAGGCCTGCGACTGGTCGTTCACCGCGTCATGCCCAGTCGCACCGTCACCCCAGTCCAAACGTCCCAACCCGTGCGCGTAGAAGCTCAGATGGCGTGTGGCGGTGATGCGAGGATCCTTTTGCCGCAGACTTCCCGCAGCAGCGTTGCGAGGATTGGCGAACGGAGGTCGCCCGGCGTTCTCATTCGCCTCGTTGAGACGTTTGAAATCGTCCCAACGCATGAACACCTCGCCGCGAACCTCCACGAACTGTGGAATATCTTCGGCCTTGCCGCCAAGATTCGGCGGTATGGAGGAGATGGTGCGCACGTTGGTGGTGATATCCTCGCCCGTCACTCCGTCCCCGCGGGTCAGCCCCTGTTCAAGTACTCCGGAACGGTAGATGAGATTGAGCGCCAGCCCGTCGATCTTGACTTCACAGGTCATGGGCAGCGCTTCGTCTTCAGGCCACTCCAACGCCTGACGCACCCCGTCATACCAGTCTTTCAGCTCATCTATAGAGAACACATCATCGAGACTCATCATCTGAGATGGATGCCTCACCGAAGCAAAATCGTTCGAGAAGGTGCCGCCGACACGATGTGTGGGAGACTGCGGGGTATCAAGCACCGGGAATGCTGCTTCCAACGCTTGCAGGCAGCGCAGTCTGGTATCATACGCCGCGTCAGAGGAGACCGGCGCATCGTCGATGTAATACGCCACTTGATCGTTTTCCACCCACGCGGCCAACTTTGCCCACAGACGTGCCGCAACCTCGCTGGTCAATGCGGGAACGTCGAGCACGGTCAACGTCATGGCATCCGCGTCGGTTGCGCTCAATGCCGCAACCCAAGCCGCCGACCCTGGAGTGAACTGCGACACTCCCAGATTCAGCGCTTCCTGATGCTCGTGTGCCCCGATTCCCATTATGCCCCCAATGAGCGCAGGAACTGCATCTGCGCCATGTCGATACCATCTTGATTGCCCTCGCTCATGCGAGCCTTGGCTACGGCCAATGTGCGCGCCGGTATGAACATGCCACGATCCACGCACACCCGTGCAGCCTGACTTACCATCGGCGCCACACCGATGTGCGGCCAGACCGGAATGTCATGTGATGCAAGCATCTGGCTCACCTCTTGCGGCGAAGAGGGCACAGTAATGCACTGGGATTGAGCTCTGACCACGACCTCGTGCAGTTCTTCTGGGGCCGACTCGATCTTGCCGGGCGCCAGATGTTCGCTCATCATATAAGCGGCAGCAGCCACGTCGAGCCGATCACTCATCCATTCCGCGTAAGCCAGACGGTAGTACGCATACGCTGCATCATCCCCGTCCAAGCTCACCCGAAGCGCGTTCAAACAGGCAGCGCGTGCAGAATTCCAGTCCTCGCCACGTGCCAACTGCACCGCCAAACGCATATGCGAGAGCGGATAAGCCGGAGCATAGGCCACCATCTTGTTGAGGTGCGGCAGCGCCGCAGCAGGCCCCTGCACTTGCGACATCACATCCGACAGTTCCATGTGCGCGTAGAACAGGCTGTCAGGAATGAGCACCGTGCACTCGTCGGGGGTGGCGAACAGCCGGTTGTACACCACCCGCTCCGCATAGGAGTTGAAGTAACGCGGCACGCCAGGAATCGAGTCGTAACGGGCGTCAATCTCGTCGAGCGTCTGCTCCAGCAGTTCGATGGACTGATTGAATCTGCCGGAGAAAAGCAGGTCTCGCGCCTTGAGGCGCGCATCATCTATCTGCTTGCTCAGAACAAAATGGATGTCGGGCACATCGTCGCCGTCGATGAGCGCACGACTCACCATCGGCGCCAAGTCATCAAGTTCCGGGTCTCCCACCGCAGCCACGATGCGCATGGCCTCCTGTGCCTTGCCTACTCGCGGCATGGACTCATCCATCGCCAAACGTTGGAAGTCCGAATCCACGCGTTGCAGTACGTCGCCTCGCTGAATCGACAGACCGCTCACTGTCTGCGTCCCCAAAACCTGTGCTTGAGCCTGCGGCAGCACCTCATCAGAGAACTCCGGCTCCGACTGAGCGGTGGCAGGAGCAAAACGCTTATCGTGCAGGGTGAACTGCGGGACGATCTCAGCGAACCCTTCGATTGAATCCAGTGCCATTGCCGCGGCACACTGCAGATACAGTTCCTGAGGATTATCCAATCCGCCCTCGGCGATGCGCCGCATGAAATCTTCGCGGGTGAATGTCACCGTCACCACGGCAATAGGCTGAGGAACCTGCACATTGCCACGCAGCATGTCCCCTCTTGAGCCGACAGACCCGTCGCCCATGTCGGCGCCGTCCATATCATCCTCAAAATCGCCATGCTGATGCATACCGGTACCCCACAGTCCCATGCGGCGGTCACGTTCCTGCGCAGCAATGGCCATGTCGTCGATGTCGACTCCCTGCATGAGGTCAGCGAACTGCGCATCTACCGAACTGTCATCACCAGCATCATTGCGGTGTCCCGAAACGCCTGCGGTCTCGCTGTTGCTCCCTGCGCCATTATCCGTATGCGCATCGTTTTGTGCAGGGTGCTGAGCCGCATCTTCCTCGCAGGGCTGCGAAGCCGTCGCAGCCTGACGCGCGGTGCGAGCATCATCCGTCCCATCAGCCGCACGGTCTTGGGTCGAGGCATCGGTGCGAATCTGACCGTGGTCATCACTCAGGCTGACCTGCGCAGGGTCTCCGTGCACGTCGCCGTCCTTGGGATCGGCTTTGGAACGCGTGCCTCGTGAAGGAACATCGGCCCTCTTCAACGCCCCCAACGCTCGCGCGATCATCTCGCCGATCGTCGAATCCTGTGCTTCCAAGGCTTGCTCCAAGCCAAGCGACTCAATGCGCAGCGAAACACGATTCACCTGCTCACTGGCGCCAAAGCACAGCGCGGCCAGCACCAAGCCTGCACGCAGGTTGTAGTCCACACTCATCTCCACGCGTTCGCTGTGCGTATAGTCAACCCACTGATGACGGCCGCCATCCCACCGATGCTGCGGCATCATGGAGGAACCCACCGCACTCAGGGATATAGCCGTCTCGCCCTGCGCGATGTTCGAGCGAAAATCAGCGTCGAAACGGAAAGGGAAACGTAGGCTGCGCAATAACCCGGAAAGGGTTTGCCGGTATTCCCACTCCCCTTGCGCACGTTGACCGGTGCCATCTGGTTGCACACCGTCATGTTCCATGTTCTGCAGTGCGGCTTGCTGCGCGATATGCAGCACACGCTGCACAGAGTCGGCGCTTGGCTCATCCAGACGCAGCCTCCCCTGATCGTTCACGTCGAAAGCGGCTAGCGCCGGATTACGCAACAGCGTCGCGTCAATATCGGCAGCTTGCTCCACCGAAACGGTGTCTTCGATCGGCAACGATCCGACGCGTGCGTTATGTTCCAGCCAGGCACTTACGGCGGCGAAACGGTTCAGATTGCCTTCGATATGCAGTGCGCGCAACGCCGAGGACAGTTCCAACGCCTCTCCCCAGTCGAAGGCGTACATGCCGGAATGGTTCAGAGTAACCAAGCTCAACGGCTCTCTGCCATGTACCGCTTCCAGACCTTTCGTGCTCTCCAACGCCCCGGCTTCACGCATCAGTCGCGCGAAGTATTCCTCCAGGCCAGAGACACGCAGCCCCTTGGCTTTGGCTTGAGTGCCATCGGCCACGGCACGACGTATGGCACCTAGGGGCGCTTCGTGGTTGAGTCTGCGGAAAATATTGCCGGCGCCAAAGCCCATGGTGCCCACGTAATGCGGCATGGCGCAAGCGCAGAAGAAGGCAATCGCGAGCGCATCACGGTATTCGAGGTCCACGCGCAAGTTACGCGGCACGTCGAGACGCAGCTGTTCGAGCGTGTACCGCTTGCCTACGGAAAGCCAGGAGGAAAGCCACATCGGCTCTCCCGATGCGTCCCTTCCGACCACGGCACCTTGCAGGGCTTTTGGCGGAACGTAATCTGCGTTCCGGTTGCCTGCGCGCGAGATACGGCTGCTATCGGCCAGTGTTATCTCGCCTTCTTTGCTGAAGAAGAGTGCCGGGGTCAGGGATTGCACGTCATCGTTGGGATCGACGCTCACAAAAACTCGCCCTTGACCGTCAGCGAGCGCCAACTGGTGGAATCTGTTTTTAGCTCCATCGAAGAATACGCCGAGAGAGAAGGCAGTACCGTGGCGCTGCGGCAGTTGCGCCCATCCTGGAACCAATCCGTCTGCAATGCCTGGAAAGTCGGGGAACATATGCGTTTTTACCAGCGGTGAGAGCGTCAATGCGTGGGCTTCGATGCCCTCCACGATACGACTCATGTCCGCTGCGTCAGCCCCCACGCCCCCGCTGGTTCCGCTCCCACTTGGTACGCTGCTTCCCTGACCGGGTATGTGGCTTTGCTGTGCGGTTTCATAGACAGCTGAGGCGGCTTTACGAGCGGCGTTCACGACGCGCGAAAAGATGCCGTTGTCTTCCGGCAGCGAATCTCTGTCATGCATGTACGGCGTGAATTTTGACATAGATTTTATTCTTTCAATCCATTCAGACATTCCAGCTTATAGAATAACAGGGTGAACGTTCGCAAAAACCGGCCCAACCGCCTATCCACAGCCGCTCTGAGAGCCCTGCTGTGGGTCTTGCTGATCGCCATACTCGAGTGTGTGGTGTGCAACCTGCCATTCTGGACTTCTACGTCGGCCAGCACGGATTCCGCCGCAGCGCTCAACGCGATTGGTGCCGGTCTGGAACGGCAGAACGACGGCACACTGATAGTCCATGACCCTCAACAGGCGTGGATCGAGGCAGACAGCGATGGCAGCTCCCCTTACGTGCGCGTCGACATGAACATTGACAAAACGGCCGATTCACCACACACCAGGCTCAGCAAGTCGTTCTTTGTGGCTCCGCAGGTGGATGGCCATATGGGGCGCAGCATCTCCTTGTCCCAAGATGCTCCGCGCTCCCACTATCTGAACGTGGGCCGTGGCAGCACGGTCAAGTTGTGGATTCAAGAGGCTGCCGGCACACGCGTGGCGGCCACGGACCTGCGCACGAACGTCCGCGTTCCTTTCAGCATCGAACCGGTGCGCATCGCGCTCATGGCAGTCATCGCCGTATTCGTCGAGGCGTTCCGTCCCGGATCCCCTTTGTGGCGCATATCGCTGGACACCGGCAGTCGCAAGCAGCGCGGATTGTTCTGGGGCATGTTCGCTTTGTTGGGCGCAGCCACATTGGCCGACATTATTCCCAACGCCGTATCCCCTGAGTCGATGGCATTCCACCAGCCGGGCAACTACACGTACGATTTCAACCAGTACGGCCACCTCGCCGACGCTCTGCTGCACGGTCAGGTCTCCTTGGATATGCCGGTGCCGAGCGAACTGTTGCATGCTTCCAACCCTTACGATCCTTCCGTACGCGAGCAACTGCTGCATGATGGGGTGACACCGATCTACTGGGACTATGTGTTCTATCAGGGGCACTGGTACTCATACTTCGGCGTATTGCCGGCGTTGCTGCTCTTTGCCCCCTTCCGGTTGATTTCCAGCTGGTTCACTCCTGGAGGTCTCATGCTCTCCACGCATGCCGCCGTGGGCATAATGACATTCGGCATTATTCTCTTCGCTGCCCTGCTCATGATTCGCGTGACCAAACGGGTCGCCCCCAACGCCCCACTGGCCGGCATGATATTGGCACTGCTCACCTTGCTGGTGGGGTCGAACGTAAGCTATCTGGCGTTGCGCACCAACTTCTATTCGGTGCCTTGCGCCGCTTCCCTCCTGCTGAGCATCGTTGGCTTGTGGTTCTGGTTCGGTGCCATCAACTGCGAAGAAAAGCGCAACAAACATACGGTACGCATCGGATCGGCCCCACCGGTCTCATGGCCCCATTTGGCGGCGGGATCTCTGGCGATGGCAGGTACGATCGGGTGCCGCCCCACGTTCATCTTCACGGCTTTGCTGGCACTTCCCCTGTTTTGGAGGCAGCTGCAGGCCATTGCCAAAACGCTTCTTTCCAAGCGCTTCAGGCCCACAGATGGCAGCACAGCGCGAGCGGAGCGACGAAATGCCATCACTTTGTTATGCGCGGCGCTCCTGCCTGCATTGGCCATCATCATTTCCGTCGGCATCTACAACGCCGCACGCTTCGGTTCGCCGTTGAACTTCGGGGAACAATACCAGCTTACGGTATCCGATATGATGACCGTTACCGGCAATGCGCGCAACCTGATGTCTGAAATCGGATACTATCTGGCCACTCCCCTGACCTTCATGGACCGTTTCCCCTTCTTGGGAATCACCGCAACTCCGATGACGAACTGGAGTTACACCGACCCGATGGCCGGCGGCCTGTTCATGCTGTGCCCGGCGCTGCTACTGGTGGTCGCGCTGCCATGGATGCGTCGTCGTCTACGCACGTCAGGCATCTTCCCCACGCTGGTGGCAGCAGTGGCCCTTGCTGCGCTGCTAATCGTGGTGGACAGCGCCAAAGGCGGCCTGTCATGGCGCTACATGATTGATTTCGGCTGGCTGCTGGCGTTGGTGGCTGCTGTGGTGCTGGTGACAGTGACTGCCAGCATGCATGCGGACACCTCCGGCGAGTTGCGCGTACTCACAGCCGATGAAACGCATGCAAGCGCGTCTGCCATGTCATGGCACAGCACCCCTGTACGGCTCGCCGCCATACGGTTACTGTGTGTGGTGCTGGTCAGCGCCAGCCTGCTGATCAGTGTGCTCACCGCATTCACCCCAGGACGAGACGATGCGCTCATCAAACACGATCCGGTATTGTTCCACACCGTACAGTCCTGGTTCTCGCTCCTCTTTTCACTGTGAACCGTGCAGCTCTTAGAGCACCATGGCATCGACTGCATCCAACAATGCGGCAACATTGGAGGCAAATACATCAGGTTCCGGCAACAAGGATAATGCCATGGCGCCGTTGCCCGGCATGTCGAAGAAGTATCCAGGCTGACCGGTGAGATGGTGGTGCTCGATGAGTGAGAGCGTCAATTCGGTCTCATCGATCGTCGAGGGGAAACGCACCAACACGTTCCAGCCTCCCTCGGGCCGCAGCAAGGACACCAGCCCGGATTCATGCCGATCCAACATGGTGTGCAGCGTGGCCAAATTGGCATGGACACGCCCTCCGACCCGAGCAAGTTGGCTCGGTGCCGCGCCCAGCAGTTCGGGCATCTGCTCGGCAATGATGTTGCTCATCGGCAGGTAGTCGTCGGCAATCATGTCCAATCTGCACAGTGATTCCTCTACCAGTTCATCTGGCCCGGAAACCTCGATCCACCCCACTTTGGCGTGCGGCGCGGCCAACAGTTTGGAGAAGCCGTCGAGCGCAAAGACCAATGCTTCTTTCTCCCCAGCAAAGCGACGGTTGCCGGGGAATGGCTCGAGCGTGTAGTCGAAGAACACCTCATCGGCGATGATGGCGATGCCACGTTGCGCGCACAATGCCACCAAGCGGGCACGCTCGTCCGGTTTAACATAGGAGCCGGTGGGATTGTTGGGGTTGATGACGACGATGGCTCGAGTGCGAGAGCCGGCTTCGGAATCGAGCAGCATTTCAATTTGCGACAGATCCATGAACCATGATCCGTCGAACGACAGCTGGTATTCGAGCGTCTCCACGTTTTCCAACCGCCCTATGGACTCAATGAGAGGGTATCCGGGTTTGGGCGCCAGTACAACGTCTCCGGCGTCGCACAACAGTTTGAACAGCCACGAATACGCCTGCGATGTGGAACTCAACAGGTAGAGTCTCTCAGGGTCTACCGCATGCCCCTCCTGCCCTTCTCCACTGCTTTCGGCGCGACCGCGTTCTTCCAGAAATTCGGCTAAGGCGCGGCGTGCTGTCTGCGGCCCCTTGGGTTGTGCATCGTAGATGCCGGGAACCAATGCCGGTCCGAGTCCGTTGGCGGTGGGGTTTGAATCGTTGAGTTTACCCAATGCCACGCCTCGGCTCTTGGCTTGCGCTTCGGCCTGGGCAACGGCGTTGAGTGTCACGCTGCCCACACGTGATGAAAAATGCACCGGCCGGTACGACATAGGCACACACCTTCCTTGATTTGAGCGTGTATCTGCTTATCTGCCGGCAGCGCCCACAACCGGCACCGTCACGCTCCCTATACAGACGGGGGCGAGCCTCAAGACTCGCCCCCGAATATCAATGGCAGAATGCTCACGCCTGCTTGGTCGCCGCATAGTATGCGGCACCGATAATGCCTGCCTCGTTACGCAGCTGCGCCGGCACCAACGGGGTCTTGATCTCGATGTACGGCAGGAACTTCTCGCTCATGCGGCTCACGCCGCCACCGACTACGAACAGATCCGGGCTGAAGTACTTTTCCAGCAGCCCGTAATACTTGGTAAGGCGCTTGGCCCAACGCTTGTAGCCCAAGCTCTGCTGGTCGCGCACTGAGGACGCAGCATACTTCTCCGCGTCGCCCTTGCCCTTCTGCAGCTCGATGTGACCAAGCTCAGTGTTGGGAATGAGCACACCGTTGTAGATGAGTGCCGTGCCGATACCGGTTCCCAGCGTGGTGGCGATGACCAGACCGTCATGCCCCTTCGCCGCACCGAACTGCTGCTCGGCAAGACCTGCGGCATCAGCGTCGTTCACCACCGTGACAGGACGGCCGCACGCCTGGGAGAAGACCTCGGTCACATCGGTACCGATCCAGGACTTGTCAAGGTTGGCCATGAAGTCAATGGTCTGACCGGGCTTGATGGGTGCCGGGAACGCGATGCCCACCGGAGCGCTGGCAGGAACCTCGAAATGGTCGAGCTCCTGGCGCACCACTGCCGCCACCGCTTCAGGGGTGGAGTTCTCGGGGGTGAGAATCTTCAGGCGCGGCTCGGCAAACTGCCCGTGCTCCAAATCGACGGGAGCCGCCTTGATGCCGGAACCACCGATATCGACACCGAAGGCCTGCGCTGTTTCAATCATCATTACCCCTTTGGTTCATGAGCTTATAAACTCAGGTATCTTAACTCATCCGATACCCAAAAAGACGACACGTTACGCAACATGCCCATATTGCCGCCCCGTCTGCATTCGGCGGAGTTCGACCGTACGCACCGGCACATCAGACGATCAGCCGATCTGCCGGCAGGTCGGTTTCGCTCAACGCAAAGACGGCATGGGCTTCCAGTCAGGGTCGTGCAGCAGTTTTCTCGAATCGATCCATCCCTTGAAGATCTGCTTGAGCCCATTGCCCAGATGCTCACGGTCTACAGCCACCAGGCGAATCACCTCCTTGACACCCGTCAGGAAGGTACCCAGGGCGAACATCGCCGGACGATAGTCGCCGTGCGCCATGAAGTAACGCGCCATATAGCCGCGGTTGCGCATGATGTGGTAGCGGTTCATGTCCGAAGTGGAGTTGAGCTGGCGCACTCCGGCGATGTCCCAGTTGCCTATGGTGCGAGTGCGGCGGATGATGCGGTCGGCCACCACAATCGACTCGGTGACTTTGCTGGCCAGATAACCGTACATGGTGTCATCCCAGTAGATGAAGAAGCGCGGGTCAGGGAATCCGATTTTCTCGACGATGCAGCGGCGGAACAGCCCTCCTTCGAAGCACAGGGTGTTCATCCGGTGATACCCGGATGGCCCAAATGCCGCAGGAGCGATGGGATTGGGAATACCCAGAGGAACGATGAAGTCGTACTGCCAGTAGAACGGACCTCCATCAAAATCGAAGCGCGAGCCTTGGATGACATCGTGGTTGGGCGTCCACTTGGCCAACTTGCCGATGGCGTCAGGAAGCACCGCCACATCATCATCCATCACCCAGAACCATTGCGCGCCGAGCTCATAGGCTTTCTTCACACCGGCGTTGAACCCGCCGGCACCACCGATGTTGCCGCTTTGCGGGGCATACACCACGCGCGAACGCCCGCCCTGATCGTCAGGATCGGTCTGCCCCCAACGTGCCGCCACTCTGGCCGAAAACTCGAGCACCATGTCTCGGGTGCGGTCGCTGTGCTCGTTGTCCACCATAACGATGCGCCATGGCGCCTGTTCCAAGTGCTCGATGGATTCCAGCAGCTCTCCCAACAACTCCTGGCGCTTGTAGGTCACCACTACGATGGCCAGGCGTTCGATGGTTCGCCCTTGGTGAAGCATGCCACGACGTGCCGGCCGGGCAGCACCGGAACGCTCAATATCCTTGCCGACCGAGGGGCGCTGCGAATCTGCGGAGGTCATGTGTTCTGTTTCATTCATACCGTCATTCTTGCACGCCCGCCCAACGAGACCGGACGGACGTACCGTTCACACTCTCGTGCCCATTTGGCGAGCCGTACGTGTATAGCTTGGGAGTGCAAGTTTCAGGGAAGGTGCAATTCCTTACTGGCGGTAACGTCCGGAACCACTGTCATAACGGTTCCCAAGACGAAGCCCGCGCGCTGCGCAAGCGGCTGATTCGGTGAGACTCCGAAGCCAACGGTCATAGTCCGGATGAAAGAAACGAGGCTCGATATGAGCTCTAATCAGCATACCCAAAACAACGATGGGCGCCGCGATAAGACGCAGTCCTCCCATGCCACCGGCGTTGCCGATTCCGGCCGCTGGTCCACCCAACGCATCGCCGTCTACGCGCTGTTTGTGGCGCTGGCCATGGCGCTGAGTTTTGTGGGCTTCCCCATCATGCCGGGCACCAACTGGCTGAAATATGATCCATCCGGCATCGTCTGCCTTATAGCGGGATTCGCATTCGGCCCCTCGGCGGCGGCCATAGTAAGCATTTTGAGCTTCCTGCCGCACGTGTTCGGAGACCCTTGGGGAGCCCTCATCGCCATCATCGTGGCACTGTCGCTGAGCATGCCCGCGGCGTTTATCTACAAAACTCGCCGCACGCGCGGCCGTGCAGCCGTTGCCATCATCGTGGGAGCCGTGTGCGCGCTCATCATGGCCATCGTGTGCAACCTGCTCATCACACCGATCTACACCGGTTGGCCGGTAGACAAGGTCGTGGCCATCATCGTGCCTACCTTGCTGCCGTTCAACCTCATCAAGTTCGCCATCAACGGCGTGGTCACTTTCCTGATCTACAAGCCGATCTCGAACTTCCTGAATCGCTGACACCGTGGCGATCTCGCAATGCAGCACCCTCTCGGCTGAGCCGCTCGTACGCATGCGCGACGTACGGTTCAGCCACAACGGCGGCCAGACCTGGGTATTGGACGGTATCGACCTGAGCATTACTCCGGGCGAACGACTGTGCATCATCGGTCCCAATGGTGCCGGAAAATCCACGCTCGTCCGTCTCATCGCTGGTCTGTCGGCTCCCGACGAGGGAGAAATCACCCTACTCGGCCATCAGGTCTTCCACGAGAGCACCCCGGACGCCGACCAATACCGTGCGGCACGCCGCGACATCGGCGTCGTCTTCCAAAATCCTGCCGACCAGCTCATTACTACAGTAACTGCTGATGACACCGCTTTTGGGCCGGAGAACCTGAACATGCCGCGCACTACCATCGGCACACGCGTGGACGAGTCATTGCGCGCCGTGGAAATGAGCGATTTCAGGGCCGCCGATCCCACCAGACTGTCCGGCGGCCAGCAACAGCGCGTGACGATGGCCGGAGCCTTGGCCATGTCTCCCCGTCTGCTGGTGCTTGACGAACCCACCGCCATGCTTGACGAAGAGGCACAAGCCGATGTGCTGCATATCCTGGAGCGCTTGCACGACAACGGCACCACCATCGTCCATGTCACCCATAAACCCGCTGAATTGCAGGGTGCCGACCGCGTGCTTGAACTACGTGACGGGCTGTTGCACGATGTGACAGCCTCGAGCGCGACCGCGATGGACGGCGTAGGCGATGCCGGCACAGTGTGTACCGATGCCGAAACGGACTTGACCACTGCACCAACGGCCGCATCCAGCGCCGGCTTAGATGCCGCTGCCGGCAATGACCCCGTCATCAGTGTGGAACATGTCAGTCTGCGGTACCCCAATGCCCAACGTGATGCCTTGCATGACGTGACGATGCACATCGATGCCGGAGAGATCATTGCCATCATGGGCCGCAACGGTACCGGGAAAACCACACTGACACGCGTGTTGACGGCGCTTTCCGCACCTGACACCGGTACGGTGCGCGTAGCAGGATTGGATATGCGTCATCTCAGCCGCGCTGACAAGCGCACGCTGCGCCGCACCGTGGGACTGGTCATGCAACAGCCAGAACGTCAACTGTTCGCCGACACCGTGCTCCAGGATGTCGCCTATGGACCAAGAAACCAAGGGCTGACCCAGGAGGATGCCGAGCGCCAAGCTCAGGAAGCACTGGACATGCTGGGCATGGGAGCGTTGACAGACCGTTCGCCCTTTGCCCTGTCCGGCGGCCAGCAGCGGCTCGTCGCCATTGCGGGCATCATTGCCTGTCACCCGCGCGTGCTCATCATGGACGAACCGAGCGCAGGGTTGGACAGTACCGCAGCGGCACGGATCGACCAGCTCATCTTGTCCTTGCATGCACAAGGCGTCACCGTTGTGCTCATCACCCATGCCAAAGAACAGGCAGCTCGTTTGGGAGCCCGCATTATCAAGCTGCGCGGGGAACGAGAGCTTGCGGCACAACCGGCTTCAACGCGTCATGCCGCGCCGCAACCGGATTCTGCCCCCGCATCAAACACCGCGGCCGCATCCCATCGCTCGTTCATCGCTTCACTCGATCCGCGTGTCAAGCTGGTGTTGTTCCTGGTGTTGCTGTTCACCGGGTTCACTGTGGCCACGCCCGCCCAACTGCTGCTCTCAACGGCGGCCGTGGCTGCCATCATCGGTGCGGCACGCATCAACCCGTTGAAGCTCCTGGGTTCTCTCAAACTGTTTCTCGGCATGTTCGCCATTCTCGGCATTGTCAACATGTTCTTTGTGCAAGGCGGCCGCACCTTCTTCTCTTGGGGACCACTGGCGATCACGGAGGCCGGTCTTGCCGATGCGGTGCTCTACTCATGCCGCTTGGCATTGGTGGTGATCATCGGGGCGGTATTGTTGCGCACCACCACACCAACCGAACTGACGGACGGTTTTGCGTCCTTGCTTTCCCCTCTCTCACATTGGGGCTTGCATACCCAGGAGATTGCTCTGGTCATGAGTCTGGCCTTGCGTTTTCTGCCCACCCTTGCCCAAGAGGCACGTTCCATCGTCGATGCGCAGTCGGCGCGTGGAGGCAGCATCGAAACCGGCACTCCGGCCAAACGCATCAGAGCATTGGCAGCCATCATCGTGCCGGTGTTCACCGGCGCGCTGCGCCATTCCGACAACCTTTCGCTCGCGCTCGATGCGCGTTGCTACGAGGCGGGCATGCCACGCACCCGGTGGCATGAGATGAAAGCCGGCAGGCGCGATTGGGTGTTTGGCATATGTTGCACTCTGTATGTGTGCGCCTTGTTGGTTCTGGGACGCGGCGCGGCCATCATGTGGACCTGATCAAGCCTGCCAAGCGTTCCAGCGCTTGTCCTGCTCGTCCCACATCAGGTTGCGCTCCTGTGCTATGTTCCACGCGTCAAGTGCATCCTTGCGGGTGCGGTAGGGTCCACTACGCTGGTTGGCCGGTGAGAGTTTGCCAAGCTCCGGCTCACCGGTCACCGTGTTGAAATACCACTCGTCTTGGTGTTCCTCGCTGTTCATATCGTTACGATCCTTTCGATGCCATGGTCGATTCTGCCTTGCATGATTGTGCGAACTACTCTCGGAAAGCGTTGGTGATGGGCAGCCTGCGGTCGCGTCCGAATGCGAGCGCCGTGACCTTCGGCCCCAACGGGTATTGCCGGCGTTTCCATTCGGCCCGGTCCACCAGCCGCATCACCGTGTCAACCGTCTCTTCATCGAATCCGTCGGCCAGCAGGTCGGCCCTCCCGTGGGCTTTTTCGATATAGGCGGCGAGCACCTGATCAAGCAGATCGTATTGCGGCAGAGAATCGGAGTCTTTCTGCCCGGGGCGCAACTCCGCACTCGGCGCTTTGTCGATGCTGTTCACCGGAATCATCACACCGCCGTCAAGTGGCGTTCCGGCTCCACCGTGTTCGTTGCCGACCATATGCAGACCACCGATCCCCATGCCGGAGGCGGCGGCCTTGTTGCGCCATCGGGACAGATCCCATACGCGCGTTTTCAGCAGGTCTTTGATGGGCGCGTACCCTCCCACGGCATCCCCGTAGATGGTGGAGTAGCCGCATGCCAGCTCGGATTTGTTGCCGGTGGCGAGCGCCAGAAGGTTCTGACCGTTCGAGTAGGCCATCACGATGACTCCGCGGATGCGTGCCTGCAGGTTCTCCTGCGCCACGCCTTCCAATTCCAGCTGGTTCTGGAAGGCGGTGAACAGCGGCTCAATGGGCTGGATCTCGTAGTGCGCTCCGAGATTGCGAGCCAGATCCGCCGCGTCGTCTTTCGACCCGTCGGAGGAGTACATGCTGGGCATGGAAATGCCCCATACATGCTCGCCGCCCACCGCGTCGGCCGCCATGGCCGCCACCAGTGCCGAATCGATGCCGCCCGACAGACCGAGCACCACTCCGGTGAACCCGTTCTTGGCCATATAGTCCTTCAGCCCGAGCACACAGGCGGTGTAGACCTCCTCATCTCTGCACGGCCAGGACGCCACCTGCCCCGGAGTCTGATGAGCGGTTGAAGAGTCGAAGTCAAAGATGCCGAGATGTTCCATGAACATCGGCGAGCGTTCAAGCAGCGTCCCGTCGGCGTCCACCACGAAGCTTCCGCCGTCAAAGATGAGATCGTCTTGGCCTCCCACCTGATTGACGTAGATGAGCGGTGCTCCGACCTCGCCGGCACGCCGGGCGGCCAGATCGAGACGCGTGTGCGTTTTGCCTTCCTCGTAGGGGGAACCGTTGATGGTCAGCAGCACGTCGATGTTGCGGCCGGCCAACTCGGCCACCGGCCCGCCGTCCTGCCAGATGTCTTCGCAGATGGCCACACCTACACGCACGCCGTCGATGTCGAGCACGACCGACCGTTCTCCTGCCGCAAAAATGCGGAACTCGTCGAACACACCGTAGTTGGGCAGGAAATGCTTGTCATATCCGGCCCATACCACACCGTCGTGCAGCACCACGAGACGATTGGTGGGTTTCGTGCCCGTTGCGGACGTGCCAACCGTGCCGACAACCACGTACAGCGCACCCAAGCCTTCGCGTTTGAGGGTTTGCGCCAGCTGATCCGCTTTGTTCCATGCGGCCGTGCGGAACGTGGCGCGCAGGGCGAGGTCTTCAATGGGATACCCGGTGAGCGTCATCTCAGGGAACGCCACTACTTGGGCGCCTTGAGAAGCGGCAGCGCGTGCGAATTGAAGCACGGTGCCGGCGTTGCCTTCAAGGTTGCCTACGGCGGTGTCGATTTGAGCGATGGCGAAACGAAGTTGAGTCATGTCCCCATCATATTTCATCCTCGCAACCGGTGCGACGCGGGACGTCAGCGCATGCGCGTCGCTCTTCGATGGCCTGCGCCACGTCGAGTGCCGCATTGACATAGAACTCGGCGGTGGGTTTGATGGCTTCGTCGAGCGCCACAAAGCCGGGACTGTGCACACCATGGTGCCCCGGCCCGCCGTTGGAACCGATGGAAGCGAACACCAGCGGAGCCAGACCTTGGTAGTTGCAGAAGTCTTCACCACCCATTGAGGGGATGATCGGTACGAGTTGCGCGTAGTCGGGAACCCGTTCCATCACCTTGCCAGCCAAGTATTCGTCACTGACCAACGGGAACGCCACAACATTCCACTCCACGTCCGCCGTGATACCGTACGCTTGCGCCGTCGACTCAACGATGGTACGGAAGCGCCGCTCCATGGACTCCCCATCGTCCTGGTGGAAATAACGCACTGTCCCCAAGAATCCCGCCTCTTGCGGAATAACATTCCACATTTCTCCCCCTCGCACGGAGGTAACCGAAAGAACCGCCGGGTTGAACGGCGGAATGTTGCGACTCACGATGGTCTGCAACGACAGGATCATGGAGGCGAGCGCCTCAATGGGGCCTGTGCCATGATCAGGGTGCGCGCCATGCGCCCCTTGGGCGTGCAACGTCACGTCGAATTTCACGCAGCCCGCCATCATGGGTTGGTTACCCACGGCAATCTGCCCCGGTTTCATCTCGGGATTGTTGTGCGTGCCTATTACGGCATCCACGCTGCCCAACGCTCCGCACTCCACCACCAATCGCGCCCCTTGCGCGTTCTCTTCCGCAGGCTGGAACAGGATGACGATCGACCCGTGAATGAGTTCCGGCCGCTGGGCAAGCCAGAAAGCGGCCGCCAGAAGACCTGACATGTGGATGTCATGCCCGCAGGCGTGCATGCAACCGGTGTTGCGGGACGCGAACTCCAACCCGCTGTGCTCTTCGATAGGCAGCGCGTCGATGTCGGCACGCAGGGCGATGCGCGGCCCTGGACGCTCCCCATGAATCTCCGCCACCAACCCGGTCTGCAAATCAGTGTCGAGTACGTTGATGCCGTGACTTTCGAGCTGTTCTCGCAGGAATTGTGTGGTCCAATGCTCGTGCAAACTCATCTCCGGGTGCTCGTGCAACCGGTGCCTGACGGCGACGATGTCGTCATCGATGGTGAGATGCTCGCTCATGATACCGCTCACTTCCGTTGATGCCGTTGTTCTGATGCGCAGAACCCGGCCAAACCTGTTTTCGGGTACGATGCCGCCTGTCGGCGTGGCCATAAAACCACTATAGGCGAGATGCACCGCCGTGGGGTGTACCTGTCCACGTATCGGATATGCCGTCATACCACCCCACGCGTTATTGACGGCGTCGGAATATGTGCTTGGCCAGTGCATTGGCGATGGCTTGCACCACTTGCACGAGCACGATCATGATGATGACCGCCATCCACGTGGCAGACGCATCGTATTTCTGGTAGCCGTAGGAGATGGCGAAGTTTCCCAGCCCGCCGCCGCCGATATAGCCGGCCATCGCCGACATGTCCAGAATGGAGATGAACAGGAATGCATAGGCCAGGATGAGCGGGCCGAGTGCCTCTGGAATGAGCACGGTGCGGATGATGGTGAACGAGGAGGCGCCCATGGCACGTGCCGCCTCGATCACTCCCGGGTCCACACTCACCAGATTCTGCTCCACGAGCCGCGAGGTGGCGAACGTGGCCATCAATGCCATAGGGAAGATTGCCGCAGTAGTGCCGATCGAGGTACCTACCACCTTGACCGTCAGCGGCTGCACCGCGGCAAGAAAGATGATGAACGGGATGGGACGCACGATGTTGACGATCACGTCGAGCACCCGGTAGACCACGGCGTTCTCAAACAGGTTGCCCGGGCGTGTGCCGTAGAGCACCACACCGAGCACCAGTCCGAGCAGGCCGCCGACAACCAACGTGACCAACACCATTTCCAGGGTCTGGCCGATGGACTGCAACAGCAACGGTTTGAGCACATCCCAGCTTTGGTTCGCCGCCAACACCACCGTTGCGCGTGTGCCCCTTCCAACGGCAACAGACTGTGCCGTTGCAAAACCGGCGTCCACCCAATTCGTTGCACTCATCGCACACCTCCCTGTTCGTCTTCACTGATTGCGGTTTCACTCAATGCACTGCGCACATCGCTATCGGTGCTCACAGGTGGCACTGTCAACGATGCTGGATTGAGCACACGAGCCACGGCCTGCTGATATTGCACAGGATTGGCCGCCGTGCCGAAGTCGTAGACGTCACTGCCCCGGCTCAACGCTTCGAGGAACCGGTTCACCGTCATCTCGTCCCCACTCAACTCGTAGGTCATCGCTCCGATGGCAGAGCCGTCCACGGTATCGATGCCGCCGTAGAGCATGCTGGTGGATACGCCGAATTTTGCGATGAGATCGGATATGTCCTGCCCGGAGGCCGGGGACAGCAGTTCGTCGCCGTCCATCACATCGCGCTGACGAATCTTGATGGTGACGATGCGCCCCGGCCACTGTGCACGCATGGTCTCCAAACGTGCCGGCTCGGGCAGTCCGGAGACTGCGGTGGCAGTGAAACGTTTGGTGACCGCCTGATCAGGCAGGGCAAACACGTTGTAGGCGGACCCTGTTTCCACGACTCTGCCCTGACTCATCACCGCCACACGGCTGGCTATCTGCTTGACCACGCTCATCTGGTGGGTAATGGTCACCACGGTGATTCCCAACTGCTCGTTGGCCTGGCGCAACAAATCCAGCACTTCCGCCGTGGTCTGGGGGTCGAGTGCGCTCGTCGCCTCATCGGCAAGCAGAATCTTGGGGTTGGTGGCCAAGGCCCGGGCTATGCCCACACGCTGCTTCTGCCCGCCGGAAAGCTTGGCCGGGTACCGGTCGGCGTAGTCGCTAAGACCTACGAACCGGAGCAGCTGCTGCACGCGTCGCTCCTGATAATCCTTGCGCCAGTGGTCAAGTTCCAGCGGATACGCAATGTTCTGCGCCACCGTTCGGTTGGCAAACAGATTGAACTGTTGGAAAATCATGCCGATTTTCTGCCGCATCGCCCGCAGCTGAGCGCCTTTGAGCCCGTTCAGGTCCTCCCCCAGCACGGTAACCGTACCCGAGGTGGGCCGCTCAAGCGCGTTGATCATGCGCACCAGTGTGGATTTGCCGGCACCCGAATAGCCGATGATGCCGAATATCTCCCCCTGCTCGATGCTCAGCGAGACATCGTCCACGGCACGAACCGGCTTACGATTGGAGCCGTCACTCTGGTATTCCTTGACCACGTGGTCGAAGACAATGGCTGGATCTGTCATATGCGTTCCTCATTCCTCAAATTGTCATCTTGCCGTCGCTGTTGGTTGACCCACGTCAGTATCGGGCCAGCCGTCACTTACTCCCCGGCACTTTTGGCTTCCCTCTCGATGTCTTTGAGATAGCCCTGAAGCTGATCTGCGGTGTACTGGCCTGCAAGCACGGCAGTCCCCTTCGACTTGGCGACCACCCCGTCCATGACACGTTTACGGTGGAAAATCTCCACCAGTTTCGTGTATGTGGGGTTCTTGACATCATCATGGCGCACCACGAACACGTTGATGTATGGTCTGGCCTCGGGGCCATCGGGATCGTCGGTGGCGATGGCGTCGGTGGGCTTGAGCCCGGCATCGGCCACGAAATCATTGTTGATAACGCCGGCATAGACCTTCGGATCGTTAAGGAATGTAGGCACTTGCGCCCCTTTGACCGGCATCACTTTCACTCTGGAAGCGTCTTGGTCGATGTCCGCGGGAGTGGTGAACGGCGTCCAAGGGTGCTTCAATTCGATGAGATGCTGAGATTTAAGCACACTCAGGGCTCTTGCCTGGTTGCTTTCATCGTCCGGGATAGGAACCTGGGATCCTTGCGGTATCTCATCGACGCTGCGTACTTTGGTGGAGTACATGCCCAGCGGATAGACCGCCACCGCGCCGATGGGCTGAAGCTGCTTGTGGTTCTTCACGTTGTAGTTGGCCAGATACAGCAAGTGCTGGTATTCGTTCATATCCATCTTGCCCGAGTCCACCGCCGGATTGTTGGACGTGTAATCCTGGAAATCAACCAGATCCACGTAGATGCCTTCCTTCTGGCTCTCGTCCTTGAAGGCCACCCATTCCGGGCTCGTCACGCCCACCACGCCGATCGTCACCGGATTTGCTTTGGAACCTTTGGGGGCTCGAGCCTTGAGCGCATCCACGGTGCGCGGTCCAAGCCCGACGACAAGGGCCACCAGTACCACCAGAACCACCGCAATCACCACGTTGCGCTTGATGTGATACACCCGCACCGGTTCTTCAAATTCAAGCGAACCCGAGAACGGTTCTCCATCTGGTTGTTCGTCGCTCATCGCGTTCCTTTCATGGGATCATCTGGTCGGACCCTCACGCCGCACCTTACGTGCCGGCGTTCCTGACCTTGCGCCGATATGCGGGCCGAACCGCACCCGTTGCAGCCAGCGTACAGAATCATGCACGCCGACACGGCACTATCGGCCAAATTACGTATCACCGTTGCTTATAACCGGCTACATCCCCGCTGCCCGCATTGCCCGCAAACGGCCCGACACCGTCCCTAATCCGTGCGAGAATGAGGCTCATGACTACAGTTATCATGCACACATCCGAAGGCGACATCACACTCGACCTGTTCGACAACAAGACACCCGAAACCGTGAAGAACTTCCTGGGCCTGGCAACCGGTGAGAAGGAATGGACGAACCCCGCCACCGGCGAGAAGTCCCACGACAAGTTCTATGATGGTCTCACGTTCCACCGCATCATCAAAGACTTCATGATTCAGGGCGGTTGCCCCTTGGGCAACGGCACCGGCGGCCCCGGCTATGATTTCGACGACGAGATCGTGCCTGAACTCAAGTTCGACGAACCGTACAAGCTGGCCATGGCCAACGCCGGCGTGCGCCGTGGCGCCGACGGCAAGATGCACGGCACCAACGGTTCCCAGTTCTTCATCACCACCGTGCCCACCCCTTGGCTTGACGGCCATCACACCATCTTCGGCGAAGTGGCCGATGACGAATCCCGCGCCGTGGTTGACAAGCTCGAGGCTGTGGACACCGACCGCAGCGATATGCCGCTGGAACCGGCCGGCATCATCTCCATCGAAGTGAAGTAGGCTCAGCGGCATAACTGCCTCAAGGACTGAATCCGCAACAGTGAAGGGGCGGTCGGAAACAATTCCGGCCGCCCCTTTGCCATACCCAATCATCGTGATGCCCGGCACCCCTAACCAGTGCGAAGTCTGCCACAGACCCGTACCGGAACCGCCACCCCACTTATCGGTCGCTGGCTATGAGCGCTGGTTACGCGCAATCTTGCGTATCTTGGCCTCGCGTGAGTCTTTGGAACCGGTAAGACGATATACGTCGAACACACCTTCCACCTTACGCACCGCAGACAGCAATGTGGTCATGTGCTGCGGATCGGCCATCTCAAACGAGAACTGGCCGACGGCCACACGATCCGAGCCAGTGGCGATCGAAGCGCTGGAAATGTTGACGCCGTGATCGGAGAGCACCTGCGTGATGTCCGAAAGCAAGTGCGCCCTATCGAGCGCTTCCACCTGAATCTTGACCATGAACAGACCCTTGGCACTGGTCCATGCCACCTCGATAACCCGTTCAGGCTGATGCTTCTGCAGGTCAAGCATGTTCAAGCAGTCGGCACGATGCACGGAAACACCGTCATTGCGCGTGATGAAACCGACGATCTTGTCTCCCGGCACCGGGGTGCAACAACGCGCCAACTTGACCCACACATCGCCCACACCTTTGACGGAGACTCCCAGCGATTCGCTCTTTTTACTCCCTCGGTCGGCATGGGTAAGCGGCAGTCCGCTCTGTTCCACGTCGTCTTCCACCTCGTCGCTGCCGGCATCCTTCACCAGATGCGCAATGACGTTCTGTGTGGACACCTGTCCCTCGCCGATGGCCGCGAACACCGCATCGGCACTGTCAAGACTCAGCTCGTCTGCCAGCCCGACCAATGCGCTCGTCGTCAGCAGCGTGTTGACCGGCAGGTTGCGTTTGCGCAATGCCCGCGTCAGCTCGTCCTTGCCTTCGTCGATGGCTTCGCTGCGTCTCTCCTTGCTGAACCATTGCCGAATCTTGTTACGCGCCTTCGGGCTTTTCACAAAACTCAGCCAATCACGTGACGGGCCTGCCGTCTCGGACTTCGACGTCAACATCTCAACGGTGTCGCCCGATTCCAGCACCGTGTCCAGCGGCACCAGCCGGCCGTTGACCCTGGCTCCCATCGCACGATGACCGACTTCGGTATGGACCGCATAGGCAAAATCGATGGGCGTAGCGTTCGCAGGAAGCGAAATTATTTTGCCTTTGGGCGTGAACACATACACTTCGGAGGAACCGAGATCCTCCTTGAGGGATCCCAGGAACTCGTCGGAATCAGGGGTCTCACTGGTCCAGTCGGCCAGCTGCTGAATCCATTTGAGATTGTCGGCTTCGCTGAGTTCCGAGCTATCGGCACCCTCACGCTTTCGATCATCTTTGTCCGGCACGCTCAAATGCCGACCGGCCTGCCCGTTCTCCTTGTACTTCCAGTGCGCGGCGATACCGAACTCGGAACGACGATGCATGTCCCATGTGCGAATCTGAATCTCGACCGGCTTGCCCCCAGGCCCCACCACGGTGGTGTGCAAGCTCTGGTACATGTTGAGCTTGGGCATGGCGATGTAATCCTTGAACCGCCCCGGCACCGGACTCCAGCGTGCGTGCACTGCACCGAGCGCCGCATAACAGTCCTGAATGGTGTCCACGATGATGCGCACGCCGACAAGATCGTAGATGTTGGCGAAATCATGACCTCGCACAATCATCTTTTGATAGATGGAGAAATAATCCTTTGGCCGTCCCGTCACCGTCGCCTTGACATGCTGAGCGGACAGGTCGGCGTTGATCTCAGCCAGAATCTGCTTCAGGTACACGTCTCGTTGCCCTGCCCTGCGAGACACCAGCACCACGATTTCGTTGTATATCTTGGGATAGAGCACTTTAAAGCTCAATTCCTCAAGTTCGGTCTTGATGGTGTTGATACCCAGTCTGTTGGCAAGAGGGGCGTATACATCGAGCGTTTCACGCGCTTTGCGTTGAGCGTTCTCCGGTTTGACGTAACGCCATGTACGCGCATTGTGCACACGGTCGGCGAGCTTGACGACCAGCACACGCACGTCCCGGCTCATGGCAACCACCATCTTGCGGATGGTCTCGGCTTGGGCCGAGTCACCGTACTCCATATTGGTCAGCTTGGTGACACCGTCCACCAGACCCGTCACCGTGTCCCCGAACTCGGCGCGGCATTGCTCCAGCGTGTAATCGGTGTCTTCCACGGTGTCATGCAACAGCCCTGCGGCCACCACAGCCGGCCCCATGCCCAAATCAGCCAGAATCTGCGCCACGGCAAGGGGGTGAATGATGTAGGGTTCTCCGGAACGACGCCGTTGATTGCGGTGCTGGTACACAGCTCTGCGGTATGCCTGCTCGAGAATGTCCAAGTCGGCGTCCGGGTAGTGCTGTGCACATACGGAAGCTATGGGCAGCAACGGATCCAGCGGGTCCGCGCTCACTTCACAGCCCAGCATCTTCGCCGAATATTGTTCCTCGTCGCGGCCCGCCATATCCGCTCCCCTCGTTGTATTACCTGCCATCATACTTGAGCGGTCCAACCGATTGGGCCACAGCTCGGCGAGTCACCTGCCAGCGCCACACTGACACTTCAGACTTGCGAAGCCACACCGGTGGAACCGAACCCTCGGTCTGCCCTGTCAGAGCCCGGCAGCGCTTGTGCCGGCACAAAACGTGCTTCGACATAGCGCTGGATCACCAGCTGGGCGATGCGGTCTCCGGCATGGAAGACCGCCGTATGTTCAGGATCGAGGTTGATGAGCGGAACCTTGATTTCCCCACGGTACCCGGCATCAATGGTTCCAGGAGCGTTGAGCACCGTCACCCCCTGCTTGACGGCAAGGCCGGAACGCGGGTGCACCAGCCCCACATAGCCTGCGGGAAGAGCAAGAGAAACGCCGGTGGGCACCAGCGCCCGCTCAAACGGCTTGAGTTCCACATCCTCGGTGGTGATCAAATCCGCACCTGCATCCCCGGCATGCGCATAACGCAGACCAAGGTGCTCAACAGAACCCAGGGTGAGCACCTCAACGGTTTCCGGCTCGTTGTACGCCTCGTCGAATGCCATTATGCGGCACACTCCTGGCACACCGGCTGCCCGTTCTCATCGGCGTAGGCGAGTTGGCTGCGGTGCTTCACCAAGAAGCACTGCGAGCAGATGAACTCGTCGCCCTGCATCGGAATGACGGTGACCGAAGAGTCCTCGTGACTTAAATCGGCGCCAGGCAGTTCGTAATCCTCGGCGATGGCGTTCTCATCGTCGTCGATATCGCTGTTGTTGTTCTGCTCGCTTTTGCCGAGAGCCTGCAGCGACTCCTCGTCTTCGTCTTTGTTACGGGGAGAATCGTAGTCCTGAGCCATGCCCGGTCCTTTCATCTTGGCGTTCCGTCGGCATCGGCGCGGCGGAGCGTTTACGGTTTATGGGCTACAGGATACACGATTTGCGCGCAACGTAAAATACGACACGTGGGGCACAATAGAGAAAGCAGATGATAGATTGGGCTAGAGAAGCTCTAGGAAAGTGGTGGTATATGCCGGGCAGTGAAGCGGTTGAAGCTCAGTTCGACCATGTTGACGACGCCGGAAATCTGGTGTTTCATGCGGACGGCGCAACCTTCAGGGTGCAGGTGAGCGACACGCTGGAGCGTGCCGTGCTCGAAGCCCGTCAGCTGTATTCCGAGGCCACGCAGACCGCCCCCGTGCATGAAACGTCGACTCTGCCCATCTCCAGGATTCAGGCACAGATTCGTGAAGGTGTGGATGCGCAGAAAGTGGCGGAACAGTACGGATTGAGCGAGGCTCTGGTGCGCCGCTTCACGTCATCGGTGCAAACCGAGAAACAGTACGCCATCGAGCAGTTCCTCACCGTTCCGGCGCCTAAAGGCAGCCGTGTGCACACCATCGGGGACTTGATTGACCTGACGCTCACCGCCGCGCATGTAAGCGAAAACGAGGTAACATGGAGCGCGACACGCCGAAGCCGCGAGCCGTGGAAGGTGAGCGCGCAATTCAAGACCGAGCGGAACCGCATCACGGCCGAATGGTCTTGGAACATGCGAGACAACTCGGTATCATGCCTGAACACAGCTGCACGGATCTTGCTGGGAGAAAGCGTCAACGAGCCGGTGGACAGCGGCGTGGTGAGTATCGACACCATCGCAGGGGCAGGCAGGACATCTGCGGGCGGCACCGTGACGCAGGATCGCATCGGCAGCACTCTGCCTTCATGGCAGCAGCCACAGAGCCAGCCAGCCGCTTCACTGCAGACCGGTGAGGATGGGAACGACACGCCAGAGAACATATCAGGATATCCGGCGTTTGTTCCTGTAGCGCAGATGCAGCAATTCCAGATTCAACAGATGCTCGCGCAGCAGCTGCAACCTGAGCAAATGCCCACCCAGCCAATTCCGCAGTCGTTCCCCATCGCCGCTCCGCAAGTCCAGGTAGCGGGAACCGACGTTGAAACAGAGCCGGAAGCAGCGTCAGCGTATTCCAGTGAGGCAGAGCAGCTCTCCCCTGATGTTGCTGATATTGCCGCTGGCCAAGAAAGCACAAGTACAGTTCCCGATGACGCACCAGCCTTGGCACCCGCTGATGTTTCACCAAGCGCCGTCTCCACGCAGACCGACTGGCAGCCCCTCGGCTCCGAGACGGACGACTCGATACCATTCGTGCAACCACAATCCACTGCGCAACCTGCTGTGCCTGTTTCCGAGCCGGTCATCCCCTCCGCTGTCGGTGAAACCGCGGTGGCAACTGACGGTGCTGAAAACGCCCAGGTGGAACCGGTTACCGTCGAGACGGAAACCATAGCGAGCACCTCGGTGCATCGCAGCAAGGGAAAGTCGGGCCGTTCCGCCATGCCCAGCTGGGACGAGATTCTTTTCGGCGACTGATTGCTGTTCCAGAGGTTACGCTTCGCTTTGCATAGCCTTCCCCTGCCTGCCCATCAATATCCCTCTGCTTAATCGATAAGGTCGATGAGCAGGGGGATATCCGCTTCCATGGCCGACATCGAACCGTGCACACCTGCGAGGTGCATGGCGTTCTCGCTCTGTGTACGGGAGTCCACGATGGTGGTACGTCCCAGTGCAGAAACGACAATGTCGCCAATCATGGGCTCCACTCGAGCACTGACCGGACCAAACAGTCCTTCCTTCACCGCTTCGGCGCGCGTGCGCACCTGCGCCTGCCCATGCAATGATTCGCGCCACCGCTGAGCCACTTCATCTACGTCGGCTTCGGGCTTGACATAGAGCATCGCGGCTCGGGCTTCTCCTCCGACGAGTGCCACATCGCGCCGTAAGTCACTTCGTGCGGCAACGTCGATGATGCACGAAGGGTCAGGGGTGATCATACCGTGGTCGGCAGTGATGACGATAAGGGTGCCTTCAGGCGCGCTGCGATGCAGCAGCCCCAACTGCGCATCCACCGATTCGAGAGCCGCTGCCCAAGACTCTCCCTCCCATCCATCATGATGCCCCGTCTTATCCACGTCACGCAGGTAGAAGTAGGTCAAGCCCGGTTCTCTGGCAGCTCGGCAGGCTGCCGCAACGCGGGCGTTTGGCGTGCCTCCGCTCACGTAGTCCGCTCCCCGCAGCGCGGCGCGCGTAAGCGGCGAATCGGCAAATTGACGCAGTCCGGCGCTGGTGGCACGCACTCCCTGTTCGCGCAAACGTTCGAATATGGTAGGTTCTCGCTGCAGGTCGAGTGGATCTGGCGCACCGTCGAATTGGATAAGCTGAGCCAAGGCACCGGTGCCAGGGTTGCGCTGGGTGTACCCGGTCATGCCGGTAAGTCCCGGGGCGGTGCCGGTGCCGAAGGCAGCCAACGCAGCCACCGTGGTGCTCGGAAACGTCGAGGCGATGGGGCGTGCATTCTCGGCACGCTTCATCAACGAGCGCAGATATGGTGCGTGGCCTATGCGCATGTTCAGGTTCCAATATCCCAGCCCGTCCACCAGCACCACAATGGCGGAACGAACCTTCGGCAACCCGAGCGTGGCGCATAATGCCTCGGGGTCACTGTGCACACGCGTAGACGTCGGAGATCCGATGGCAGCGCTGAGAGCGGGCAAGAGCGCTGATAGATGTCTTGCCCCTCCGCGCGCCCGATGGACGGCATCCCCATATTGCGCTATTGGCACGGGTTGCAGCAGATCTTGTTCGTCAGGTATGGCAATGCTCACGCGTCTCATTGAATCACCGTGCGCAGAAAAGTTCCGCATACAGGTCTCATCTCCCCGCGTCATGCCAAGTCAATCAGGCAATGCACGGTTCGGGCTATTATATAAAGTCGGTAAGGTCGTCAAGAGGGAGTTCACAGGGTATGGCTCAACGCCGCAAAACCGTCAAGCCGGGCTTCGACCCACGCACGGTCAAGGAAAACATCGTCGAGACGCCGCTTAATCAAGAGATGAGCACGTCGTTCCTCGAATACGCCTATTCAGTGATTTATGCGCGCGCCCTCCCCGACGCCCGAGACGGCATGAAGCCTGTACAGCGGCGCATCATCTATCAGATGGGTCAGATGAATCTGACGCCGGATAAGGCGTATATGAAGTCCGCACGCGCTGTGGGCGAAGTGATGGGTAAGCTCCACCCGCACGGCGATTCGTCGATCTACGAGGCCATGGTCAGACTGGCGCAACCCTTTGCCATGCGTCTGCCGTTGGTGGACGGGCACGGCAACTTCGGTTCGCTCGACGACGGTCCGGCAGCTTCCCGATACACCGAAGCGAGGCTCGCTCCGGCCGCTTTGGGCATGAATGCCGACATCGCCGAGGATACCGTCGATTTCTCTCCAAACTACGACAACAAGCTCAAAGAGCCTGACGTGCTGCCTGCGGCTATTCCGAACCTGCTCGTCAACGGCGCTTCGGGCATCGCCGTGGGCATGGCCACGAACATGGCCACCCACAACGTGGGTGAGGTGGTGAATGCCGCCAAATATCTGATGTCCCATCCCGACGCTTCACTCGACGACCTCATGCGCTTCGTTCCCGGACCGGACTGGCCCGGTGGTGGCATCATCATCGGTCGCGATGGCATCCGCGAAGCCTATGAAACCGGCCGCGGCACGCTCACCACCCGTTCGGCTACGCATGTGGAGAACGTAACCGCCCGCAAAAAGGCCATCATCGTCACCGAACTGCCGTTCATGGTGGGCCCGGAACGAGTGCTCGAACGCATCTCCGCCGGGGTGAAAAGCCATAAGATCGAAGGTGTCTCAGGTGCCATCGACCTGACAGACCGGCACAACGGCACCCGCATCGTCATCGAAATCAAAACAGGGTTCGATCCCGCCTCCGTGCTGGCTCAGCTGTTCAAAGCCACGCCGTTGGAAGACAACTTCACCATGAACAACGTGGCGCTCGTGCATGGACGTCCGCACACCATGGGCTTGAAGGAGATGCTTGAGGTGTGGGTGGAGCACCGCCGCACCGTGGTGCACCGCCGCAGCGAATTCAGGCTGCGCAAGGCCCAAGAGCGCCTGCACCTGGTGGAAGGCATGCTGCTGGCCATGGTCGATATCGACGAGGTCATCCAGGTGATTCGCACTTCGGACGATGCCGAAGCTGCGAAAAACAGACTCATGTCCGTGTTTGACCTAGACGATATTCAAGCGCAGTACATTCTCGATTTAAGGCTGCGCAGGCTGACCAAAATGAGCCGTATCGAGCTGGAAGGCGAACGCGACGAACTCAACGCGCGTATCGCCGAGCTCAACGACATTCTCTCCTCCCCGGCCAAGCTCGACGCCGTCATCGTCTCGGAGATGGACGAAGCGGCCGCCAAGTTCGGCGACCCCAGGCGCACGGTGCTACTTGACCAGGCCGAGGACGGTACGCTCACCCCGGTGCACGCCGAAGGTTCCGATGTTTCAGGTGTGCAGAGCGAAGCCATGCAGGCCATCCAGGCGGTTCAGATCGTCTCCTCTGCCGAGGCCGGTGTGGCTCAGGCCGCTGCCGCACGCAGGGCAGGCAACGACGAAGACGCCGTACAGGCCCTGCAACTTGACGATTCGCCCTGCACCGTGCTGCTCAGCGCGTCAGGCCTCATCGCACGCGGCGAGGTCAGTACGCTCGACCAGTGGCAGACGCGCACCACCGCAGATCAACGCGGACCCAATGATCAAATCGTCTCCCTGTTCGAGACCACGACCCAGGCACGGTACGCGCTCATCACTTCGGCCGGCCGGCTCGTACTCGCCAATGTGGCCGATCTCCCCTCACTTGCCGTCTCAGGCGCGGCGACACCGACAGATGTGTCTCTGGGCGTGGCTGCAAAGGATCTTCTCGGCGGCACCGAGAACACCGATCCGGTGCCCGGTGAGACCGTGGTTGCAGCCGTGCCGGCTTTGAGCGATGTCCCCCTTGCCATCGGTACGCGCCGGGGCACGGTGAAACGCTGGAACCGAGAATCGCCCAGCACCATGGACTCGTGGAACGTCATCGAGCTTAAGGACGGCGACAGCGTCGTCTTTGCCGCTCCCGCCAAAGACGACGACCGTATCGTCTTCGTCTCCTCGGACTCATCTCTGCTCACCTACGCCGCCGCCGAGGTCCGCCCTCAGGGACGTACTTCAGCCGGAATGAACGGTATCCGTCTGGCAGAAGGTTGCACGGTGATGACGTTCAACGTCGTACCGGCCGGCAAGGTGTCCTGGACCTACGACGAAGGCGAAAACGGGCTATATTCAGCTTCCGGCGCCGTGCTGCTCACCGTGGCCGGCGACTCTGCGGCATTGCCGGGCACCGAGAACGGCGCAGCCAAAGTCACCCCCATCGAGATGTACCCCACCAAGGGGCGCGGCACCGGAGGCGTGCGCTCGCAACGCTTCCTCAAAGGCCAGGATGGGCTGACACTTGCTGTGGTGGGCACTTACCCGCTGCGCGCCAGCACACCCGAAGGTGCCCCAGTGGAGCTGCCCAAGCCGGACATGCGCAGAGATGCGTCCGGAGTGGAGCTAGACGCGCCCATCGAGTTCGTGGCGTAGCGACTCTGTGGCGACAGCGGTACAGGTCACCTGAGCCGCTCAGCCTTGTCCGCGTTCGCCACCAACTAAGGCAAAATGGGTAGGGTCTCCTCCCCTCCAACTCAGTCGGGTACGTTTCGTTCAAAATCTGCCCCATAATTGACTGAAACGTACCTATAAGTAGCATGCTCATGTGTGCATTCTCATTCAGTAGGGACGAATTCGAATTCAACTCTCACCGTCCCAAAACCAAAACGGTGCCATTTCGCTAATCTTCAATGCAGGCATACCTTCATATTTGCTATTTCGTCCCTACTAAACGCATCAACATCATAATGAGTTCGTTCCGTGAGTACTTTTTCATGAACTGCACGATTACTATCGCACCAAGAACGTTGATATTCCGCCAATCTCCAAAACCGACACAACCACACCTCCTACAAAAAGTACTCACGGAATGCTCCGTCATTGACGCTTATCTCAGAACCTAGTATGCAGGGAATATGCATAGTGTTGTCTGATGCGGTAGGTAGTGTTTGTTGTGTTGTTTGTGGCCTAGCTCACTGCAGTATCGTCAGCACGACCACAAGTACATAGACGAATATTGAATAGTTGCAGAGTCCGTGTGATCTGCACACCAAACAGCAGCCGAAACTCGCGCAGCAGACAAGCACGAGCAGACCAGGAGGCATGATGACCATGGTTCACGCGCACCACAGTGACCGCACAGCAGCGAAGTCCGCACGCACACGCCTGATTGCCGGTATCGCTGCCGCAGCTACCCTACTCACCGCTTTCGCCGCAGGCTCAGTCGCCTACGCCGGCAACACCGCCAACGAAGCCTAAACCACAGCTGGGGCAACCCAAAATAGCAATGAAATCACCCCCCCCCCAGCAAACCCGGCACGCTAGGAACTAACCAAACAGCATCCATCTCCACACGCGGTGTCACCGCACAAGCCGTCAGCGCAGACGTCGCACTTACTTGTTACAGCAGTTTCTGCAGCGGCCCCATGCCGTCCTATCAGTATTTCGCCGCCGACGACTACGTACGCGGTGGCGCCACCGGCACCTTCAGCGTCAATACCAGCGATTTGGTGGCCGGCACCACCATCCTTGTCTCCACCATTGTCCAATCTACCGATAGTACGTGGGGAGAGTCAGTTCCCTTCAACGATGAGGGCAAACCAGTCAACATCAGCACCAACACCGGCAAACCCGTGGGCACTCTCCAGTTCGACCCCAACTCGCCTTGGGGTTCCGCACTCACCTTGAGCGTCACCAACACCATTCCCGGCAACAGCACCACATTCTTCAAATTCACCGGAGAATGGATGTACTACATCGCATACCAGACCAGTGCCACAACGATGCACACCATGCCGTTCACGAGCACCTTCACTACTGGCAAGAACCAGACCGGTGCCACCAACCACGCCTACAGTATCGAATTCGCGGCTCCAAAACCCACATACAAAGCGACCGAGCTCGCCGGAGACATGTTCAATCTACGCTTAGCTGACACCATCACAGTCAACGATCACATGCGGAAGAATCTTTTAACAGACACCACGTTCAGAGATATTCAGACACCAACACTGACCATCGGACCAGGTAACAAGCCTGGAGTGGGAACGACACCAAACATCAAAGGCCGGGACATCATCAGAAACACGAACATATATACCAGCCAGACAGTCGTCCCCACCAAAGCAACGGTGTACCTCGGCACATTCTACGTTTCCAACGACTACGCACAGACCACACCGGGAGACAAGAATGAAGCCGATACCGTGGAATCAGACATCACAAAAGCCATACCGGTCGTTAACGCCGGAGATGGTATCTACGCCAAAGAACTCGATGCCAAAGTCAAGAAACTCACTTCCTCAGCGATGTATTATTCGCGGCAAGACGACGGATCCATCATGACTTCCACCATAATCAAAGCTGCAGATCAAGTACTCACTGACGTCCAGATTGATCAGAACACCCGCAGCACATATCATGCAAGTGCTGCAGCCTACAGCAAGAATCGTGAAGCCGACGTGACCTCCACACGCAACTACTACCACAAGTATCTCAACAGTTATGCCAGCAACATCGGCATCTACGAATACTTCACACCTGCCAATACCAACAAAACAACTTCCGTCGATGCATTCTCGCTAGACAGCAGCGCCCCTGACGCCAACAATACATGCGCAGGAGGCATGACAGGCAGCACATGCACGTCACATACCGTTGGTTCGGTACTCAAAAAGGTGAGCGGCTCTACGCCCAGCACCGGTTCATCGTCCAGCGGACAAACCACGGTCGCCACGCATCATCTCAACCTTGATGGAACCTCCGCAGCACCAGACAGTCAAACCGTTAGCTTCCCCACGGGCAAAACCAACTCCGTCACCGGAAGCAAGGGCACTGCGACTGCAGCCAACACCCCGGCCTCCATACCCGGCTATCGACCACTCACCAGCACCGATTTAAGCTCGTTAACCGACGCACAGCGCCAAACCATCGCCACCACACTCGGCGCGTCGAACTCCAGCGTGGCCGGGTTGACCGCTCTAGCCAACAACACTGATGCCAATAGCATCTGGGCCACTGGCAACCTATCCGTTCCCTACCCTGGAGAAACCGGCCTCAGCTACAACGCCAACGGCGATATCGTCGCCTTCGGCACCGCAGGAAGTACCGCCGGTTGGGGTACCACCGACGTCTACTACTTCTACATACCAGCCAACCAAACCATCACCGTCCAATATTTGAAAGTACCAGACACCTGCGCACCTGCCAACAACGACTGGGCATCCTGTGCCGGCAGTCAACCCGTCACCCAATACCAACAATCCTTCACCAACCAACCCGGCACACCCGTACACGAAACCCTGAACTACACCGACAAACTCTTCGGACCCGACCGAGCAGTCGGACTACCCGCCGAAGTCAGCGTCAGCGAAGGAAGCGACAGCGCTAAAACACGCACTTTCACATTGAACACCACCATCCCCAGTAGTGACACCACACTCACCATCTACCTGAAAAACAATCAAGTCAAGAAAGACGCTGGAGTCAAAACCATCACCAGAACCATCCACCACCAGTATCCAGACGGTTCCACGGCAGCACCAGACACACTGCAAACCAGCACGTGGAAAGAAGACCTGTTCTACGATGTCATCTACCCTAACCAGCCACCCCAGCATTACAACAACTGGCACAACACCGACATCACCGCATTCGATGCTGTCACCCCGTCAAAGCCTGGATATCTCACCAACCCACGCACAGTCACCTCCATCACCGGCATCACCCAAGACGGTCGTACCGATAACCCATCGGTCACATTTGCAGCTACTGATCCAGCTAACCCCAACACATCCAATCGCAAGCTCGATGTCACCGTCATCTATCAGCGTGCCATCACCCGCATGCCTTTCACCGGCGGCACCGGAGTGATCATTGGCGGTATTATCGCCCTAGCACTCCTAGCCCTAGCAGCCCTCCTCACCCACCTGCGCAACAAGCGAACCAACCAGTAGCCAGTAACAAAAATCAGTGAGGGTGAGTTCACACTATCCGTGTGAGCTCACCCTCACCCATAGCCCTCTTCATTCAGTAGGGACGAATCAAGCTAAAACACTCTTCACTCGAAAACCAAAACATTGGAATCTCAACGACCTGCGAAATCGATGTAACGCCACACCCTGCTTTTCGTCCCTACGAAACGCACCAACACCATGAACAGCCCATTCCGTGAGTACTTTCACGCAGGCTACACAACCACTGCTTCAACAAGAACGTTGAAATTCCACCAATCTCTAAAACCAGCACACCCACACCATCCACAAAAGTACTCACGGAACGCTTCAACGCGGCAATACCGTGGTGAGCGACGACACATGAGGCAGATAAGCGTCCTTGTTCCCCATCGTCATTCGTATCTGACCGTATACTGATTCGTATTCTACGAAACCGGAAGGCATAAGCATTATGGCATCATCAGACGAGACACCTACCATGAACAACAACGCTACGACTGGCAGCCGCAACGGAGACAAAACCGCACCATCGCCAACCGCCTCCGCTCCTACCTCCGCAGCATCTTTGCAAGCCATCACCGCCGATCAGACCCGGCAGTATTCGGTTAACTTCAACACCGACCGCGCCAACCGTGTGGCTGCCAACGCAGCAGTGAACAACGGCGTGCTTAAAGCAGCCACCAGCTACCAAGGACTGCGCGAACTGCCACAGGACTTCTCGGTCGAACTCAAGCAGGGATCCATCACCAACCAGCGCCATTCTGGCCGCTGCTGGATGTTCGCCGCACTCAATACGCTGCGTTTTGAAGTGATGCACCGCTGGAATCTGGACGACTTCGAATTCTCAGAAACCTACCTCTTCTTCTGGGACAAGATGGAGAAATCCAACGCCTACCTCGAAAACGTGCTCGCCACACTCGACGAGTCCACCGAAAGCCGCATCTTCCAGGCCATCAACGACTATCCGGCAGCGGACGGAGGCTGGTGGCAGATGTTCGTCAACCTTGTCAACAAGTATGGTCTCGTCCCCAAGTCCGCCTACCCGGAATCCGCAAATTCCCGGGATTCCGACGACTTCACCCAATATCTCGCCACCAAACTCCACCAGGCGGGCGCCACCTTGCGCGAGCGCCACGAAGCCGGTGCAAGCATGGATGAGCTGCGCGAGCTCAAACGCCAAAGCATGGAAACCGTCTACCGTATCTGCGCCATCAGCCTCGGCGAACCGCCGGAACATTTCGATTTCTTCGCCCGCACCAAGGATGACAAGAACAACGAAAAGACCGGCAGCGCCACTCCCGCAAGCACCGGAACCAACGTCAAAGCGAAGGCCAAAACCGCAAAGAACGAGGACTCGCGCATCGACTCCAGCCAGCAAATTCGCGAATTCGGCATCACCCCGATGGAGTTCTACAGGAAGTATGTGCCGGTGGACGTGAACGACTTCGTCACCCTCGCCAACGTGCCGATGCCAAGCCGCCCGATGAATCGACGCTATCATCTCATGTACGCCACCAATGTCGTCGAGTCCGGTCCCCTCGAATTCATCAATGTGCCGATCGACGTGTTCCATAAAGCAGCCGTTGACCAGCTTACCGACGGTCACCCCATCTGGTTTGCCTGCGACTGCGACCAGTTCTCCCTGCGCGCAGAAGGTGTCTTTGACCGCAGCACCGTGCGTACCGACGAACTGTTCGGCACCGACTTCACCCTCGATAAGGCACATGGGCTGGAATACGGCGACTCCCCCAGCAACCACGCCATGACTCTGACAGGCGTGAATCTTGATGAAGCCGGTAAGCCCGACCGTTGGAAAGTGGAGAACAGCTGGGGCAAGGCCAGCGGACGCGATGGCTACTACGTGGCGAGTGACGAATGGTTCAGCGAATACGTCACCGAAATTATCATCCACAAGCGCTATCTGAACACCGAGACGCTCGCCGTGCTCAACACCGAACCGATCGACCTCGACCCCTGGCAGCCACTCACCAACGCTTGCTGCTAAGCATGCTCGGACGCGGTCGCTCACCATTCAGTGCCATGCGGTAGCATCGGGATATGGCTTCTCATCACGGCTCCTCGCACCCCTCACGCCGCCGACGCGGCAACCAGAGCGGCCGCAAACGACAGGCCAAGAACACCAAACGCAACTCTCGTACTGCCTCATGGCGCAATCAGTTGCGCCGACGCTGGAACAAGGCGAACGTGGCCACTCGCACCACAGCGGTCGCGCTCGCCGTCATCGCGGCCATCTGCGCCATGGCACTTGTCATGGGATTGGTGCGCGTCGTGCAATGGCGTGTGGAGGTAAGCCAGGCGGAACACCGGCAACAACAGTCCGAGCAACAGTACAACTTCGACCCGGGTAATATCATTTCCGACGCGCAGTTCTTCAACGCAGACGCCATGAGTCAAGCCGAAGTGGAGGCGTTCATCGCCGACCCGGCGCGCAGCTGCACCGAAGCCAACTGCCTTGCGGCACGCACATTCCCCAGTGAAAGTAAACCCGCCGACGACCTGTGCCAGGCCTACACCGACCCCGGCAACGAGAGTGCCGGCGCCATCGTCTACAAATCCGCCCAAGCCTGCGGCATCAGCGAGAAGGTGCTCCTGACCATGCTGCAAAAGGAGCAGCACTTGCTCTCCACCACCCCAGCCTCCGACTTCCAATTCAAATCGGCCATGGGGTTGAGCTGCCCCGACGACGCGGACTGCGATCCCCAATATGCCGGATTCTTCCGCCAGGTCTATGGTGCCGCCAAACGGTTCAAGTACTATCAGGCCCATGCCGAGCAATACCCATATCATTCCGGCACGCTCAACTATGTGCAGTACCATCCCAACAAGGAGTGCGGCGGCACACAGGTCTACATATCTACCGCCGCCACGGCCCTACTCTACGTCTATACACCCTATCAGCCCAACGAGGCCGCTCTCAGTGCCGGCTACGGCGAGGGAGATGGCTGCTCGAGCTACGGCAACCGCAATTTCTCACTTATTTACAGCAACTGGTTCGGCGACCCGCGCAAGTAAACATCCTCGCTGTTGCCCTCCAAATAGCTGCCCGTCCAAGCACTATGCGCCACTATATACGCCACAGATTGGAACGATGTACAACAAAAAAGCGGTGTTGCTTCTCCAGACAACACCGCTACATCTCAGCCATATATTACAGCCACGCATCACAGCTTGGGCAGGAAGTGCTCCAATTCGTACGTGGTCACCTGACGACGATAGTCGTCCCACTCATGGTGCTTGTTACGCAGGAAGTATTCGAACACCTGCTCGCCGAGCACCCCGGCCACAAAATCGGACTTTTCCATAATCGACAGCGCGTCGTCGAGCGAGCCGGGCAGAGGTTCGATGCCCATAGCCTTACGTTCGGCATCGGTGAGCTTCCACACCGCATCACTGGTGGGCTCCCCCAACGTCATCTGCTGTTCGATGCCGTCAAGGCCGGCCGCCAAGAGCACTGAGAAGGCGAGGTAGGGGTTGGTGACCGAGTCGAGCGCACGGAACTCCATGCGCGCCGAGTTGCCCTTGCCTGGCTTGTACTGCGGGATACGCAGCAGGGCGGAACGGTTGTTGTGCCCCCAGCACACGTAGCTGGGTGCCTCGTTGCCTCCCCACAAGCGCTTGTAGGAGTTCACATACTGGTTGGTCACCGCACAGATTTCAGCCGCATGGTAGAGGATGCCGGCAGCGAACTGACGGGCGATAAGCGACATGTTGAATTCCTGTCCAGCCTCATAGAACGCGTTCGAATCCCCTTCGAACAGACTGAGGTGGGTGTGCATGCCCGACCCGGGTTCATCGGTCAAGGGCTTGGGCATAAAGCTCGCGTGAATGCCTTGATCGATGGAGATTTCCTTGACGATGGTACGGAACGTCATGATGTTGTCGGCAGTGATGAGTGCGTCGGCGTAGCGCAGATCGATCTCGTTCTGCCCCGGCCCCACTTCATGATGCGAATATTCCACAGAGATTCCCATCTGCTCAAGCATGTTGACCGCAGCCCTGCGGAAGTCCATACCGGAGCTTCTGGGCAGGTGTTCGAAGTACGAACCACGATCTACCGGAACCGGCGGTTTGCTCCAGTCGTCTTGACTCTCGAAGAGATAGAACTCAATCTCGGGGTGTACGTAGAAGGTGAAGCCCTTCTCCTTGGCACGTTCCAGCTCCTGCTTGAGCACGTGGCGCGGGTCGCCGAGCGAGGGCTCTCCCTCGGGGGTAAGCACGTCGCAGAACATGCGCGCACTGCCTTTATCCGCACCTTTCTGAGGCAGCATCTGGAAGGTGGAGGGGTCGGGTTTGACAATCATGTCGTCTTCCGAAAGACGAGTCATGCCTTCGATGGCCGACCCGTCGAATCCGATGCCTTCGTTGAACGCGTCCTCGAGTTCGGCAGGTGCAATGGCTACGGACTTCAGCGTCCCCAGCACATCGGTGAACCACAGGCGAATAAAGCGCACATCTCGCTCTTCTACCGTGCGCATTACGAATTCTTGCTGTTTATCCATGCCTCCCATGGTCTCACACTCGTATTACAAGCCGGTGACGGCGAGCGCCTGAGACAGGGTGAAGGCCCCGGCATACAGGGATTTTCCTGCGATGACCGAGTCCACATTGGAGGTTTGTTCACTCTTTCCCAATGCGTTGACAGCCGCAATATCATCCAAACTCGAGATACCGCCCGACGCGGTGATCTTTGCTTCGGTGCGTTCGGCCACTTCGCACAGCAGGTCCACGTTGGGACCGTTCATCATGCCGTCTCGCTCCACGTCGGTGACCACGTACCGGGCGCAGCCGGCATCGTCGAGCATGGCCATGGTGTCGAACAGGTCACCGCCCTCTCGCGTCCAGCCGCGCGCTGCCAAGGTATGGCCTCGCACATCAAGGCCTACGGCCACTTGGTCCCCGTAACGTTTGATGGCCGCTACGGTCCACTCGGGATTTTCCAAAGCTGCGGTGCCGATGTTGACTCGTGCTGCGCCGGCGTCGAGAGCGGCCTGCAAACTGGAGTCGTCCCGGATGCCACCGCTTAATTCGATGTGCACTCGTTCACCCAGCGTTTCGACGATGCTGCGCAATTGCTCGCGGTTGTCGCCGGTACCGAACGCGGCGTCGAGATCGACGAGGTGAATCCACTGTGCACCTTCGTCCGCCCACGCCTGAGCCGCCTCGAGCGGGCTGCCGTAATCGGTTTCCGATCCGGAACGCCCTTGTACCAGGCGCACCGCTTTACCGTCTCTTACGTCTACTGCGGGGAGCAATGTCAGCATGAGGTTCTCCGTTCTTATTTCCGTCTTTGCATTCTCTGTGTTCAGCCTATAGTGTGTTCAGCCAGTTGCGCAGCAGCACGGCACCGGCGTCCCCCGACTTTTCAGGGTGGAATTGAGTAGCACTCAGGGGTCCTTGCTCCAACGCAGCCACAAAATCGTTGCCCGCGTAGTTGCAACGGGTTACCTTCAACGGCTCGCCATGCAGCGCATCAGTGGCGGATTCGGCGTTCATTGCCGCGTAGGAGTGTACGAAATAGAAACGCTCATCTTCCACCCCAGCAAGCAGTGTGGAGTCGGGAGCAGCCTGCACCGTGTCCCAGCCCATATGCGGCACGCGAGGAGCATCCAGCGCTTCGACAGTGCCTCGCACCAGCCCCAGACCAGGTACAGCCATGCCGTGTTCACTGCCTGAGGTGAACATGATCTGCTGCCCTACGCACACGCCAAACACCGGCCGCTCTGCTTGCAGACGACGGTTGATGATCTGCGCGCCGTGTGCGGCTTCAATGCCTTGCATGCATGCGCCGAACGCTCCCACTCCCGGAACCACAAGGCCATCTGCCTCGAACGAGAGCTGGGGATCGGCGGTGAGTTCGACCTGCGCGCCCACATGTTCCAAGGCACGCATCATAGAGCGAACGTTACCGAACCCGTAATCGAACACCACCACTCGTTTCATGAGCGTTTCCCGTCGTCCGCCGGGTCGGTTCCCGAGATATCGCCGGCATTGCCGGAATCCTCGGCACCGGTGCCTGCATCTGCGCCCCTGTCCTGGTCGCGCTCTGCACGCTCTTGCGCTTTGGCTGCCTTCTGCGCCTGACGCACGAATGAATTGACGGTTCTCATGGCCTTCAACCGTCCCATCGACGACGAGTCGAACGTCGGCTGCCCCTGCGCTTGCAGATCCGCCAATGAGACGATGCCGAGCATCACATCTTCCACAAACCGGGGCGAGGACGCGAACAGCACAGGGGGTGCAAACTCCTGCCCCGCTTCGCCGTCCATGTACAACGTTGATGCGAGTTTATCCGCACGGTTGACGGCCAGCACCACCGGCATCCCCGATACCATGCGGGACAGGCTTGAAGCAGCGGCTTCGGGAGCGTCACCGTCAAGATTGCGCAACACGGCCACAGCACCATGCTCGTCCGCCATGCAGTCGGCGGCAATGTCCGTAAGCGAGCAGAACGCGGTAAGCAACTCGGCGGAGACCAGACCGGTGATGAGCATGGCAGCCTTGGCTTTGTTGCCGATCAGCCCATCCAATTCGGCATCGAAATCAGCTTGCGTAGCCTGACCGAACTCGCGTTCGAACTGCGCCAAATCATCCGTTTCAGCTCCTTGAGCATGCGCATCTTCACCGGACTCATGCGAGTCACCGCCGGTACCATTCACCGCATCAGGACCGTTCATCCCATCGGTGTCATGCGCAGTCGCACCCTCACCCTCGCCGTGGGTGCCGGTACTTTCTCCCGATGCGCTCTCCTCGCTCATCCCTGACGGAAACAGGTCGTCCATATTGAACTCATACGGCACCTGCGCATCAAATGCACCATCGTCGAACGTGTTATCTTCCCGGTTGCTACCCGCCACTACAGCGTTCCTTTCGTACTCGGCACTCCGTCCACTCTTGGGTCAGGTTCCACCGCCACACGCAGGGCACGGGCCAGCGCTTTAAACTCAGCCTCGGCGATATGGTGCGGATCGCGGCCTGCCAGCACTTGCATATGCAGGCACAGGCCGGCGTGCACGGCAATGGATTCCATGACGTGGCGCACCAGAGATCCGGTGAAATGCCCGCCGATCATCGCGTACTGGAACCCTTCGGGTTCACCGGTGCACACAGCGTAAGGCCTTCCGGAGATGTCCACCACTGCACGCGCCAAAGCCTCGTCAAGCGGCACCGTGGCATCGGCGAACCTGCGGATGCCGCGCTTGTCGCCAAGTGCCTGTTTCAGCGCCTCTCCGAACACGATGGCAGTATCTTCCACGGTGTGATGTGCGTCGATGTCGGTGTCGCCATGGGCTCTGATAGTCAGGTCGATAAGCGAATGCTTGCCGAGCGCAGTCATCATATGATTGAAAAACGGCACCGATGTGTCGATGTCAGTCTTGCCGGTACCGTCCAGATTCAAGCTCAACTCAATGCTTGATTCGCTGGTTTGCCTTGTAATCGCAGCAGTTCGTGCCATGTCATCCCTCCGCTTCCATGGTAGCGAGCACCTGAGTCAAGGCAGAGCGGAACACTTCCATCTCCTCATCGGTTCCCATGCACACGCGCAGCCAGCCCTGAGGGCCCACGGCCCGGATGAGCACACCCCGCTCCAGCATTGCTTCGAAAATCGCTTCTCGGTCTTCAAAACCCCCACCGAACATCAGGAAGTTTGACTGCGACGGAGCTACGGCAAGTGCCCTACCATGCCACGTCAGCGTCTTGAGCCATGCGGCCGTGGCTTCACGGGTGCGGCGCAGATGCTCGACCTGGCTGAGCTGTTCGTCGGCATGCTCGAGCGCGGCCAATGCGGTGGCCTGAGTGACTGCAGACAGGTGGTAGGGCATGCGCACTATGCGCAAGCAGTCCACCACTGCCGGGGCTGCAGCCAGGTAGCCCAGACGAGTACCGGCGAACGCGAAGGCCTTGCTCATGGTGCGGCTCACCGCCAGCGCCGGATATTCGTCGAGCAGCTCAACCGCCGAAGGAACGCCCGGATCCCTGAATTCAATGTAGGCTTCATCCACCACTACCAACGGATGCACTTCGGGACCGGCCCCGGCCACACTCGCACTCTTGCAGAAGTCGAGAATGGTGCGCAGCTGATCTTGCGGCAACAATGTGCCGGTGGGATTGTTGGGGCTGGTGAGCAGCACCATGGCCGGTTTCAGTTCGCTGATACGCGCAAGCAATGCGTCAAGATCCAAAGAGAAGTCGTCCCGGCGCCCCACCACCTGCCAGTCGGTGAACGTGTCGCGCGCATACTCGGGATACATGGAGTAGGTGGGAGCGGCACCCAGCGCCGACCGCCCGGGACCGCCAAACGCTTGGAACAGTTCGAGCATGATCTCATTGGATCCGTTGGCGGCCCACAACTGCTCGGCAGCGAGCGCCACGCCGGATTCGCGTTTCAGGTAATCTGCCAGCGCCCCGCGCAGCGCTATATGTTCACGATCCGGGTATCGATTAAGGCTCGGCGCCACGCGGCGTACGGCTTGGGCGATACTGTCCACCACTGCCGGTGAAGGCGGGTATGGGTTCTCGTTGACATTGAGGCACACCGGCACGTCGAGCTGTGGGGCACCGTATGGTTCCTCGTTTTGCAGATCGTTGCGCAGCGGCAGAGCACGTCGCGCAGAGGCTTGATCGCCGGGCGCGCTGGCCTGCTGGTTGCTGTCTGCCATACCGGCAGCACCAACCGTAGCGCTGGCAGTAGAGCTGTCATTGGCGCTCTCAGCTTGTTGCCGGTCGTTCATCGCAATCCTGCCGTTTCCTCTTGAGCTGCCAAGGTGGCTTTGTTGTACGGATCGTCGACGAAACGACTGAGCACACATTCCCCATGAGCCGGCAGGTCTTCGGCCACGGCAAACGTGTTGATGCGCGAGGCGATTGCTTTGAGACCTTCCTCGTCGTATTCCACCACTTCCACGGGTTTGAGGAACGAGTGGACGCCCAAACCGGGGTTGAAGCGCGCTGTGCCACCAGTGGGCAGCACGTGGTTCGACCCGGCCATATAGTCGCCAAGCGGCACCGGCGAGTAGGGGCCACGGAAGATGGCGCCGGCGTTGATGATGCGCGGCACCACCTCGTCCGGATGCTCGGTTTGGATCTCCAAGTGTTCAGCGGCATACGCATTGGCCGCTTCGATGGAACGATCAAGCGAATCGGTAAGGATGATGCCTGATTGGCTGCCGGACAGCGAGGTACGCACTCGTTCAGCGTGTTCGGTCAGGGGCACGCGATGTTCCAGATCTCTCTGCACGGCCTGGGCGATGTGCTCGCTGTCGGTGATGAGCACGGAGCCGGCGAGCTCGTCATGTTCCGCCTGGCCGATCAGATCGGCAGCCAGCCAGCTCGGGTTGGCGCCGGCGTCTGCGATGATGGCAATCTCCGTGGGGCCTGCCACAGCGTCGATGCCCACGATACCGGAGACAAGACTTTTGGCAGTGGCTACGAAGATGTTGCCCGGACCGGTGATCTTATCGACCGGATCGCACAGCACCTCCCCGTCCTGCGGTTCGCTCCCTTTGGCTCCATAGGCGAACATGGCTACTGCTTGAGCGCCTCCCACGGCGTAGACTTCGCTCACACCCAAAATGGCGCACGTAGCCAGAATAGTGGCGTTGGGCAGGCCGTCCCCACCGGGAGTGGGAGGCGTGGCGATGGCCAAGGACTTGACACCGGCCACCTGAGCCGGCACCGCGTTCATGATGACGGAGGTGGGATACACCGCTTTGCCCCCCGGAACGTACAGTCCCACTCGTTCAACGGGAATCCAACGTTGCGACACACGGGCGCCAGGCGCCAAATCGGTGTGGAAGTCCTGCGGCACTTGGGATTGGCATACCGCACGCACACGGGTCACCGACTCCTCGATGGACTTGCGCACCTGGGGGTCAAGCTTCTCCAGCGCCTCCTGCATGGCACTTTGCGGCACACGCAGATGATGCACGTGCACATGATCGAACTGTTCTTCGTAGTCGCGCAGTGCCTGTGCACCGTGCTCTTTGACCGCTTCGAGAATGGGGCGCACCACTTGTGCGGCGTCGCCGGTACCCATGGCCGCACGCGGCATGGCTTCGAGAAGTTGTGCTTTGGACAGGGCCTTGCCCCGCAGATCGATGGTTCGCATCATGGTATCGTTCATAGCGCCATCCTAGCAACTTTCCGGCTGGGAATGCGCCACAGAGCACAACTATGTCACATGCTGAGACGCAGACTCACGCCGCAGGCAAACACTTGGGGCCGAACACCGTTTTAATCTCCGCGAACAGCGCGGTCTCGCGTTTGACGCGGAACCGGTCACCAAACGTGAGTACCTGAGCGTTGCCGTCCGAGTCAAGCACCGCCAAACGCACCTCGCAATACCCGGGATGCGAGGAGATGATCTGCCCCAGCTGCATCACTCGTCCCCTATCCAGTGCCTGCATGGGCAGGGTGATGATCAACGGCTTGCCGTCATCGTCCTCGATGGTGGGTACCACCACTTCCATGGCACGCAGGCTCACGCTCTCGTCACGCTGCTCCGCCTGACCTCGAATCTGTACGATCTGATCAAGGGCCAAATCGGGGGCGTATGTGGTGTAGGCCTTGCCGAAGAACATGCACTGTACCGAGCTTTCCATGTCTTCCACCGTCACGATGGCCCATGGGTTGCCTTTCTTCGATACACGCCGATCCACGCTGGTGATCAGCCCGGCGATGGTAACCTGCCGGCCATCCCCCGAGTTTTGCGCACTGTTGATGAGCTGCGCGATGGACATGTCCCGCAACCCCGCCAGCACGGCGCTCATGCCCGAAAGAGGATGGTCGGAAACATACAGCCCCAGCATCTCGCGTTCAAAGTTCAGTTTGGTCTTCTTGTCCCATTCCTCGATGTCCGGCACCTGCACCTGGGCATCGCCCATCGCGTCACTTCCCCCGTCATCATCCAAATCGGAGAAGAGATCGAACTGGCCTTCCGCCTCCTTGCGTTTGAGGCTCACCACCGAGTCGATGGCGGACTCGTGAATCTGGAAGAGGGCACGACGGTTGGGGTCGATGGAATCGAAGGCACCGGCCTTGATAAGAGATTCCACCAAACGCCGGTTGAGGGCGGAAATCGGCACGCGGCGCACAAAGTCCATGAAGTTGACGAACTTGCCCCGTCCGCTCTCGCGCTCGGCAATGATGTCATGCACAGGGGTGTCACCCACATTGCGGATGGCACCCAGTCCGAAGCGCACCACGTCGCCCACAGGCGCGTACTCCAGGCGCGACTCGTTCACGTCCGGTGGCAGCACCTGGATGCCCATACGTCGCGCTTCACCGAGATACAGTGCGGTCTTGTCCTTATTGGTGCGCTCGTTCTGCAGCAGGGCCGCCATGAACTCCACCGGATAGTGCGTCTTCAAGTACGCCGTCCAGTACGAGATGAGCCCGTACGCCGCAGAATGCGCCTTGTTGAAGGCGTAGCCCGCGAACGGCACGAAGATGTCCCACACAGCCTGCGCCGCCTCCTGGGAGTAGCCATGCTGCTTCATGCCCTCGAAGAACGGCACCTGCTCACGCGCCAACACCTCGGGCTTCTTCTTGCCCATGGCACGGCGCAGCACATCTGCCTCACCGAGCGAGTAACCGGCCAAAATACGCGCAGCGGACTGCACCTGCTCCTGGTAGACGATCAGACCATACGTCTCGTCGAGCACCGGGGCCAGTGCCTCGGCCACCTCCGGGTGGATGGGTGTGATCTCCTGCAACCCGTTCTTACGCTTGGCGTAATTGTTGTGCGAATCCACATCCATGGGGCCCGGTCGGTACAGAGCGATGAGTGCGGATATATCGTTGAAGTTATCAGGTTTCAGACTCTTGAGCAGAGCACGCATGCCGTCGCCATCGAGCTGGAAGACGCCCAGAGTGTCTCCCCGGGAGAGCAGCTCGTACGTGGCTTTGTCGTCAAGCGGAATCTTGGTGTAGTCGATGGACTCCTTGCCGTTGATCTCGATGTTCTTCAACGTGTCTCGAATGACCGTCAAGTTGGACAGGCCAAGGAAGTCGTTCTTCACCAATCCCAACGTTTCGCACGTGTGGTATTCGAACGTGGTGGTCACCGTGCCGTCGGTGCGTTCCAGCAGCGGCGAAGAGTCGGTGATGGGAATGGCGGACATGATGGTGGCGCAGGCGTGCACACCGGTCTGGCGGATCAGCCCCTCAATGCCCTTGGCCTCGTCAGTGATGCGCTTGGCATCCGGGTCGGCCTCGTAGAGCTCGCGGAATTCCTTGGCCTCGGCGTAGCGCTTGGACGTGGGGTCGAACATTTCTTTCAGGCTCGCGTCCTTGCCGTTCTTGCTCGGCGGCAGGGCTTTGGTGATCCGCTCGCCCACGGAGAACTCGTAGCCCATGATGCGCGCGGCGTCCTTCAAGGCCTGCTTGGTTTTGATGGTGCCGTAGATGACGCACTGCGCCACCTTGTCGTGCCCGTACTTCTCCCCCACATAGTCGAGCACCTTGGCGCGGCCGTCGGGGTCGAAGTCGATATCGATATCGGGCAGGGAGACGCGCTCGGGGTTTAAAAACCTCTCGAAAATCAACCCGTGCTTGAGCGGGTCGAGTTCGGTGATGCCCATGGCATAGGCCACCATGGCGCCTGCCGCCGAGCCTCGGCCCGGCCCCACCATTACGCCGTGGGTCTTGGCCCAGTTGATGTAGTCCGCCACCACCAGGAAGTAGCCGCAGAACTGCATCTGGCAGATCACGCCGCACTCGTAGTCGGCCTGGGCGCGCACGTCCTCGGGAACGTTGCCGTCATAACGTTTTTCGAGACCCGCCTGCACGTCATGCAGGAACAGCGAGGTCTCATCCCAGCCGTCCGGGCAGTCGAAGTTCGGCATGTAGGCGCCGTCCTCGTGGTCGTCGAACATGACGTTGCACCGTTCGGCGATCTCCAATGTGTTGTCGCAGGCTTCAGGGAAGTCTTTGAACAGGTCACGCATCTGCTCGGCGGATTTGATGTAGTATCCCGAGCCGTCGAATTTGAACCGGTTGGGGTCATCGAGGCGTGAACCGGAGTTGATGCAGAGCATGTCATCCTGCGCTTGGCGGTCCTCTTCGTTCACATAGTGGGAATCGTTCGTGGCCAGCAGCGGGGCATCCAGCGCCTTGGCGATCTTGAGCAGATCCTCGAATACCCGCTTCTCGATGCTCAGGCCGTGGTCCATGAGCTCGATGTAGAAATTCTCCTTGCCGAAAATGTCCTGCAGGTGGCCGGCGGCACGTAACGCCTCATCATACTGCCCCAAGCGCAGACGGGTCTGGACGATGCCTGATGGGCAGCCGGAGGAGGCGATCACACCGGCACTGTACTGCTCAAGCACGTCGTAATCCATACGGGGGTAACGCTGTACGCGGCCTTCCAAGTTGGCCACGGACGAGGCTTTGAACAGGTTGCGAAGCCCTTCGTCGGTTTCGGCCCACATGGTCATATGGGTGATCAGGCCGCCGCCGGAGACATCGTCGGAATGCTGGGCTTCAGTGCCCCAGTGCACACGGGTTTTGTCTTGGCGCGCGGTTTCAGGCGTCACATATGCTTCGATGCCGATGATGGGTTTGATGCCGGCATTGACCGACTCGGTCCACATCTCGTAGGCGCCATGCATGTTGCCATGGTCGGTGATGGCGACGGCGGGCATACCCAGCTCTTTGGCACGCGCCACCAGGTTCGGAATCTTCGAAGCGCCGTCAAGCAGCGAATAGTGGGTGTGGTTGTGAAGTTGCACGAAGTTTCCCGAATGAGCCATGCCTCCACCCTACCGACTCATTGCGACCGTATGCCTATCGAAGAGGCGGCCTCAGCAACCGGGTCAGCGTATCGAGCTGGCGCGTTGGCGTACTGCCGCGAGGGCTGCCGCCAAATCCGGCGGATATTGAGACTCGACAGTGGTCCACGCGTGGGTGCGCGGATGGCGAAACTCCAGCTTCATGGCATGCAGCCATTGGCGTTCCAGTCCCAGTTCCTTGGCCACCACCGGGTTGCTGCCATACATCGGGTCTCCTACCAATGGGTGTCCGATCGAAGAAAAGTGCACACGAATCTGGTGCGTGCGACCTGTTTCCAAGTTCACCGACACCAAGGTCGCCTCGCCAAAACGTTCCAGCACGTCCCAATGCGTTACCGCACGTTTGCCGTCAGGAAGCACAGCGAAGCGGAAATCGGAAACTTTTGCACGACCTATGGGTGCCTCGATGGTGGCCTTGTCTTGCTTGAGGTTGCCTTGCACCAGCGCATGATAGGTCTTCACCACTTCGTGCTCGGAGAATTGGCGGCGCATCTCCTTGTAGGCGAGTTCCGACTTGCACACCAGCATGAGTCCGCTCGTCCCCACGTCGAGTCTGCTGACGATGCCTTGCCGTCCAGGAGCTCCATACGAGGTGATGTGCACGCCACGTGCCAGCAGACTGCCCAGCACGGTAGGGCCGGTCCACCCCACCGACTGGTGTGCGGCCACACCCACTGGCTTGTCCACCACCACGACATCGTCGTCTTCGTAGACCACTGCCATGTCTTGCGCCAACGGTTCAACCGGAGTGTCTTCCTCATGGATGTCAACGTTCACCATGTCGCCTGCCAGCAGCATACCTGACTTGGGCAGGGCGCGTCCCAGTACCGACACTTCACCGCTCTCGACCAGTTCCGCGGCTTTCGATCTGGACACACCCAGCATTTTTGCCGCCGCCACATCAAAACGACGGTTCACCAGTGCATCTGGAACCGGTACCACATGGCTCATGACCGATCTCCTTGCCCGGCACTTTCTGGATCGATGGTGCGTTCGGTATGGTCAGTGTGGTCGGCCGCGCCAAACGGTACGCCAACCATGATGAGCACTACAGCCATCACGGCCGCCACAAGCAGTACGATATCTGCCACATTGCCGACGGACCACCCGTAGTCAATGAAATCCACAACGCGACCATTGAGGAATCCGTCTGCATATATCACACGGTCGATGAGGTTGCCAAACGCTCCAGCGCATCCCAGACTCAGCGCCACCGTCCACACCATATGCCGGGTGCGTAGTGCCAATAGCGCCAAAACCACGCATGCCACAATCGCCAGGCATGAAATCAGCCATGTGCTGGAAGATCCCATACCCAAAGATGCACCAGGGTTGCGCACCAAGGTAAGCCCAAGTCCGAGGGGAAGACGCACAGAACGGCCATCGCTCAGCGCACTGAGCGCCCAGAGCTTTGAACACCTGTCTGCGAGCAGCACCAATGCGGTTACACACAACAAAACGGCTGTGCGTGTGCACAGCCGTTGTTGAACCTTCACAGTCATCTCCACGCTTCGCCAATCAGCGGCCGGAGCGCTCGATCTTGCTGTACGTATCGACGTCTGAGACCTGCGTCATCAGCTGGTGCAGGAAATCGCTCAGACGGGCACGGTACTCAGTCTCGAACTGCTTGAGGCTCTGGATGTTCTCCTCCGCGGCCTTGGCTTGAGACTCGTAGTTGTCGTGCGCCTGACGTGCATAGACATCTGCCGCAGAACGGGTACGGGTGTCATACTCGTTCGCCTTGCGCTGCACTTCGGTCTCGTATCCGGCGGCATCGGCGCGCACCTTGCGTGCGTAGGCATCGGCGTCCTCATGCGTTTGGTTGGCATAGAGGTCGGCATCCGAACGCTTGCGAGAAGCGTAGGACTCAGCCTTCTCCTTCACCTGCTTGCCGTAAGACTCGGCTTCGGAGCGGGTGCGGGATGAATATTCGTTCGCCTTGGCGATAATCTCGTCGTACTTGGACTGACTGGAGTCGGTAATCTCCTTGGCCTTGGCCTTGCCCTTGTCCACGTACTGGTCGTGCAGCTGCATGGCCAGCGCCAGCATCGCCGTGGCACGCTCGGCCTCGTTGTCACCGTTTGCGGCAGCTCCTGCGATCTTCTGCAGGCTGCCGGTCTCCGTGCTGGGCTCGATCTTCGCCACTTGGGCGCGCAGTTGACTCTCCCTGCTCTTGGCCTCTTCGAGCTGGCGGTTCAGATCCCGTACTTGATCGGACTGCGAACGAGTCTGGTTCAGTTGCTGCTGCAACCGGGAAAGTTCACGATTCAGACGTTCGTTGCTGGAGCGCACCTCGTCACGCTCCCGCTGCAATGCGGTAAGCTGACTGGTCAAATCGCCTGAGCCCTGCGTCTTGGCGGCCTGAGCGGTGAGCTGATCCACCTGCACGTTGAGACGATCAACCTGATCCTTGAGCTGGCGATTCTGGGAGACCAGAGCGCGGTTGTTCTCTTCCGCCTCATTCAATTTGGCAGAGTCCACGGCCGGCTGAGCGGTTGCTCCCTGCTTGGATCCAGCTGCCTTCAAGGACTGGTTCTCTTGCGTCAGAGACTGCACTTGCGAGTTCAGCTCCGCAATCTTTGCATTGAGCTTACCTACCTCTGGCCCTGCACTCTGTGCGGACTGTCCGCCGCGCACCGCTTGGCTGCTCAGCACATCTACGGTCTCGGTGACTTCGTCGAGAAACTCGTCCACCTCGTCGACGTCATAGCCTTCTTTGAAATGAACAGTGTTGAAACTGTGCTCTCGAATATCCTTAGGCGTTAGTAAAGCCATAAACTATTACCTCACTTTGGGCGCTGACGCGACTGTTGTTCCTCAAGCCATGCTAGCACAATCCTGTCCCAGTAGCGCAGAACACACCGATTATTGGTCTCTTGGGTTCCCGTCCGGATTCGCTGACCTGCATCAAAGCAGGAAATTGAGCACTTCGAGTCCCAGAATCAGCACAACTGGACTAAAATCAATGCCCATGGCACCGATGCGCACGATGGGAATGTAGCGTCTCAGCCAACGCAACGGCGGATCGGTGAGAACGTAGAAAACATTAAAAATACTACCGAGCGTCGGGCCGGGACGCCAGCGCGGCATGAGCACCAACACCCAATCGATGATGGTGCGTATGAGCACCACCATCGAGTAGACGTTGATAAGCCACGAAATGATGGAGTACAGCAGAAAGAGCATATTCCCTCGGAACGCGCCGGAACTTCAGCTAGAAGAGTTCATCGTCGGAATCCGGCCTGGATTCCTCTACTTTGATGTTCACCTGTGCGGGACTGAGCAGGAAGACACGCGGGGTGACACGCTCGATGGACCCGCGTACGCCGAATACCACACCAGACGAAAAGTCGACGATGCGATAGGCCACGGATTCAGAGACACCGGTGAGATTGAGAACCACGGGAATACCGTCACGCACTGCACGACCCACCTTTTGCGCATCCTCATACGAACGTGGATGAATGGTGGTGATGCGGTTGATTTTGCTCTGGAACGGGTTCATTGATGTCTCGGAAGATTCCATGGGTTCCTCATGCTGCGGCACCATAGGCGTGACAGTGCGGTCGGAGTCAAACGCCGAAGTGGGAGTGTCCTCCTCGTCCAGGTCGTCCTCGTCAACAACGTCGGCCATGCCCAAGTAAGACATGGCATGTTTCATGATACCAGCCATAAGAACCCTCTTTCAGTGTGCAGTCGTTACCTTACCGCAGAAAATCCGGAATGTCGAGGTCACCAAACTCATCAGCCGAGTCGTCTGGCTCCTCATAGACGCGACCAGCAACTGGTCGGCCTTGCGGATCACGGTACACAGTAGAGGGGGCGGCACCCCCCTGAACGCCCTGCGTATTGGGAGCTACGAACTGCTGTTGCAGAGGCTGACGGACTTGCTCTTGCACTGCAGGCTGAGCCTGTGGCTGAGCTGATTGCACAGCAGGCTGCTCCACAGTCTCCGGCACTTCGGCTGGTGCAGACTCAACAGAATCTTGAGCATCGCCGTCATCCTTCTTTGACGTGCTGTCGAACCCTGCCGCGATGACGGTGACACGAACCTCATCGCCATAGGAGTCGTCGAGAGCAAGACCCCAGATAATCTGTGCTTCCGGATGGATGGCGCGGCGGACAAGCTCCACTGCGGCGCTGGTCTCCTGCATGCCCAAATCGGTGGGGCCGGCAATGTTGATAAGAGCACCGTGGGCACCTTCGATGCTCTCTTCGAGCAATGGGGAGCTGATGGCAATCTCGGCCGCCTGAGTGGCGCGATCTTCACCGCGGGCGGAGCCGATGCCGAAGAGTGCAGTGCCTGCGCTGCGAAGAATCGAGGTCACATCAGAGAAATCTACGTGAATATAGGAGTTCATGGAGATAAGGTCGGTAATGCCCTGCACACCGGCCAGCAGAGCGGTGTCCGCGGTCTTGAAGGCATCGACGATGCCGATGGTACGGTCGGAAAGCTCCAGAAGCCTGTCGTTGGGGATGACGATGAGCGCATCGACTTCCTTGCGAAGGTTTTCAATGCCCAACGTAGCTGAAGCGGCACGCTGCGGTCCTTCGAACTCAAAGGGGCGCGTAACCACAGCGATGGTAAGCGCACCCTGCTGATGTGCCGCACGGGCCACGATCGGGCTGGCACCGGTACCGGTGCCACCACCTTCGCCACATGTGACAAATACCATATCGGAACCCTTGAGGGCCTCCTCGATATCGGACTGATGGTCTTGCGCGGCCTTGGACCCCTTCTCAGGGTCAGCACCTGCGCCAAGGCCACGACTGGTATGGTCACTCAGCGAGATCTTCACATCCGCGTCACTACGGAGCAAATCCTTTGCATCGGTATTAATCGCTACGAATTCAACGTTCTGCAGCCCCTCAGCAATCATTCGATTGACGGCGTTGCCACCGGCACCACCGACACCGACCACTTTGATGCTGGTCTTGTCGTTGAAATTGTCTTGTTGGGCAATCTCGCTCACCATTGTCTCCTGTCACTCACGTATATCTGTAACTCTACCGCAGAACGCCGCCAAGTTGACTTGACTCGCGTCGTGCGTCGTAACGTTCGTGTAAACAATCCACTGCACCGGCGATTCGTCAATAGCTGGCGTCCATCGGATCGTTGCCGAATAATTCCTCACGTTCCTCGTGGCTGGTGGTTCTGGAATCCAACCAGCCGTAAGGCACATGCACTTTTTTCGCAAAGCGAACACGCCCCCGCGGCTTATCCATCAGTCTCTCGGGATAGCGCACTTCAGGGTCGAGTTTGTCCATCTGGCGCCGCACATCGTCAAGCGTCTCGCATTCCATGAACGCACGGCGCGTCTGCCCGCCCACAGGAAAACCCTTGAGATACCAAGCCATATGCTTGCGCAGATCATGAACGGCCATCTGCTCGTCACCGTCATAGAACTCGACCAGCAGACCGGCATGCTTCATAATGATGGCGCACACTTCGCCGAGATTCGGGTCAAGCCGCTCGTCGCTGCCGGCGAACGCGTTGGCAATGTTTGCGAACAGCCAAGGGCGCCCTTGGCAGCCACGCCCCACAGCCACACCGGCGCAACCGGTCTGCTCCACCATGGCCTGAGCGTCTTCGGCTCCCCAGATATCTCCGTTGCCGACTACCGGAATATCCAAGGCCTGCACCAGTTCGGTAATTTTGTCCCAGTTGGAATGACCGCCGTAATATTCGGCCATGGTGCGGGCGTGCAAAGTCACCGCTGCGCATCCCTCGTCTTCGGCGATGCGGCCTGCGTCCAAAAACGTCTCATGCTCGGCGTCAATACCGACACGAATCTTGGCTGTCACAGGAATGCCGGCGGGATTACATACCTCTACCACGCGGCGGATGACTTCTCGGAACAGATCCGTCTTCCAGGGCAGGGCGGAACCTCCCCCACGCCGGGTCACCTTGGGTACCGGGCAGCCGAAGTTCAAATCGATATGATCGGCCATATGACCGTCCACCACGATTCTCGTGGCCTGCGCGGTAATCTCGGGGTCCACACCGTAAAGCTGCAGCGAGCGGATCTTCTCGCTGGGTGCGAACCTGCACAGCCGGAATGCCTTCGGATTGCGCGCCACCAAAGCCCGTGAGGTAATCATCTCAGCCACATACAGGCCGTCCGGACCGTAGCTTTCGCACAATACGCGGAACGGCCAGTTCGTAACGCCGGCCATGGGAGACAGCACCACTGGTGTAGGGACATGCACCGGCCCCAGATCAATCGGGGCGATGGCAGAAGGTACAGCTACATCGGGCACGTTAGTACAACCCACCTGCTTGCGCGACCTTGACCGGCTCAGAGGTGTCGATGCCGGACTCTTTGGCTACATCGCTGCCGCCATCCGCAGCCTTGGTGCCAACAATGTTGATCGGTCCCTGCGGGTAGCGAGTGCGCTTCTCTCCCACACGCTCCGCCACGAAATCAGCCACCTTGCTCAGGCTCACACGCTCCTGGCTCATGGAATCACGTTCGCGAATGGTCACGGCCTGGTCGTCGATGGTGTCGAAGTCCACGGTGATGCACAGCGGGGTGCCGATCTCGTCCTGACGGCGGTAACGACGGCCGATGGCACCGGACTCGTCGTAGTCCACCATCCAATCATGCTGGCGCAGGTCAGCAGCCAAATCCTGAGCCAAGCCCTGCAGTTCGGGTTTCTTGCTCAGCGGGAACACCGCGGCCTTGACAGGCGCCAGGCGCGGGTCGAGACGCAGCACCGTACGGCGATCCACCCCACCCTTGGTGTTGGGAGCCTCGTCAACATCGTATGCATCCACCAAGAATGCCATAAGAGAGCGCGTCAGGCCAGCTGCCGGCTCGATGACGTACGGCACGAAACGCTCTCCGGTAGCCTGGTTGAAATAGCTCAGGTCTTCGCCGGAATGCTCGGCATGTGCCGAAAGGTCAAAGTCGGTGCGGTTGGCGATGCCCTCGAGCTCGCCCCAATCCGAACCTTTGAAGCCGAATTTGTATTCGATGTCGACCGTGCGCTTGGAGTAGTGCGAGAGCTTCTCCTTGGGGTGCTCATAATGACGCAGGTTTTCGGGGTTGATACCCAAATCGGTGTACCAACGGGTGCGCGTGTCAATCCAATACTGATGCCAGTCCTCATCGGTGCCGGGCACCACGAAGAACTCCATTTCCATCTGCTCGAACTCACGGGTGCGGAAGATGAAGTTGCCGGGCGTGATCTCGTTGCGGAAGGACTTGCCGATATTGGCAATACCGAACGGTGGCTTGGAACGCGAAGAAGTCATGACATTCTTGAAGTCCACGAAGATCCCCTGTGCGGTTTCAGGGCGCAGATAGTGAAGGGCGTTGTCATCGTCCACCGGGCCGAGCTGGGTGCGCAGCATCATGTTGAAGTCACGAGGCTCAGTCCATTGACCACGTGTACCGCACTCGGGGCAAGCAATGTCTTTCAGTCCGTTCTCCGGCATCTTGTCGCCGTGTTTCTCAGCCCACGACTCCTCAAGCTTGTCGGAACGCTGACGCTTGTGGCAGTTCAGGCATTCGATAAGCGGATCGTTGAACACGCTGACATGGCCGGAAGCCTTCCATACCGCCGAAGGCAGGATGACGGATGTGTCCACGCCCTGCACATCGCCGCGGGTGACGACCATGGAACGCCACCACTCACGCTTGATATTGTCTTTGAGCGCCACACCCAACGGGCCATAGTCCCAAGCCGAGCGCGTACCACCGTAGATTTCCCCGGCGGGGAACACGAATCCGCGCCGCTTAGCCAGCGACACCACCTCATCAAGTTTGGAAACAGCCACAATCACACCTTCTGGTCAAAGACAACAACGGATAAAGATATAGCGCCATGCTAGTAGCAGTTACTGACAGCCAAAACCGCCGATTGAGCCATCCGGCAGAGTTCTCCTGCCGTGTTTCCCGCACTCGCGGCAAGCCGACGGGGCTACTTCTTCACACCGCCGAATCTGCGGTCTCGGTGCACGTAATGGTCGATGGAGCGCCACAACGGCTCACGGCCGTATTCCGGGAACAGTTCGGGAGCGAAATCCAACTCGGCATACGCCGCCTCCCATGGCAGGAAGTTCGACGTGCGCTGCTCCCCCGAGGTGCGTATCATCAAATCGCAATCGGGGATGTCCGGATTGTACAGGTGCTGGGCAATCATCTTCTCGGTGACGCGATCTCCGCTGATCTCACCGTCGCGTACCTCACGGGCGATTTGCGCGCACGCATCCGCGATCTCCGCACGGCCTCCATAGTTGATGCAGAACACCACATCAATGGTCGTGTTATGGCGCGTGCGTTCCATCGCGGTTTCCAACTCGTCGATTACCGACTTCCACAATTTGGGACGTCTGCCGCTCCAACGCACACGCACGCCCCACTCGTCCATCTGCGCTACACGGCGATGGATGATATCTCGGGAGAATCCCATAAGGAAGCGAACCTCCTGTGGGCTGCGCTTCCAGTTCTCGGTGGAGAAGGTGTACAGGCTCAGATACCGCACACCGGCCTCGATGGCACCGGCGATGGTGTCGAACACCACGGGTTCGGAAGCCTGATGCCCGTTGGTGCGCGCCAATCCGCGGTTCTGCGCCCAACGTCCATTGCCGTCCATGATGACACCGACATGACGGGGCACGGAGCCTTTCGGGAAATCAGGAATGATGTCAGGGTCGGAGAATGGTGCCGCAGGAACACTCAACGACTGATAGTCCACTTGTTCAAAAGCCATACCTATGAATGTAACAACTGCCAAGAACGGATGGGGCGTTCCAGGTAATATTCGCACCATTCCTCCACAAACCGGCATGTCTGCTGATCTGGAACAGTCCGGTCAAGCACCGACCAATCGCCTTCAAGCAACGCCTCGAGCAGCTCACGCCCTTCCAAACCGATGGGTCTGGACTGCCGGGTGTGATGTACAGAGCACATCACACCGCCCGCTTCCGAAGAGAAATACCCCAGGTCGTCACGTGTGGAACACACCACACACGAGTCCAGACGCGGCGTCCACCCAGCCAAGGCCAAGGCTCGCAACGCATACGAATAGCCGACGCTCGACGCTTGGTGCCGGTTCAGCTCCAGCGCATGCAAGGCAGAAATGAGCAACAGATACTGAGCTTGAGCCGGTTCGTCTTCGTTGGACACCAGCTTGTCGACCACCTCGACCATGGCGCTGGCCGCACCATAGGATTCATAGTCCGCACATACCGTGCTGGCATAAGCCGAAATCGAGGATGCTTGGGAAATCACGTCGAGCGAGCGTCCCTGAGCCACCAGCAGGTCGCAGCGCATGAACGGTTCAAGACGACCGCCGAAACGTGATTTGACACGACGCACCCCTTTGGCCACAGCACGAATCTTGCCATGGTTGCGCGTCATGAGCGTAATGATGCGGTCGGCCTCGCCTAGTTTGACCGTGCGCAGCACCACGCCTTCGTCACGATACAATGCCACGGCCGTCTCCTCTCCGTGCCGGTTTCCTACCGATCTAGTAGATGAACAGCCCCCAGAAAGCGAAGACCAGCAGCATCTGCAGCATGGCCGCCGCCACCACCCAGAAGAAGATTCTGCCGAATCGGGTGGTAGCCAGTGCCGGTTCGTTCTTCACCGATGACGGCTGCGCAGTCTGCAGGGATAAACCTTGCTTCGTCTTGGAGAACGGCAAACGCACCCTGCCGGTCTGCGTCAATTCCACAAGACGTGCCACGACTCGCGCCCACGCCCAGACCATGACCACGGCAATAATCTGCACTACCGGCCAGCTCCAATGCATCATGCCCGGATCTTCATCGGGTGCGCCTCCCCAACCAAGCTTGACCAGCGCCATGATGACTTGACCCAAACCGGCTCCGAACAGTATAAACGTGGCGAATGTGGTGACCGTGATGGCCAGCAGTTCACTGCCGAAGCCATGCCGGAACCCGAACACACGGCGCTTGTCACGACGCAACCATCGCACAGCCTTCATCACCAAAGCGACCAACGAAAGTACTATGGCCACTGCCAACAGCACCAACATGGCAACATGCACAATGCATCCGTACACCGTCAGCGGTCTGTCGGCATGCAATTCGGTTGGCACCGCCGTGGACTGGTGGATGGTCACCCCCGCCACACGCTCGCTCGTCTCATGCAGTCCGGCTAAGGTGCCGACCGTCCAGTCAGTGATATCACGCTCATACTCGTCGGCGAACGGAGTGCCGGCTTCCGCCTCGTCTCCCAGACGCAGCACATGGTTGGCCACAGGGTAGCTGCGTACGGTCACATTCTGGTTTCCTGCTTTATGTGCGGAATCGAAGATGTGTTCAGCGCCTTGCACCTGCGCGGTCATCACATCTTTGGCGCCATACATGACCATGGTGGGAACCGAATATGCCTCCGGCAAATCCACCGGTACGTCCAGATTATGCATGCCGAACATATCTGCATCAATGTGGAACAGACGGCGCACAATCGACTGGTATCCATCATTGGCACCGACCAGAGAGAAGTCTTGGGAGACAAAGAAACCGAGCGAAAGCCTAGGCTGGTAAACCATAGGGCTCAGCAGCAGTTGGAAGGCAATACGCTTGTCTTGCTTGATGACATACGGCGAGATCCATGTGCTCTCCGAAGTGGCATACAGACCGATGTTGTCGGGATTGACGCCAGGCAGACCGCGTACGTAGTCGACCACCTGGTCGTAGGCGACCGCCGACCCCGGATAGTCTCGGGTCAGGTCGTTGGTATTCCATACCGGTTTGTCGAGCACCGCCGTCACGAAACCGGCCGAGGAAAAATCAGTGGCCACGTCACCAAACGAGTTGTCACACGTACCATAGCCGGCGCCATGCAAGAACACCAGACCCGGCATGCCTTTGGGCGCACCCTTCGGCTCGCGAATGTTGACGTTGATACGTTGCACCGCACCGGTCGAAGGCTGCTTGGCATCGATTGTGATATGCCGGCTCGTTACCTCGTAGTCGCCTTTCCTGTTCAAGTGCACACCTTGTGGGTTGTCGAAGTGCACGCTGGTGTCGGGCGTCAACGTTTCGATGCGCTGATCGGTCGGCTCCTTGTTCCATGAGGTCGCTGTGGCACCTGATATGGAAACCAGCAGTCCCAGCATAATCACGAAGATGGGCAGCGTGGCAAGCATACGCTTGCCGAACGTCCATGCCTTGGGGCGCTCGGCACGCTCAGCCTTCTCGTCCGGCTGCTCGGCACCGTTCATCACATCACTCAAACTCACACCAACCTAGGGGACGTCACCCCGCCCGCATAATCAGAAACGATACCCGTTGCCGCCATTGCTCAGCCCGGGGAACGTGACATTGGGAATGCCCATGTCGCTCTGTTCGTCCTCATAGAGAGCATCGTCATAATGTGCTCCGGCATCTGCGGATTTGCCATCGAACTGAGGTGCGGGAGGGGCAGCGGGGGCCGGGGCATTTGCCTGTTGGCCCATACTCGCCAGGGCAGCAAGCGAGGGGCTGGCTGCGGCAGGAGCCGGAACGTCGCTTTCCACTGGCTGCGGGGGCACCGGAGCTCCATCAAACGACGAGGGTGCCGGAGCCGGAGGAACACTGGGGGCGAATGATTCCGTCGCACTGAAAGCAGCAGGAGCCGGAACGGGAGCTGAGACAGGAGGAGCTGGATAGTCAGACATCTGACTTGCACTCGGTGCTACCTGCGCCGACTGCGAAAAATCCGGTGCAGGCGGTGCCGCAGGAACATCCATCGGTTCCGGCTCATATGCAGTCGCAACCGGTTCATAAGCGCTGTGCTGCTCATACGCATTGCGCGGTTCAACAACCGAATCATCTACCGCCGAATCACCAAAATCATCGTCGAACCCGAAATTCGAAACGCTGGAACCAGCATTGAACGGCTCAGCAAATTCATCACGTGAATCGTCCTCAAGCTGCCCGCCAGACGCATAGTCGAAACCATTGGCGTACTGCTCGTCCGCAGCGCTGTTTGGCATCGGCGCTGGTACTGCAGCAACCGGCACGGGAGCAGAAGGCGCGCCATCGAAAGCACCGGCAGAACCGACACTTTGCTGATAGCCATCCAGACGGTTGTAGGACTCAATGCGGTTGAGCAGGTCCACACAGTAGCTCAGAAAGTAATCGACCTGACGCTGATCGTAGCCGCGCGAACCTTTACGCTGGGTAAAAATAGAATTCGACACGCTGGTGGAACTAAGATTATCCAACTTTTTGGATTGCTTGATGTCATCGTCCATGCCCAATCCCAGGGCGATCTTATCGACCACCATGTTGACGAGCTGATCGACTTGCTTGACATCATAGGAGATACGTTTCCGCTCGCCCCTGGCGAAACGGTGCTTGGCAGGACGCTCAGCATGGTTCTCCACCACGCGGTACAGATGCCGGGTGCGTGCCTTCCATCCCTCGTTCCCCTGCTCATTGAGTTCACGTGCGGTCTGCTTGTCTGCAACGGCACGGCCCAAACGAGCCAGGGCGGCATCGACCTGGCCGATAGCGTAGCCTCCGTTGACCAAATGGAAGGCGGCGTTTTGGATATCGTTGAGCGTCAGCGGCATGCGGTCGCTGTCGTACATGGCATGCGCCCTGTCCAGGAACGCGTCCACCTGATCCACGTCATACCCGCGCTTGCGACTGCCGACACGGGCAATCCCGGGCATTTTCTGACCAGTCTCGGTTTCCTCGGCCATAGGATTTGCCTCCTCAAGGTAATCGTTGACTGCGTCAAGTTTACGCGAGCGCACAGACGCATCAACGAGAAAAACCAAACTACAGCAGCTGCACACACCGGTTATGCGCGCGTGTTCCGCCCTGCCGCGGCAACGATTCACTGAAGTTGACCGCACGGTGCGCTACAGTATGAATCTGCAACGCGAACATATGAAGCATGTACGATTGCGGGCGATTAGCTCAGCTGGTTAGAGCGCCACCTTTACACGGTGGATGTCGGGGGTTCGAATCCCTCATCGCCCACATCTCTTTAAACACTTGAAATGCAAGTATTTCACTATGAATGAAGCCCCGACAGGCGTGTAAGCATGTCGGGGCTTCATTCATCTCAGCGGCCTTTGCCGAAAGGACGCAGCCGTATTCCGTTCCAATCCGGTGCCACAGTGAGCGGTGTGGCGGCATTCATGCCGGCGGTCTTGGTCGCAGACTGCACTATGTTGGGATTCGCGGACCCTGAACGACCAGGCTTGGGGGTAATCAGCCACATAGGACCGTCATCTCCAATCACCGCATACGCATCCACAATGGTGTCGCTCAGACCATCTTCATCATCGCCGTCGCGCCACCAGATGATAGCCCCGTCAACTGTGGAGTCGTAATCTTCATCAACAAGGTCTTCGCCTGTCAACGTTTCAATCTTCGCACGCACGGAGTCGTCAACGTCATCGTCCCAGAGCCACTCCTGGACAATGTCGCCTTCGCGAAAACCGAATTCTTCAGCGTTTTGAGATGCCGTTTCATTCACGTGGCTCATAGTAGCAAACGGCTGCGAACTGCGTCACGTTTTGTCGAAATACGCTGTGCAGCAACGTTGTAAGGCTAGCGTTGAGAGCTCCGCCCCGCACCACTGGCCGAGCAGTGTGGCAGTGATTCGCCACGCCCCTGTCCAATGGCTTCGAGCGCACGGTACGCATCGTCAAGCGTCGCTACCTTCACATCGCGCAACCCTTGCGGCACATGACCTACCACTTCCCCGCAGTCTCCCGCAGGAGCAATGAACCATGTGGCGCCGTCACGTTTGGCACCCTGCATTTTCAGCGTGATACCGCCGATCTTCCCAACCGTTCCAGCTTCGTCTATGGTACCGGTGCCGGCAATGACACGCCCTCCGGTCTCATCGCGAGGCGTGAGCTTGGACAACACGCCGAGCGCGTACATCATGCCGGCCGACGGGCCTCCCACATCCTTGCTGTGCAGGGTTATTTTCGCTCCCTCCACATCTATCCCTCGCTGCTTTGCATATGCCAGTGCAGCCTTCGAAGCCTCATCCTGGGATCCGCTCATCTGCGAGTCGGACTCATGCTGATACTCCTTGGCACTTTGACCCACCGGGAACACAGCCTCACTCGGTACGACTTCCTGATTGCTGTCAGCCAACGCAGGAATAACTCTGGACACGGGCACCACATATCCGGGAACCCCTTCAACACTGACGGTGACCATCAGCAGTTTGCCACGAGATTTGTGTGCTTTCACCCCGTCCAGGGCAATCACCTCAGTGCCGTCAACGGTACCGAGCACATCCTGGGTCGGTCCTGGAGATTTGATGACGTACGGGCTGGGAACAAGCATGGCCAGCAGGCAGAGCATCACACACCACGATCCCACATGCAGACCTGTGTTGCGCCTACGCCTGTTGCCGGAAGCCGATGCCTTGGAATCAGGCTTGTTACTTGGTGCGTTACGAATCTTCACTCGGTTATTCTATGACCCGCTGCCACCAACATCGCGCGGGGCGGAAGACCATGCGAACCAATAAGATTGGTCGTGATTCAGTTACGACGAGTTGCAACCCGAGGAGCAAACGATGGATGAGAATGCAATCCACCAGTGGATCGTTGAAAGCTTTGGCCCCGTGCAGGGAGAGTTGGTATGGAATCAGATTCAATCCATGCCTTCTGTGGTGCGCGACCAGCTGTTCAGCCAGGATGTATCCAAACTCCCCCGTCCCTCCGAAGTGCAGGCCATGATGCAGGCGTTCACCTCACAAGGATTCAGCACAGTCGGAGACATGACCGATGCGATGCAAGGCGGCTCCATCAACGCCAAGTTGGCCTCTTCCATCGCCACAGCGCAGGCCAACGACGAGTCGAGTGAGAAAATCGTAAGCGCCGAGAACGCACAGGAGGTGCGCCAGGCGATGAGCGAAGCAAACCTGTGGCTTGACACCACCTGCGACATCGACCCTGCACACGGGGAGGTGCAGGTACAGACCCGTGCCGACTGGGTGAGCTCCACGTTGGACGCTTGGGTGGATATCGCCAGCCCGGTGGCACAGGCAACCAACGACGCACTGGCTGAAGTGATGACCGACCGTTTAGGAGACTCGGGCGAGATCTCAGGAGTCTTTGCCGGACCCATCCCCATTTCCATACCTGACAACATGAAAGATCCTGCGAGTCTTGTCAAGATGCTGGGCAGTACCGCATTCGCCATGCAACTAGGAAACTCGGCGGGAGAAATCAGCCATGAGGTACACGGCAGTTTCGATCAAGGTATCGCCTTGCAGAACAATCCCGCCGGTGCGATTGTGGCTCAAAACGTCTTCGCTTATGCGGACGATTTGGGTATCGACAAAGCGGAGGTTCTGGCATATGTGGCACTTGAGGAAGCTGCACATGCAAGGCTCTTCGCAAACGTGCCCTGGCTCATGCCTCGTTTCAAGGCGCTTATCGGAAAATATGCCCGTGGTGTCGATATCGATCTGGATGCCGTAGAGGAGCAGTTGCGCGATGCCACTAGCATGGATCCTGAATCTCTCTCCGGAGCCGTGGATCTTTCCAAAGTAGCCATTCCCGATACCCCGGAACAGCAGGAAGCCCTGCGAGCGCTGGAAAATCTGCTGGATCAGGTCGAAGGCTGGGTTGACTGCGTTACCTGGCATGCCGGCATGGCCCATATTCCGCATATCGAGCAGCTGCGTGAGATGGCACGTCGCGAGCGTGCGGTCGGAGGCCCCACCGAACATACTTTCTCCTCCCTGCTGGGCTTGAAACTTAAGCCCAAGCGTATGCGTGAGGCCGCTGCTTTGTGGGAACGCCTTACTGCCGAGCAAGGAGTGCAGGGACGAGATCACGCTTGGTCCCACCCCGATCTGCTGCCCCAAATCGACGATTCGACTCCACGCATCGACGCACAGGATGCCTCTGCAGAACATCCCACAAACACTCCTTCCCCGGAGCGGCAGAGCGAATCCTCGGCGAGCGCCGATACTGAACACGGCACCATAGATTGGGATGCCGAACTCGCCAAGCTACTGCGCGAAAGCGATATGGGAGCAGCCGATCAAGGCGGTACCAATCACAACGACTCAGATGAGGGCGGTTCTGCACAGGCAAACAGCACAGATTCCGGAGCCGGCGCACCTGACAGCTCCGGCGAAATAGACACAGCGAGCGACGATGATGCTTCAGACGGCACAAACCGTCCAGCTGCAAACGGCGGGCAGGGGCAGGAACCTACAGGAACCGACTCGGCGAACGAGTGAGCGAACCGGTGCCGTCCTTGCTGCGCGCGTAAGAGATGTGCAGCGTGTCCTCGGCACGGGTCACTCCCACGTAGAGCAGCCTCCGCTCCTCTTCCAAAGCGTCGCCCTCAGCAGGTGATCCGTACGGCAGCAGGCCTTCCGAGCAACCGATAAGGAAGACATGCTTGAACTCCAAACCCTTCGAAGCGTGAATCGTCGAGACCGTCACCGCTCCGGCGGCGCGCAGGCCCAATGCCTCCAACGCCGCGCGCCGCGATTCGTTATCGTCTTCCAATACGGAGCTTTGTGCGGCTCCGTCGCGTCTCATCCTGTAGTTCAGACCTGCCGCCCTAAGCGCTCGACACACCACCTGCTGTTGCGCGTTGATGCGGGTCAATACCGCGCAATCAGCCACATCGGCGCCCGATTCCACCAGTTTTACAATACGATGAGCCACGTCTTGCGCTTCTTGCACGTCGTTGTCGTACACAGTTCGTAGCACTTTCCTGCCACCAGCTCTCACTGCTTTGAGACGAAGATAATCCTGGCGGTTTGGGGCTTTCTCCAGTACTTTGTTGGCGCTGGAAACGATTGCTGCCGTGGAACGGTAGTCGATGCCCAAATTGATGTCGGCGCTCAACGGTGCGAATTCATCGGCGAACCCCAGCAAATCGTAGCTACTGGCTCCGGCGAACGAATAGATGGTCTGTGCCGGATCCCCCACCACGCATACGTTGGTGTTGCCGTTCAGCCATAACGTCATAAGCCGGTGCTGCAGAGGCGATACATCTTGGTATTCATCAACGGTGAGCCAACCGATGGAGGAACGTATGGAAGCAGCGGCCTCGGGGAACCGGTCAAGCACATGACAGACCATGAGCAAAATGTCATTGAAATCCATCTCACCTCGCGAGGTCTTCTCCTGCTCGTACGCCGTGTATATATCAGCAAATTCCGCTGCCTCTAGTCCGGCAGGCGGCTCACGATGGGTTGCGGCGCACACTCTGACATAGTCGTCGGGTGCCACCAAAGACACTTTCGCCCAGTCGATCTGCGCCATGAGATCCCTCACTTCGCTGTCACCGAAACGATCCGGGTCGTCGAACCGCTTGAGTGCCCGGTGCATCACCTCCTGTGCGTTCTCCACAAGACGCGGGAACGGCGCTTCGCTGATTTGCTGCCAGACGCGACGCAGTTGATGCAGGGCCGCAGAGTGGAAGGTGGCTGCGGTGATCGACCCGTCCACACCAAGGTTTTCGAGACGTCGACGCATCTCGTCTGCCGCTTTCACCGAGAACGTCACCGCGAGTGTGCGGCTCGGATCCCATGCCCCCGTGGCGCAGGCGTAGGCGATGCGCCTGGTGACCGTACGGGTTTTGCCTGCACCGGCACCGGCGATGATGCGCACCGGCCCTTCCAACTCGGTCGCGGCGGCTCGCTGGGAGTCGTCAAGGCCCTCCAGCAGGGCTTCGGCGTCGTCATGGGGCAAGGTCGAGGTGGTCATGGTTCCATTGTGGCAGTCGCATGCCCCAAATTTTTTGGACGGCTGGCCGAAAATTTCCTCACGGGGGTGCACTGTATTACTGTAGGGGTGTGACGACTTTACAGAGCAAGCTTACGTTGGCAGCACTAGCCTCGGCCGCGATGCCGTCCATCGCCGTTGCCGGCGTGCGCGACGTACACCAAACGAATGAGACCGATGAGGCCGCAGGCATAGCATTTGCCGTGGTTCAGGACACACGCGGCCGCTTTTACGACGTATATGCCGCCCGTAGCGAAGAAGGCCGCAAGCGCCTTGCCGAGCGTGCGCAAGCCTCCCAGACACTGGCGGGGACCCGTGGGCCCAATGGACTGGGTTTCTCTGTGGACGATATCAGCGCGTTCGAACCCGGTGGGGACGAGTCTGTGCTGGTGGCCCCTCACGTCAACGGCGAATCTCGCTCGCTTGATCTGCTCACCTTCGAGGACTGTGCCAGCGCCGGCACCGCCATCGGTGCGATTCACCGTCTCAACCCCGATTTTCTTGAGTCGGGCGGCTACGCGACGTTCACCACCGACGAGATCCGCATCCAGCTCACCACATGGATCGAACGTCTGCAACGGGCAGGACACATCCCTCAGGCCATCACGTCCAGTTGGGCCAAGGTCATCAATACCGACGGTCTGTGGATGTTCTCCACTTGCCTGGTACATGGCGGGTTCAACGATGGCGATTTTGTCTTCTCAGGCTCAACCATCAACGCGGTTACCAACTGGCAGAGCATGCAGTTGAACGATCCGGCACGAGACCTGGCTTGGATATTCTCCAAACTGGACGAAGAGCACCGCAACCAGCTGATGAGCGCCTACGGGCACATGATGGGTTCACGCGTGGATGATCTGATCATGCTGCGAGCCAACCTGTGGATGCAGATGGAACAGGTGGGCGAGTTCATCGAGGCTCTCAGCCGCGCCGATTCCCGCCAGATCTCCAAGTTCAAGGCACAGGTTGAGAAGCTGGCGCACGAGCTGACCGTGCTCACCAACCGCAATGAGGCCAAGGCCAGCGCGGAGCGTGAGGCGCGTCAGGCGAAGGCCGCTGCTGAGGCTGCTCGACGTCAGGCCAGCGAACAGGCGCAGGCGCAAGCCCGTCAGGAACAGTCCGACGAAACCTTCGACGGCGACTACACGCAGGATGAGGACATCGTCTCCGACAACACACTCGACGAAGACAACACCTTCGACGATGTGCCGGTGAGCGACGACACCTTTGACAACGACAACACCCATGACGAGGACATCGTCTCCGACAACACACTCGACGAAGACAACACCTTCAGCGCTGAACGTCCGGCCTCTTCGGGCACGCAGCGGCCAAACCCTGGCAGCAAGGCGAACAGTCCCTCCTACAAGGACATGCCGGATCCCTCGTCGTCAGCCACGGTTGTGATGGCAGCCGGCACGGTGTCTGCCGGCAACGAATCGCAGACCATCGATCAGCCTGCGCCAGACAATGCTGTGCACGCTGCCGCAGCCAACGATCATTCCACCCACAAGACCACGCGAGACAGCGGTCTGCCTCCCACCTTGTTCATCCCCAAGCTTGAACAGGAGCAGCAGGCACTGCGTGATGCCCAGGAGGGACTTGACGAGTACGAGAGCCGCAAGTTCGCCCAGACACCGCAGCCGGGAAGCTCAGCGTCAAACGAACCGGATGCGGAAGATGACACCAATAGCTCTTTCCACTTCTCCGACATCACCTTCGACCATACGGCAGGCAGTGACGATACCACGGACAATAAGCGGACAGAGTGAACGCCAGTACGCAACGGCGTACAATCATACGACAAAGCCAATATGCGGCCGGCGGATACCGGCAGCGGCCTAACAGAAAAGGAAACACACATGGACGTTGAATTCGGCATTCAGAATGTAGCGCGCCCCGTTAACTTCAGCACTTCGGACAGCGCCGAGAGTGTGGAGGCTGCGGTGGAGCAAGCGATGAACGAAGGCAAGCCCATCAGCCTGCTCGACGACAAGGGCCGTCGCATCATCGTACCCGCCGGAGCATTAGGCTACGCAATGATCGGTTCCGAGACCAAGCATGCCGTAGGGTTCGGCGCCCTTTAAAGCACCTGACCGCTCACTATTGCCTCGCACATTGAAATTTCACGTGCGAGGCAATTTTGTTATCGTTATCTCCTCGCACGCTATGTGATGATTGCAAACTCGCTATTCGCAGAACGTATCCGATTTGCCCGCCCGATTTGCCCGAAAATCTTGTTAGGGCAGATTACCATCAATGCAATCGACTGAACGCACCATTGCGCCGCACAAGATGGTCAACTTGTTGCAAGCTCTGCACTGCGGCTGATAATCTCAGCCACCGTGTCGTCATCAGTAACACACTCCCCCAGAAGATTCGGCTTGCCTTCCCCATGCCAATCCGAGCCTCCGGTGACCAACAAATCATTGCGCCTCGCCAATTCCAGCAACCGGGCACGTTGCTCGCTACTGTTGCCCCGGTGCCACACCTCGAGACCGCCTAGCCCAGCTAGCGCCAAGCGATGTATCTGTTCGTCGCTCAGCAATGTGGCGTTGCGGCTGTGATCGCCCGGATGCGCCACCACGCTCACCCCTCCTGCTTGTCGCACTGCCTCGACCACTTCAACGGCACTGGGAGACGGCGTGGGAATGTAATATTCGCTCGAGGCTGAAATTGCGCCGGAAAACGCATCCGACCTTGTCGGGTAAACACCTGCGGCCACAAGGGCATCGGCCATGTGCGGGCGGCCTACTGTGGTCTGATCGCCTTTCTTGGCCTGCTCCAACACACTCTCCCAGCTGATGGGAAAATCGCGGGACAGGTGTTCCACCATAATCTGCGCACGCTCAAGCCTTGCCTGACGAGTGCTGGTAAATAGTCGCACGATGTGCTCGCTGCACGGGTTGTACGCATACGCCAACATGTGCACAGAAGAAATATCAAATTCAGCTGTGATCTCGGAGCCGCATAGCAGCGGCATGTGCAACGTTTCCGCCTGTCGCCTCGCCTCATCCCAGCCTGCTGCAGTGTCGTGGTCGGTGATGGCCACCCCATCCAATCCGCATGCCCGGGCACGCTTCACCAACTCCGCGGGAGTGGTGGTGCCGTCGGAGTATACCGTATGGCAATGCAGGTCCCAGCCGTGCGCGGGAGGCGTCGATCGCAATATTCGTGTCACCCTGCTATCGTACCAAAGCATGAGCAAGAAGCAGCAATCCACTGACCCGTCGCAGCGGTCAACAGCGCCCGCTCTCAACAAGGAGAACGCTCCGGAAGCCTCTGCCGTCCCAGCTGCAAAGTCTTTTACCGGCTTCTGGCACAGTTCCACGTGGACATATGCCGTAATGCTGGTCGGAGCTGCACTCGGGCTGCTCAGCGCGTTTACCTTGTCTGCAGAAACACTGAAGCTGGCACGCAACGGCAACGCCCCATTGAGCTGCGACGTAAACACCGTGGTTTCCTGCTCCTCAGTAGCTCAGTCACCGCAAGCCGAACTCATCACAATCGGCAGTTTGAGCTTTCCGAACGCCTTCTTCGGCATCGCGGCCTACAGCGTGTTCATCACCGTGGCCGTAATCGGTCTGGCACAAGTCAAGTTGCCTCGATGGTTCGCCGGCGCCGCTTGGGGCGGTGGCCTGCTGGCATTGCTGTTCAGTTATTGGCTGTTCTCCCAGTCCTTGTTCGTCATCAAGGCGCTATGCCCGTGGTGCATGCTCATGATGGGAGCCACCACGGTAATGTTCATGGCCTTAAGCCACGCTACAGTCACCGTGCAAGGGCTGGGAGCCAACGCAGGGTGGTTGCGCACCTACTACCGTCTGCATTACGACTGGATGGTGGACGTGCTGTGGATCGCAGCCATCGTGGCACTCGTAGTCATCACCGAAGGCCCAGCGCTCTTCGCATAGCGAAGTCCCTCATGGCATACGGCCGCTGATATGCATTCCTGTAATTGCGTGTCAGCGGCTGTTGTGTTTCTTGGTGAGGCCTTGCCCTAACTCGCACGGGGCTTGATACCCCTCACGTTACAGCTGCTCCGGCTCAACGTTTGCCACTAGGCAAGCGTCCCCGGTAAGTTTCACATCATCATCGCTCACCGCCACATGCAGCACCCCGCCGCGCACGCGGATATCCCACTGATCCACTCCCGTCTTGGCACGCAGCGTGACCGCCGTGGCGCACAAGCCGGTACCGCACGACAGCGTCTCACCGCAGCCTCGCTCGTAGACGCGCATCGTGGCCTCGCCAACCCCTCGCCTGGCATCCAACCGGTCAACTCGCACAAACTCGACGTTCTGCCCATGCTCCAGCGCGGGCGTGACCGTAGGAGCGCGCGACAAATCAAGCTGTTCCACATCCGGCCACGCGCCTGCACCAACCGGCAGTGTGCCGCGAGCGCCGTCCAAAACCACCACTACATGCGGGTTGCCCATGTCGACGAAGGTGCCTGCCCGCACACCTTCCAACCCAGGCAGTGAGACCTGCAGCGCGTCCACCGGGCCGATCTGCCAACGTCCGACCGACACCTCGAACACGTGCTCACCGTAGGGAACCGCCTCACCCAACGAGCGCAGCGTCTTCACCCCGGCGCGCGTGCCCAGCAGGAACGGCTCGCCTCCAGGCCCGGCCGCAATACCTTCGCACTGTGCCAACAGGGTGATTGCGCGCGTGCCGTTGCCGCACATCTCGGCGATGGACCCGTCAGCGTTGCGATAGTCCATGAACCACTGAGCTCCTGCCTGCTGGCAACGCTCCACGTCCGATTCTTCAAGATCGGAAACATCGCACGGGTGTGCCAAACGAATCAGGCCGTCGGCACCGATGCCGAAATGACGGTCGCACAGGCAGCGCACCTCGTCGGCGTCAGGCTCGTAGCGGCCATCCGGGTCAACATAGAGCACGAAATCATTGCCGGTGGCGTGAGCTTTTACGATGTGTCTTGGAATCGTCATACCCCCAAGTCTAACGCGCCGTTCGCCGCCAGCACAGCCCAGCTCCTACAATAAGGAATATGACAGGAAGGGACAGTATGACTGCAGACGCTCCCATCGGCGTGTTCGATTCGGGATTGGGCGGTATTTCCGTAGTCCGCGAGCTGCGCTCGCTTATGCCGGCCGAGCGGATCGTGTATTTCGGCGACTCCGCCAATGCACCGTACGGCACGAAAAGCCCGAGCGAGGTGCGGCAGCTGTCTTTCGACATCGTGGAACGATTCGCTCGTATGGGTGTCAAAGCGGTCGTGATTGCCTGTAACACCGCCACTTCTGCTGCGGTGGACGATTTGAGGGCCGCGTACCCCTTCCCTATTATCAGCATGGAACCGGCGCTCAAAGTGGCGTGCGATCGGGGCCAGGGGCGAGCGCAGCGGGTTATTGTAGCTGCCACTGACCTGACGTTGCGCGAGCACAAGTTTGCTGCGCTGATGAGCCGTTTTGAGGACACCCATACCATTTACCGCCAGCCGTGCCCTGATTTGGTGGAAATCGTGGAGCAGGGGATGCTTGGCGACCGGCGCGTGGTCATGAAGGCGCTGCACCGCTATTTTGACGCGTACGACCTCGATACTATTGATTCTGTGGTCTTGGGCTGCACCCATTTCGTGTTTTATCGCGAGTATTTCCAAGAACTACTCCCCTCCACCTGCGCCATCATCGACGGCAACGCAGGCACTGCACGGCGAGTGCGCAGTCTGTTGCAGGAGCGAGGCGCGCTGGCGCCTCTTCCGCAGGGAGACGGTGCTCATCAGCTTGGTGCGGTTGAACTGCACAATTCCGACCCGAGCCCAGCCAAACAGCAGCTTGCGCTTGACCTGCTGAACCGGTGAGTTCGCGTCGCCGATGTCCGCCAGCGCCGCGTATGCTGAGCGTATAATACGCATCCGCTGCTGGACAACTGGAGGAACTCATGACACGAACCGCAATGATTGATGTTGGCGGCGGCTACCGTTCCATATTCGGCGTTGGAGTCATGGACCGCATGGCCGAGCTGGGCCTGACCATCGACCACGGGTACGGCATCTCTGCCGGTAGCGCCAACATCTTCACCTTCTTATGCAAACAGCCCGGGCGCTCCTATACGTTCTACACGCAGTACGCATTCCGCAAGGAGTACGCTAGCCCCAGCAACTTCTTCCACGACCGCAACTTCGTCAATCTCGACTACATTTACGGCACACTGTCTAATCATGACGGCGAATATCCAGCCGACTATGAGGCGTTTGAGCACAATCCTGCCGACTTCACCGTAGTGGCATGCAACGCGAACACCGGCCACCCCACTTACTTTGGGCGTGACGACATCAGCCAAGATCATTACGAGACGATGATGGCATCCTCTGCAGTGCCGGTGGCCAATAAGGCGTACATGATTAACGGTGTGCCCTATTTTGACGGCGGACTGGCCGACCCGGTACCGGTGCAGAAAGCGCTCGATGACGGCGCAGACCGAGTGATTCTCATCTTGACGCACGAATACGATTTCGTCCGTCAAGCTAAGAAAGACGCCATTCCTGCCGCAATGTTGCACCACTCCTACCCTGCTGCGGCCTACCAGCTCAAGATGCGCTTCAAAACCTACAACGATGAAGTGAACCTCGCCAAGCGCTACGAAGCGCAGGACAAGGTGCTCGTTCTGGCTCCCAGCGACCTGTGCGGACTGGACACGTTGTCCAAGAATCTGGAAGGCTTGGAGCGCATGTACCAGCTGGGGCGCGACGCCGCAGAACGCATCCCTGCATTCCTGGAGCGGTGAGCCACCGAGAATTGACGGCCGCACCCAGGCTTATCATTATCGTCAATTCTCGGTGCCAATTGGCACCTTGCTAGTACTCATTACAGTCGGTTACGACGCGTACACTCCACTCACCGCACATAACCGACACTCACACCAGCTCAGCGACGGTTCAGCCGCGCACCCTGCACCAAACGCAACAGAAACGTCGCTCACTCTGACTCAGCGTCGGTTTGGTTGCATACTCCATACCCAACGCAACCAAACCGACGACTGCATTGTCTCACCGACGATTTTGCCGCTTCACCACTCACTTTACACAACACAACCGTCGCCCAGGTTCGTCCCGCAACGGTTTACTTGCGACTCTATACCAACGCAACAAACCCGTCGCTCACACCACCTCAACGACGGTTCAGCCGCGCACCCTGCACCAAACGCAACATAACCGACGCTAGCATCGTCTCAGCGACGGTTCCGTTACACCTCCACCACTCAACGCAACCAAACCGTCACTCACACCACCTCAACGATGGTTCCGCTACTCCACCGTCACACAACGCAGCAGAACCGACGCTCACCTTCAATAAGCGACGATTTCGTTGCATTAAGCCGACAGCCTGCTGATACCTCACCGGGCCATGCGACGGTTCTTCCACCACCGAAACACCGCAGCCACACCCAACAGTATGACCGCCACCAGGATCGAAACAGCAATACCCTGACCACCAGTAAACGGGAGAGCATACTGCACGGTTGCCCATTGGGCATACAAGGTCACACCACCAACAGGCAGCCTGTCATAGGATTGCCCCGGCCAATACGTAACACCTGAACCATCCGCCTTCGTATTCCACCCGTTAAACCGGAACCCACGACGAGCAAACCCACTATCCGAAATCGTGGCACTACCATCAGTCACACCAACAGTCGGATCAGTAGTTCCCGTTACCACGCCATCACCAGGATTAGGATCATACGTAATATCCGCAGCCAACGGCTGCCAACCCGCATACACCACAACATTAGCCATCATCGGTGTAGTGAAATCGTACGTGGTATTACCATCGAACGGGCCACCAGAGCCAGTGACAGGAGTGCCTGACTGCGCCGTCTTCCACCCAGTAAACTTATAACCCGGCACCTTCGTAGTGTCACCAACCGTCCAACCAGACTGATCTGTCGTGCCTAAGTTGAACCCTACAGTCTGCGCAGTCGGCGTTACAGGAGCAGTATGCCCAGTTGGCGTGTTCACATCAAACGATAGGGTCTTATCCGAACCCCACACCGCATACACTGTCACACCCGGGGAAACCATCGTCACCGACGTCTTGATATGAGACTGTGCTGAACTCCAATCGGCAGCAGTATTCACCGTCCCCAACAGCGTATCACTCCAACCCAAGAAACGTGCACCAGGCTTCGTCAACATCGAAGCATCCCAGCAATCGCTATCCTTCGCACCCGTCGCCAATGTCACCGCTCCGACGTTGTGGTATACCTGACAACCGCCGATACCATTGGCAATGTCAGTTGGCTTCTGCCCAGTTCCCCCGTTGGCGTTATACGTCAGCGGATACGCAATGCTGAAGTTCACATCGTCAATGTCGCTCCATCCGTTCACTGCCGCATAGGTGAAGCGCGTGACTGTTTGCCCCGCTGGAACCGTATAATCGCCAGCATAGGTGTCCCAATACAAATCGTGCGCATTCGTGCCTTTAGTAGGCGTAGTCATCGTGGTTGACGTCGCGCCGATGGTATTGCCGTTTTGACTGGCCGTCCTCGTGGCAGGCTGCGCGGTTGTCTTGTTCGGCGCGCCGATCAACACTTGCATAGAATAGGTATCTTTATTCCACGCCGACGTATGCTTCAGACTCCAGTGGTAGACCGCCCTAGGAACCGTAGCAATGTCTTGGTACATGATGCCGTTACCCATCTCACCGTCGGCTTGTCTGATGCCAAGCTCGCCTACCTGATTGTTGTGCACGGTGTCAAGATCGAACGTCACCGCGCTGCCACCAGTCAAGCCAGCCACATCATTCTTCCAGCCAAACACGCTTGGACTATATGATCCCCAACCGGCGCAATCACCGTAATCAACCTTATAATTCCCGGCGGTATTAGTGACGAACTGAATATGCCACCGGTCATAACCGGGACTGGTGATCGAGAATCTGTTCCAGCACTGTGTATCGGTGTTATAGTTCGGGTAGCTGAAATCTCCATTAACGAGATGGTCAGGGTATGAAGCCGCCCGCGTCATGTCTTGAGAGGAATCTGTAGTGCTGCTGGAAGCGTCCTGTTTGGCCTGCGCATCCGCAGAAACTGCAGCCGAGTCCTTATCCGTCAAAGCCGACTGAGTATTCGAAGCACTGTTTGCGCCTATCGTTCCAGCTTCTTTACTGGTTTGCTGCTGCGCAAGAAGAGAAGATGAGGAATTCGCACCATCCTCGAGAGTGTGAGGTTGTGCTACCTCAGTTTGCTGTTGGACTGCAGAGGCATTTAGATTACCCCCTCCCCGCGAATCGCGGAGTCACCGGCAACATCGGCCGAAGCAAATGCCGAAATCCCCAGCATCACAGCCAGCGCCGCAGCAGTGGCTGACGCGGCAACTGCACGCCTCTTTGCACCCATACGAACCATAATCACATCCTATTCTCAGCCGCACACACCAAACCACATCATGTGCCACAGGTCATATACAAACAACACACAGCATAACAGAACCCGCATATATTCACCAAACTACATACGAAACCATCCACCAACTAAATGCACGTGCACAATACGAGGATTTTCCCAACAGATCTACGCATGAAGATATCAGCGCAATTACGCAACCATACGCCGCAACCGTCAACACCAACTTACAGAGTCACCGTCGTTCACACAAACAGCAAACCGCACCCAACGCGACAAAAACGACGCTTATATTCACTCAGCGACGGTTGCGTTGCGCACTCTCTACACCAACGCAACCAAACCGACACTCATATCATCACAGCGACGGTTGCGTTGCGCACTCCACACTTACCGCAACGGAACCGACGCTCACCACCGCTCAGCGACGATTCCGTTGAGCCCCAATCACCAAACACAACAAAACCGACACCCACACCTACTCAGCGACGGTTTGGGTGCGCACATCACACGCAATGCAACAAAACCGACGCTCACCACCGCTCAGCGACGATTCATACGCTTCACCGGTACGCAACGCAACAGAACCGTCACTCACACCCACTCAGTGACGGTTCCGTTGCGTAGACTCCACATCCTGCTATACACTCACCGAAACACGCGACAACATGCCATAACCAAACCAACACCCATGACACGCCATACCGAACACCAGTTTGCCTTTTGCATGCAAACGTCCCGATGCGCAGCGGGTGCAACGGGACGTATATGCGAGAACACAGACCGAAATCCGCGCATGATGCACAGCTACAGTCCGCGAACGTCTATCCTCACAACGAGGGATCGATCATGATCTTGACCTGCGATTTGTCGCTGGCAAGCGTCTTGATGCCGTCTTCCACAGCGTCGTCAAGGCTTACCTTCTTGGTGACCAGCGGCATGAATTCGTCACGGTTGTTGTCGATAATGCCGAGCACCGTGTCGAAGCTGTTGTTGTAGCACAACGTGGTGATCAGATCAATGCCCTGCATGATGACGTCATCAGTCATGTTCATGCTGATCGGCTTACCGAACAGTGCCACAATCTGCACTTTGCCGGTGCGACGAGTCACCTTGAGAGCTGTGTCAAAGGTGGCTTGCACGCCCGCCGCCTCAAAAGCGACGTCCACACCGTTGGGATAGTCGGCACGAATGGCGGCCACCACGTCTTCCTTCGCCGGGTTAAGCACATCGGTGAAACCAAGCTCGCGAGCCTTGGCCAAACGAACCTCGGAAACGTCGGAGATATAGACACGGTTGGCACCGGCAATACGCGCCAGCAGCGCCGTGGTCAGACCGATGGGACCGGCACCCATCACGGCCACGGTCTGACCTTCGCGCAAGCCACACTTCTTGATGCCCTCGTAGGAGACAGACACCGGCTCACACAGCGCACCCAGTTCGTAGGGCAAACCTTCAGGCAACTTGTGGGCAAAGACGTCGTCGATGTTCGCATATTCGGCCATGCCACCGTCCTGCGAGAAGCCGAGGAAGTTGCCAGCACCGTCTTCCGCCACCACATTATCGCAGAAATTGTAGTTGCCGGCACGGCAGTTCGCGCACTTGCCACAGGCCAACAGCGGTTCGACGGCAATGGCGTCACCCACCTTCAGGTCGGTGACATCAGCGCCTACCTTGACAACCTCTCCAGAGAATTCATGCCCCAGCGTGATTGGCACGGTCTTGCCGGTCAGCGGGTGCGGATGAGTGGGAAGACCCCAGCCTTCGGAATAGGCATGAAGATCGGAGCCGCAAATGCCGCAGTATTTCACCTTGATCTGCACCTGATCCGCTTTTGGATCCTCAATGCTCACATCCTCGACGCGCACGTCCCCTTCACCGTAAATGCGTACAGCTTTCATAGCCGTTCCTTTCTTGTGCATCTTCGCCGCGCACGATGGCGCTTTACTGTCTTGGCTCACGCACCACTGCAGTAAACCAATGCATGTAATTGTACCCGATGCCGCTATAATATGCAATTCGCCACACCAATATCTTCACGTCCGCAATATAAATCACCACACTGCCGTCTGCGCGTCCGCGCCCCTGATAGAATGGCACATTGAGACCCCCAGATGACCGCGGTCAGACCCCTCATGGGGCGAGACTGAGGAACTTCCGGGCTCCACAGAGCACGATGGCGGATAACGTCCGCCCAGGGCGACCTGAGAGATAGCGCAGCAGAAAGCAAACCGCCTGTTCCGTTGGAACAGGTAAGGGTGAAACGGCGGTGTAAGAGACCACCGGGACGTTGGTAACATCGTTCGCGAAGGCAAGCCTCATCGGGAGCAAGGCCAAGCAGAGGGAATGCAGTAAGCATGGGTTGCTCGCCCAGTCCTTCGGGTAGGCTGCTAGAGCCTGACGGCAACGTCAGGTCGAGATGGATGGTCATCCGGGCATTTGCCCGACAAAACCCGGGGTATGCGGGGGTCTCACTCACTTCTTACCCGTCACTTGCCGGTTGCTCCACCGCCTCAACTTCACCGTTCTTCGAAGCGGTCATAAAGAATTCTTATGAGCAAATCTGTGACACGCGGCACATCATGACGGCAGATGCGCTTTGATGGAAGTTACTTAAGCGAAGTACTTAAACCATAATGAAACACCACCATAAGCGAGGAATCATGAACGGATTCGCCACTTCAGCCGTACACAGCGGATACGAGAGCCAAGAACACCAGAACGCAGCCAGCGTACCCATCTACCAGACCGCCGCGTTCGGTTTGGTCGATGCCGAGCGCGGAGATGCGCTCTCCGGCGGCACGCTGCCAGGCTACTCTTACTCGCGACTGGCCAATCCTACCGTCTCCACACTCGAGCGGCGTATCGCCGAACTGGAAGGCGGGCAGGGCGCGGTGGCCGTGGGATCCGGCATGGCAGCCGTCTCGTTCGCACTGCTATGCGCAGCGGAAGGCGGCGGTCGTATCATTGCCTCAAGTTCGCTCTACGGCACCTCGGTCGATGCGATGGCCACATTCTTCCCGAATTTCGGCATACATACCGATTTCGTGGCCGACATCAACGACTTGGATGCCGTCGAAGCACTCATCGGCGAGGACACTCGAGCCATTTTCACGGAATCCGTAGCCAATCCTTCCACACTCATCGCCGACATTCCCGGACTGGCGGATCTGGCTCACCGGCATGGTGTGGCGCTCATCGTCGACAACACCCTCCCCACACCATACCTGTGCAACCCCATTCGCTTCGGCGCAGACATCGTGGTGCATTCCACCACCAAGGGCATCAGCGGGCACGGCAACACGTTGGGCGGCGTGATTGTAGATGCCGGGCGCTTTGACTGGAACAACGGGCGCTACCCACACATGAACAAACCGGAGCTCGTGATCAGCGACGAGCGCGCGGGCACCAGCAGAGGCTTTGTTGATGCGTTCGGCAAGCTCGCTTTTCTCGAACGGGTACATACCAAGTATCTGCACACATTCGGCGCGGTAATGAGCCCGTTCAATGCCTACTTACAGCTCACAGGACTGGAAACCCTGCCGCAGCGAGTCAGTGCAGAGGTGACGAGCGCGGAACGCCTTGCGCTCCATCTTGCAGCACTCCCCCACGTCACGCAGGTGCATTATCCCAGCCTTGCAAACAACCCGGCAAACAGCCAGACGCAATGCAACGACAGTGCGCCCGACAATCATTGTGCACAGCCTGACCGTATGGAAAGCGGCATAACCAAACAAGATGCGGAACGCCACTGCAAGACTCGTGCCACTCAGAATGAACTAGTGCACAAACTGCTGCCGAACGGTGCCGGCACCGTGCTCTCCTTCAACGTGGAGGGTGGGTACGAACGCGCCTCTCGCATCGTAGACAACGTGCACGTCATGACATACATGCCCAATATCGGCGACAATAAGACACTGATCGTTGACCCGGCACGCATTACTCATCGCGAAGTGCCGGCACCATTGCGTGCCGAAGCAGGCGTGAGCGACGACCTGCTACGCGTTTCGGTAGGTTTGGAAGACATTGACGACCTGCTGGCCGACATCGATCAGGCAATGGAGCGGGCATACAGCGACTGACCCGGTGCGTCTGCTGCATCGAACTGTCAGACGCACGAGCCTGCCACCAGCCGGACTCGGCACCGCCCCAATCAGACAGTCTCGTTGAGGCGCTTGCCCGTCACGCTGCGTTCGTCGTTCATGACGGCGAAGTTATAGCCGATGAGAATGCCGCCACCCACGAAGTTGCCCAGTAGAGCCACAACGATGACCAGCATGGCCTTCCACCCGTTGATTAAACCACGCATACCCAAAATTAGGAACACTGCCGAATCGGCCACCGAATGCTCGAAACCGCAGAAGGTGAAGACGAAAACGGCCACTATCATGATGCAGCATTTGGTGAAATCGTTGCTCAGCTTGCCGTTGTAGACCATGAGCATGGCGATGTTGATGCAGAAGTTACACAGGATGGCACGCACGAACAAGTCGGCCACACCCATCGGCGAGTCCAAGTAGCCGATTTTGATGTTCGCCGCCGCCACCATCTGATCGAGGCCCGGCCCCGAAACCACGGTGGAAAAACGAACAATGACCGACACCACGAGCGCGCCCAGCAGGTTGCCGCCAAAGCACAGCACCAGCAGACGCAACGTGTGCAGCCAGTCAATGCGGTGATGGTACGCACCAATGCTCACCAGCATCATGTTCGAAGTGAGCAGTTCGGAATTCGTGTAGTAGATAAGCACCAACGCCCAGCCGAACGTGGTGCCGGCAATCACCTTGCCGGCAAGTTTGGTTCCGGGGCCGCCAAGGCTCGCCTGCCCCTGAATCATGAAGAACGCCGATATGAAGATGCCGATGAACAGGCCCGCCATGACCGCACGTTGCACATACTGACCCGCCATCCGCCCGGTCATCTTCTCCTTGCTCTCGAGCACATGGAGCACCGTGCTGATGAACTCACGCCCGGGGAACAACGGTTTGGCGCTTTCCGGACTCACATTCTCCGGTTTTGGTGCGGCGGGACGTTTCCTGGTGGGGTGCATCGTGTGTGGCATGTGATCTCATCTTCTTCTCAGCGTGGAAAACTCAAACAGGTTCATTATGTCGCACGGAAGGTATCTACGGTCACGTTTCTCCCGCATTTCGACGGTTATGTAAGCAACGACACAGTCATACCTCACGTTCACCACCGCGACGCGCCGAGCTGCACAAGTCGAAAGAATCGTGTATAGTCTCATTTGTTGTGCGAATGAGAGTTGCCTTCTTGGCGACTCGCGTTCCGCTCCACATGGTGGATATAGCTCAGCAGGTAGAGCATCTGATTGTGGTTCAGAAGGTCGCGCGTTCGAACCGCGTTATCCACCCCATCAAAGCCTCACGGCCGTAAGGCTTGTGAGGTTTTCTTTATTGCGCAGGAGCACAAAAGCGTTTGGGACCACCACGGGTACGTCCAAATGCACATTGCTTCATCGCCCGGAAATATGGCTTATGATTCCAGATCCGCGGGTGTGCGAGCCTCCCGAGAGAAGCTCGCACACCCGCAGAATCAGCCAAACAGCAGCAAAGCCTAATGTTGCACGCTCATAAACCCATCATCCTTCAGATAATTGCTGCCCGCAGTCACATCATATTGGATGAGCTTGTAATCCTCCATCAACTGTTTGGTTTCCTTGTCGAACTCCCCAGCATTCATCGGGTTGCCGTGTGCATCCAAATAAATTGACTGTCCCTCGGGGATACGGTCCCAACCTTGAATCTTGTTGACCACCGGTGGTTCCATGGCCGCCACCTTGCCGTGCAGCTGTGTCAGGAACGCCAGGAAGGGCGAGACCTTGGCATCCATCTGCTCGGCAGCCTGAGCGATAAAGAAGTTCGGCGAGGAATACGCGCTGTTAGGATTCTTCGTACCCTGCCGCCCCGAGGCCTTGTTGGACCAGATGAAGTAATCGGTCTCGTGCAACGCCAGCGAATTGGCAGAGTCGTCGCTGGCGGTCTTGTAGATGCCGGGCAGGTGGTCGCCGTAGAAGACGACCGTCACCGGCTTGTCAAGCCCATCCAACTGATCCAGGAACTTTGCAGTGGCCTCATCGGTCTGGTTCACGCCTTTGGCGTATGTGTTGATGGACTCATTCTCACTTTGCCCCAGCGGCGCGGCGGGATTGGAACTCGTGGCCTTGAACGTGTTGCCCGGATACCAATTCTGATACGGCATATGGTTCTGCATGGTGGCCAGCTGGATGAACTGGCTGCCATCCGCTTGTTCAATCTGTTCGAGCGTGCTCTGGTAGGCCGACTCATCGGACACATAGGGCGATGTTCCCAGCTTCTTCTGATGGTCGATGATCTCGGGTGGCTGGATGGTGTAGAAGTGCGAGATGCCGAACTTCTTGTAATTGCCGGCACGCGAATACATCGACGGCTCATAGGGGTGCAATGCAATGGAGTTCTTCTTATCTCCCCACAGCTGGTTGACACTGGGCGTCCACTTCTCCCCCGGCACCAACTGTTGGTAGGGGCTGGTGAGCGAAGGGTCGAAGTTGACCATCGACATGCCCGTCAGACTCATGTATTCCAAATTGGCTGTACCGCCGCCATACCCCGAGGAGAGCATAAGTCCACTGGTGGTATTGCCTTTGATGTCTCGGATCTTTGGCATAGGATCCTGGTTAAGTTTGACGCCCGGCACCCGAGTGGGATCGGAATATGACTCGGAGAGGATGAACACGACCGTACTGTCATCTATGTTGGCTGTGCGCTGGGCATTGATGGATTCAGCCGACGCACGGTAACGATCGGCCACCTTCTTCATGGTGTCCTTGCTGTAGCCCTCTGGCTCGTCCATGACTTTGGGTTTGACCTGCCCCAAGAACGAGACAAGCGGACCGTTGCGCTGCGCGTCGTAGACAGAATCCCACATCGAGGGAATGTCACCCATGGCGTGCGAGAACTTGTTAGCCCACGATCCGACTACACTCACCTGCATGGTGTACCCACCAAGCAGCAGCACCGGCATGATGGCCAGCACGATGCGCAGCGCCGCTCCAAGCCCTTTGTGCATTGACTTGACCACGCGGCCACGGCGCAGATCGAAACGGCTGAGCACACGCGCCAGCACCATGACAGCCACTATGGCCAGCACGGCGAGCGCAATGATGAGGCCGGAACCTGCGGGCAGGAAGCTCAGCAAGCTGCCGGTATCGGATTTCAGGAAGTTCAAGTCGGAAGGCAGAATCGTCTCGTACCGTGCTCCAACCTTGAAATGTTCGACCACCGAGATGAAGATGGCCGCTACGAACAGTGCTCCCGTAGCCACCCAGAAACGATTGAACACCATGATGAGCGCCACATATACCAGCCCCAGCAGCACCATGTTGAGTACCAGAACAAAGTTGCCTTTGGTAAACAGTTTGACGATCATCGACCACGGCGTCTCGAGCGGGCTGGACAGGTCGGTGCGGGTGGAGGTGAGAGTGACACCCTGTTGCAGGACCAGTACCGCAAGGAAGTCAAAGAGTATGAACAGTCCTACATAGGCGAACCATCTCAGGTGCACTGCATGACTGAAGGTATGCGAACGCGATTGGCGAGACGATACGTGCCGCTTGTGCTCATCGTCGTTCGATGACTCTTCTCCGCCCTGCGTTTGCGGTGCGGCGTCTGTTTGCACCCCGTCTCCCGCATCGACCCGCTCTTCACCGGTCTGCAGGCGTGGGTATTCCCTACTCGTCTCGGATGCCGCCTCGACAGGCGCGGCATCCTGTTGTTCCTTATCCATATTATTCATCGCCCAAAGCCTACCCCACATCTCATACAGTTCAAACATGGCGAACATCATCCCCGTGGCCGATTGAACGCTTGTTGAGACGCGCTTAGGATGGTGTCAGAATTTACTGCCGTCACGGGCACGGGTACATAAAGCGAAGGTAAGCCATGGATTGGTTTTTTAAGATACGGTTGATCGGCGGCTGGCTGCCACCCACCATGATGGTCATCACCATCGTGGGCATCGCGCTGGTGGTGCTGCTCAAGTCCAAGAAGGGATGGCTCAAACCACTGTTGCTCCAACTGGGCATCGGCATTCTCGGCTTCTTGGCGGGTGCGTTCGTGGTGTGGCTCATCTCCGATGTGTTCCGCGTGTTTGGGGTGAGTTTGGGATGGGCGGTCATGACCACCATCGCCATAGGCGTCGGTGTCATTACCGCTCTGGTGGCAGCAGCGGTGCAATCCAAGGGGCTGCGTCGGGTTCTGGCTCTGATTATGGCGTTCATATCGCTGCTTACGTGCATGCTTCAGGTCGACGGCATTTACGGTGAGTACACCACGATGGGTTCCCTGTTCGGTCATTCGCAGTTCTCCAAGCTTGATACCTCAGCGGAACGCAAAGCGGTAATGAGCGTGAAACAATGGGAGGACCTTGCCGATAAGGGCAAGCTGCCGTCGATGCCTGATCGAGGAGAGGTGCATGCGGTGCGCATTCCCGCCACGATTTCAGATTTTCGTGCCAGAGGAGCGAACGTATATCTGCCTCCGGCAGCACTGAGCGAGAAACCACCGGCACTGCCTGTCATGATTGTGCTTGCCGGGCAACCAGGAAACAGCGATCGCTTCTTCACCGCAGGCCGTTTGGGTCAGATGCTCAACGCATACGCCAAACAACACCACGGATTGGCCCCTATCGCCGTTTCTCCTGATCAAAACGGTGCCATCTCCCGCAACTCACTGTGCGCCGACACAGACGTCTACGGCAACGCCGAAACCTACATCACCAAAGATGTCAGTGCTTGGGTAAAGGCGAATCTTCCCGTCTCCACCAAAGCCAAGGACTGGCTTATCGGCGGTTTCTCGCAGGGCGCCACATGCAGCACGCAGCTGGGCCCCGCCCATCCCGATCTTTACGGCCATGTGTTCTCTGCCGGCGGTGAGATCGAGCCGGTTGACGGTTCCCGGAAAGCCACGGTGAAGAAGTTCTTCGACAGTGACGAGCACGCTTACGAATCGCACGTTCCCATCACCATCATCAAACGGCACAGCCCCAGCACACAGACATGGTTCAGCGTGGCCGGCGAATGGGACAGCAAGTCGCAAAAGAACCAGCTGAAAATCGCCACGGCGGCCAAGCAGGCAGGTATGCGCACCACCACCGTTATAGCGCACGAATCAGGCCACGACTGGCATACCGTGCAGGCAGCCATGGAGGCGCAAGTCGACATGTTCGGCACAGAGACCGGCATGGGTTCCACAGGCAGAGACATTGCCGACTATCCCAAGCTCACCCTTGTAGACTCGGCAACCACCATAAGAACAGACTGACGAGGCATGTTGTAAGCCACACGCATCCCACCCATCCAAGTTTCACCATTAACAGAGGGCATTATGCAGGATAACGACACCACCGAGCCGCTGAATGGCCATTCCGCCCCAGCTCGCGCAGCACAGAGCGAACCTCAGTGTGCGCCGGGCACAGCTTCCCGCCCGGGCGAAGCCGAAGACGGCAGCAGCACTTCGAAATCCGCAGCTTCTGCACAGCACCCCTCACCGGACTCCTCAGAACCTGTCTCGAAAAACTCTGAGCGACCATTCGAGCACGGAGATGCCACAGGCAAAACCAGGACGGACGCGCCACACCCGCAGCCTCAAGCTCGACCTAAGGCAGCCAAACAACCAAACCGTAAACAAACGCCTCAATCAAGCTGGAGAGTACTCGGCAGCGACCTGCAACGCTGGATGCACGGCCACGTCTTCGCCATCAGCGTGTCCTTGCTCTTCGTACTGGCCAATTTCACCCGGTGGATCTGGCGCGCATCACGGCATATCGTCTCCAACCCGACCGTGCACAGTCTCAGCCTGTCCCAAGCACTTAAAGACCGGCATCTATTGCCCGGCGGATCGGTACAGGCCAATCATCCCGATCTTCTCACTTGGCTCAATCATGTGCTGGGTTCAGTCGTGTTTGTGCGGGGTCTGTTCCAGCTTCTGCTCTACTTCGTATTGCTGCTTGTTGTCATCAGCTCGGTACAGACACGCCTTGGAGTATGGAAAACCATAGCCACCTCCCTGTTCAGCGCCATTCTCGGATCAACGTTGGGCCTTGGCATATGCATGTTGGTGAGTCACACCATCACCGGTTGGTCGAGGCTGCAGGAACTTCCGGTCACACTCTCCCCTCTCGTGCTGATTGTGGGGGCACTTATGGCCCAAAGCGCGTTCGAGTCCGTACTGTGGCGCCGCCGCATAGTACTCATCACCTACACCACGGTGGGCACACTCCTGCTGTTCAGCGGCAATCCAGGCGACTATTGCAACCTCGCCGCCGCAGTGGTCGGGCATGCCCTCGGCCTGCTGATGCGCGGGAAAACGGTCGATAAGGTAAGTTGGAAACGTGGCACCGACTATGAGATTCGCCGTCTGTTCACCTTCGCTCAACTCGTGCTTGCCATCGGCCCCATTTTCTCACTGACCTCCACCTCACGCTTCGGCCTGTTCACCTCGCTCGGTCTCTTCTACTCTTCGATGGTGGGCGATTCGTCCCTGCTGCGTTCATGCAGCGCCAATCAAAGCGTGCAAAGCTGCATCATGGTCTCCGGGCAGCACCATCTGGAACTGCTGGGACTATGGATTCATATCCTGCTGCCGGTGGCCGCACTCGCCGTGGTGGCTTGGGGTCTATACCATGGACGCCGTCTTGCAGCATGGACCAGCATGGCCCTCAACACTTTGGTAGTTATCTTCACCGTGCTCTACTACGTGGTCTTCCCCATCTGGTTCGCACCTTTGGGTGCCGGCCCCTCAAAAAACCATGCCGTGATGCCGGCCTTCATCCTCACGGCGTTACCGCCACTGCTTCTGGTCATGTTCATGGCACGACAGCTCGAACATTTTGAAATCGCCACGCCCGCCAGCCGCATACGACGCGGTATCGGCACCATCGCACTCATACTTGTCGGCACCGTGGCAGGATATACCGCATTCGCATTGTCCTTCCCCGATTCGTTCAAGCCCAAGCCAGATCTCAAACTCCTGGTACTCGACATGCTGCGCCGTCTCCTACCTTCGGGATTCGCAGGACGCAGACCATCCATCATCAAACCCGACACCGTACCGGCAACACTGGTGAGCGAGGGATTCACCACCTTGTTCTGGCTCACGGTGTTGGTGGTGTTCATTCTCTGGTTCAAAGACAACGTCACGCCTGACGAGCACGATCGCGCCAAAGCGAACCTGCTGGTGCAGGCCGGTGGATCCTCCATGAGCTTCATGACTACTTGGGAAGACAATCACTACTGGTTCTCCCAGTCCGGCCATAGCGCCATCGCCTATCGCGTGCTGCATGGCATCGCCTTGAGCGTGACCGGCCCATTCGGCGACGAACGGGAGTACCGTGACGATCTTGCACAGTTTACCGTCTTCTGCGAAAACCGAGGCTGGAGTCCCGCATTCTATGCGGTGCACGACGACCAACGCACCATACTCGAGAGCATGGGCTGCAGTTCCATACAGGTAGGCACCGAAATGGTGATCGACCCGAACCAGTGGCAGACGCGCGGCAAGAAATGGCAGGATATCCGCACCGCCATCAACAAGGCCAAACGGGACGGCATCACCGATGAACTGTGCACCTACGACACTGCGGGATTCGACATTCAACAGCAAATCGTCGAAATCTCCGAGCAGTGGACTCAGCTCAAAGCCCTGCCCGAAATGAAGTTCACGTTAGGCGGTTTGGAAGAACTGCGCGATGAGCGCGTGGCATTGCTCTACGCCAAGGATGCCGACGGGCGAGTGCTCGGCGTGACCAGCTGGCTACCCACCTACCGGGCCGGCCGTGTGGTGGGATGGACGCTCGACTTCATGCGTCACCGTACCGACAGCCCCAATGGCATCATGGAATATCTCATCGCACGCATGGCGGAAAGACTGCGCGACCAACGCCTCGCCAACCCTGACGGCGGCGTGGAATTCATGAGTCTGTCCGCCGCTCCCCTGGCCGGTATGGGCGAAGGCCGGGGCACAGCACAAAGCGGAGCACAGCACAAAGCCGACAATCCGCACCATACCTCCGATTGCGGAACCGGTGACGCCGGTACTTCATCCAATCCTGTACCGGCGCAGTCCGGCACCGAGATTATCGAGCATGCCTTGCAGATTGTGGCAGACATCATGGAACCGGCATATGGGTTCAAGTCACTGTTCTTCTTCAAGCGCAAGTTCCAGCCCAGACCGTCCCCCATCTACGTCTGCTACCCAGACGCAGCGAAACTCGCACAAATCGGCATTTCCGTGGTAAATGCGTACGTACCAGAACTCAAAGCCAATCAGGTCGTGGATATTCTCAAGACCATGGCGTCAACGAAGAAAACCTCGAGCAACAGCGACCACAAGGGGCGCGAATAGCTTCACGTAGACGGGGTTATGAAGCATGCTCGCATGCCCAAGCGCAACTTTAGCGAACCAGCTGAATCGTCTTCACGCCCGGCTTCTTGGTGGGACGATACAGCACGAAACGGTGGCCGATGACCTGCACCACCTGAGCGCCGACCTGACCAGACAGTGCCTCGCTGACCTCTTTCTCGTCGACAGGGCAGCCGTCCTGCAGAGAACATTTGAGCAACTCGTGCGATTCCAACGTTTGTGCGGCCTGGCGCACCGTCTCATCGGTCAGACCATTCTTGCCGATCCACAGCATCGGCTCCAATGTGTTCGCCAACGTGCGCAGCTGCTTAATCTGCCTCTTGTTGAGTTTGCGCTGCTTCGCAACCATTCCTTTACCCCTACATTCCATAAAACCCGATACCCGATCGAGCTCTCACAAACGACGCACCGCCGCCTGCGCACACAACCATCCGCATTGCGTATGCAAGCGGACTGCACTGCGCACCATCATACAGACACCTCCGGGATATAAGCTCCATGGCGAATGTCTTGGATGCTTGGCCGGGACGTCATCGCATTGAGCCACATTTGTAGACAAGTCTCGAATGAGTCAATCCTTCGAGAACAAGGTTCGTTGTCCACATGCAACATTGTTATTGCCAAGACATATTTCCCAGAGCCTGGGTACGAGTTGACTCTGGAGCACGTACCTGAAACATCCGCATCCAGAGGTTCGATGACACTACCCTGTGTCAACCGTCTTCGCCCACCCTGACGGGCAACTGGTCGGATACATTTCAGCGCAACAGTCAAAACGCTACTACCCATATATCAAACGCCGCACGCATGCTCCTGCTGCATAACAGCCACCAGTCAGGGTGGCAAAAACCCGAACTCCAGCTCCAGATACTGCCGCCGAGATTCTAGCCGCGGCTAATGAACACCTGAAGCATGATAATTATCAAAGGTGGCGGCATTTACTGCTTGACTTTCATACGCATTATGCGTATTGCTTAGGTATGAGGTTCAAGGAACTCGAGAAACGGCTGATGGCAGACGGATGGCAACTGTACGCGTAAGCGGGCAGCCACTGCCAATACACGCACCCCAGCAAGCCCGGCAAGGTGACCGTGCCCAAACACAACGGCGACCTCGCCCCTTCACCGTCAAGTCCATCTGGAAACAAGCCGGCACCAACGAAAGGAAAATCAAATGAAACTCGTCTACCCCATCATCCTATACCCCTCCGGCACTCCGGATGGTTGCACTGTTACCGCCCCAGATATGCTAGGACTGGTTACCGAAGGCAATAATCTGGCTGAAGTGCTCACCATGGCACAAGACGCGGCCAGCGGCTGGGTCCTCACCGAACTCGAGGCAGGACGCCCTGCACCCAAAGCCACCGATGTACACAATGTTATGCCAGAAGAAAGCGATGGCATCGTCACTCTGATCACCCTCGACATGGACGACTACGCTGCTAGGTATGGCAGCAGAGCCGTGCGCAAGAACGTCACCATCCCCGCATGGCTCGACACCTATGCAGAGCAACACCATATCAACTACTCGCAGGTGTTGCGCGACGGTCTCGAGACCAACTACCGGCGCGAACTACAAAACGCATAGGAACATCACATGAAAATCGGTATGCGCAAGCCGAGTGTCAAACGCTCTATCCGTGCCAGAACCACGGGCAGGCTCAAACAGCAAGTCAAAAAAGCTGTCATACCCGGGTACGGGAAGAAAGGCATGGGCTGGATCAAAGACCCCAAGAAAGCCGCTTACAACAAGGCCTACCGCAAAACCACCTTCAGCCTAGGCGACCTTGCTCAAACTGTTCAAGTAACACCTTAGACTCCATTAAACCGGGGGTCTTCCCATATCCGCAAACTCTATCAGCCAAAAGTCCGGGCTATAGGAATTAAACGTGGTGTTTAAGTTGCTTGTCCGCCCTTGTAGGAGTAAGTGTTTCGTGGTGTGTTTAGTGCCTGTCGCCATTAATCGCGGGTGTGCGGTGTTGCATGGCGAGTATGAGAACCACGTCGAGGAGGGCCCGTTTGTGCCCGGTATGCCATGGGCCGATGAAGAAGAACGGAAGAGCCGCTTCGGGTGCGCAGCGTTGGAAATGCGTGGCCTGCTCGTTCTGTCGCTCGGGTGACGTGGGATCCCGGGGAGTCTATCGATTCCCCGGGTCCGGCTCCAAGCTGAAAGGCCTGGCCGGAGATTGGACCTTAAATGCAAGGGCCAAGGAATTTGACCCGCTCAGCGTTTCGTGTGCTGTCCATTATGGCCGCGTCTGTGATATGCCATAGGCTTTGATGTGGTGTGCCGGGAAGACTGGTCGGCCGCTGCCGTTGAATCGGTGGTGTCGTGTGTCTTTCCAGAGGAGCCGAATATGCCGAAGCAGTCCAGCGTACACCGTAGCAACACGCAAAACGTCCGTCCTGTTATGCATGTCCTTCAGTTTTTGAACCGGGGCATGGTCGGCGGTCTGCTGGCCTTGCTTGGCGCAGTGGCGGGGCTGTTGCTAGCGAATTCGCCGATGAGCCAGGTCTTCTTTGATTTTTCCAATTGCCGTATCGGGCCTGCCGTAATGGGACTGCAACTGTCGGTGGGCCAGTGGGTGAGCGACGGTCTGTTGACGGTGTTCTTCTTCGCGACCGGTCTTGAGCTCATCACGGAGGTTCGTCTGGGCAGTCTGCGCAACCCTCGTACTGCTGCAGTGCCCGTTCTCGCCGCGTGCGGGGGCATGGTGGTGCCCGCACTCATCTACGCTGCCGTGCTCGTGCTGGGCGGTGACACCGGCGATCTGCGTGGCTGGGCCATACCCGTGTCCACGGATATCGCCTTCGCGCAATGCGTGTTCGCCCTCGCGGGCAAAGGGCTTCACCGGTTCCTGCGCGTTTTCCTGCTCACCCTTGCCACGGTCGATGACCTGCTGGGCATCCTTGTCATCGCTTTGTTCTACGCCAGAGACATCAAGCCGGTCATGCTGCTGGCGGCGCTGCTGCTCACGGCCGTCTTCGCGTGGCTCGCCCGCTGGCGCAGGCCGCAATGGTGGCTGATGATAGTGGTCGCTCTGGCCGCGTGGGTGTTTATGCTGCACTCGGGCGTGGAGGCCACCATCATCGGCGTGCTGCTCGGCGTGTCGGTGCCGACCCGGAAGGTCGGCGACGACCCGTTACCGCGTTCGGTGTACGTGCAGGAACGGGTGCAGCCGTTGACCAATGCCGTGGTACTGCCAGTATTCGCGCTGTTCGCCGCCGCGATTCCGCTGGCAGGCACGGGAGTGAATTCCAGCCCGTTCTCTCAGACACTGTTGTGGGCTGTCGTGGCCGGCCTGTTCATCGGCAAGCCGTTGGGAGTCATGGCTGCGACGGCTGCGGCCACGCGTTGGACCGGCCTGGGGCTGCCGGACGGGTTGAGGCTACGTAACCTGGTGCCGGTCAGTATGCTCTGCGGCATCGGCTTCACCGTGTCGCTGCTTATCTCCGGGCTGTCACTGACCGGCCCCGCCTATGATATCGGGCGCCTGGGCGTGCTCATCGGTTCCGTCGCCTCCGCATGCGCGGGTGCCGGCACGATGCACATACCCTACTTCAGAGCAACGGAAAAGAAGAACAACTCGTAATCTATCACTGACTTTTACGCTGACTTCACATATCTCTGCGTAAAACAGAACCGTTGAAATCATTGAGATTTCAACGGTTCTGGTGACCCCGGCCGGATTCGAACCGGCGACCTACAGATTAGAAGTCAGTTGCTCTATCCAACTGAGCTACGGGGCCGAGCATCTCTACGAGACGCGCCTTCACGAGTATAGCAGCCGCTCCACCTGACTTCACGCAACGACACTCTCAGGCGTACCGGTACGCAACAACCTTGCCAACAGAACAATATCCATAACCCGTCTGGCGCGCAGACTCCAGCCGGGTTTTACTAACAATACTGCCGCTCGTGGCGGTTCACTTGCATCAAACGATGCGGCACATCAGGGTCGCTGGCTTCGATGTCCTGCAACGACCCATCTTCAACCAGTGTCTTGGTGAACTCGCGCTCATACTCTTCCACGCTCAGCCTTCTACGACGCTCCAGCATGCGCTGATGCCCTTGCGCATCGAGTCTCTCGCGGAAGCCATCCTGCAGCGTACCGAAGAACAGTTCAGCCTCGGATCCTGAACCATAACTGAACAAGCCGATGCGGTCGCCCGCTTCCAAACTGCCATCCTGTTCCAGCAACGAGATCAGGCCAAGATAGAGCGAACCAGTATAGATGTTACCCACCTGCTGGCCGTAGACAATGCTGTGCTCGAACCGCGCGGTCAGGCGGCCGTATGTAGCAGCATCCACTTTGCCTTCAAGCGTACGCAACCCCTTGCGTCCCATCTTCGAGAAGGGAATGTGGAACAGCTGCGCTGCCAGCCCGGCACCCTGCGTCAACCCCTCATTGGCGGCGCGATGCCACAGCGAAGTGAACATGCCCAAATAGACTTCTTCGGAATACTTGCCCTTGGCGAAGGCTACCGATGAGTAGTTTGGCCGCCAGAAATCGAAGGTGCTGCGGCTCATGGCCACTGATTCCGGCTCAATCGCCAGTATTCGCGGGTCGGCACTCACCACCATGGCCACGGCTCCGGCACCCTGCGTCACTTCCCCGGGCGTATTCAACCCGTAACGGGCAATGTCGGAGGCGATGACCAGCGCTTTGCGGTGCGGATGCGCCCGCACGAAATCCAGCGCGGTCTGCAAACCTGCGGTACCCCCAAAGCAAGCCTCTTTAATCTCCATGACGCGCATGGCTTCAGGCAAGGCGAGCATGCTGTGCACAAACAATGCTGACGCCTTGGACTGATCGACACCTGATTCGGTGCCGACTATCAGCAGTCCCAAACTCGCTTTTGTTTCCTCATCGAGCAACGGTTGCGCAGCGTTGGCACCCATGGAAGCGATATCTTGATCCAGCGGAGCCACAGCCATCTGCCGTTGACCGATACCGATCAGATACTTATCCGGATCCACTCCCCTGGCCTGCGCCAAATCGGTAAGATCCAAGTATTGATTGGGCGTGTAGAAGTTCATACTGTCGATGCCTACGGTCGTCATATGTCTCACGTTCCTTTCGTACAGTCTATACAGTGGCGAAGTGTTGTCTATCGTGCAGCCCGCACGTTAGCCAGTAAGGTGCGGGCTCGGTCCAGTCCGGCAACGGAAGGCTGAGCTCTCAATTCCGCGGCTACCTGTTCGATCTCGTGCTCCTGAGCGCCTGCCATAATCGCCAAGCTGCGGAATTGCAGATTCATGTGGCCGCTTTGAATACCTTGCGTGACCAGTGCGCGCATTGCTGCCAAATTGGAGGCCAGTCCCAGACTTGCCATGATGCCCATCAGTCTTTCAGCATCAGGCGACCCCAGCAAACGCATGGCGAGCTTGGCCATCGGCAATGTGGAAATAGCTCCTCCCACCGCACCTATGGGCAATGGAATCTCGATACTGCCAACCAGGCAGTCCTCTTCGAGACTCCACGACGCCCAAGTGCGTTTGCTGTCGGTCAGTGACGAATAGGCAGCTGCGGCAATATTGCGCGTGTCGTTGCCCGTGGCCAGTACCAATGCATTGATGCCGTTCATGATGCCTTTGTTGTTGGTGGCGGCTCGTGCCGGTGAACACTGGGCGAAACGATAGGCTGAGACGATGCGCCGTGCCACGGTCTGCCCGCCCATGCTTGCCGTAGCCAACGCACTGAAAGGAAACTTGGCTTGTGCCCGTGCCGTCTGCCCCGGTGCCTCGTTGGAGAGAATGGCCATAAGCAAATCCATTTCAGGCAGTTCATCTGCCAAATAGTGGGCCACTGCCTCGCTGACAGTGTTCACCACGTTGGCTCCCATGGCCTGCGCAGGATTGATAGTGAGACGAAATTCGGTGTATTCCTCACCATCACTGCTATAGGTCAGCGCTCTCGCATCGCTCAGACCTCCACCATGCGTTTGGAGGCTAGGGTGCGCCTGATGTGCCACTGTACGAATATGCTCCATATGCTGCTCAAGGAAACTTTGTGCGGCATCCATATGACCGCTGAACACAATCTGCCCTACCACGCCGTTGCGAACAGAAGAAGTAACGAAGCCTCCAGTCGATCGGCACCGCTTGGCTGCATTACTGGCTGCGGCAATCACGGACGGTTCCTCCACGGCCATGGGTACCAGTACCGGCTGTCCGTCAACGACAAAATTCTCTGCCACGCCGAACGGGACCGGAAAGACGCCAATCTGATTTTCCACCATGTTCGTGGCGATATCGGCGGGAAGCGCCGCGCAAGGCTCCAGGAGGTGCACATCCTCTTTGCTCAGTACGCCGTCGTTCGCCAGCTGTGTCACACGTTCAGACGTGGTAAGTTCATAGAATTTACGACCGCTCATCATGTCTCCTCACATCATGCACTATGCCGTTCATGAATACGTGCCATCTCACAGCCCTACCGCGCATACCGATTTTCAAACGCTATATTCGCTCAACTTCAAGCGCAATGCCCTGACCACCGCCCACGCACAACGAAGCGATGCCGCGGCGCAGGTCAAGCCGTTGCAACGTATGTACCAACGTGGTCAGTATGCGTGCGCCAGATGCCCCGAGCGGGTGCCCCAGCGCAAGCGCACCACCGCACACGTTGTACTTCTCGTCGACGATCCCCAGTTCGCGCTGCACCACCAACGCCTGCGCTGCGAATGCTTCGTTGACTTCAAACAGGTCGATGTCGTCCACATTCTGCCCGTTGCGTTCCAGGAGCCTGCGCACTGCCGGCACCGGCGCATACCCCATGATTTCGGGGTTGCACCCGGCTTCGGCATATCCGCTGATGCGGGCGAGCGGACGCCAACCCATGCTCTGTGCGGTTTCAAGAGAGCAAAGCACCATCAGGCTTGCTCCATCGCTGATTGGTGAGGCGTTGCCCGCTGTCACCACGCCGTTCTCGCAATATACCGGACGTAGACCGGCCAAAGTCTGCGCGGATGTTTCGGGACGTATCGACTCATCACTACTTACCTCAGCACCCTCCCCCGTGGATGATGCTACATGCACGGCAATGATCTCGTCGTCGAACCACCCCTGCTCTTGTGCACGCGCTGCGCGTTGCTGCGAGCGCGCCGCGTATTCATCCTGTTCCGTACGGCTCAGGTTGAATCGCTGACTCAGGTTTTCGGCAGTCTGACCGACTGGATAGCCGTGGAACGCGTCGTTCAGCCCGTCATCGAATAGACTGTCTCCCCAAGCTGAGGTGTCGAAGCTCTTTTTTCCGGTGCGTCTGGCCAACGCGGGAGCACACGACATGCTCTCAACCCCGCCTGCAACCACCACGCGCGCGTCACCCATCATCAAGGCCGACTGTGCCAGGCGAATGGCTTTCAGCCCTGAACCACACACCTGGTTCACCGTCATGGCGGTGGAGCTTTCTCTCATGCCTGAGTTCAGAGCGACTTGGCGGGACACATTCTGCCCCAACCCGGCTGCGAGCACGTTGCCGAGAATCATCTGGTCAACTGTTTCGGGGTCGATGCCGGAGCGTTCAAACATGGAGGTGCACAACGCCGTACCCATCTCGGCAGCACTCGTCGAGCCGAAAGCTCCACGGAACTTGCCTATAGCGGTACGGCTTGCCGCAATAATCACCGTGTCTGTGGGACGCAAACTCTCCATACCCGTTCTTTCAAACTCGTCATTCCTACGCCGCATTAAACACGGCCCTGTTGGGTTACCATATGCCACTATAGAGCGACATGCTTCGCGACGGGCACACACGCGCAAACCTTTTACAAGATTCACACAATCTCCACATGCGTACAGCCGATTCTTCTTCTGACGCTCTAAGCATTCAAGTAGCATGTCATTATGACCGCTCATGCCTCGCAACACAAAGATTTCGACCATCAGACCTCAACATGGCAAGATCTGACGTTCGCCTATGCGCGGCCGGCGTTCGAAAAAGCCGGCGTACCGTGGAACGACGAGACGCTAAGCGAGCTGCACTTGCGCTTGGAGGATGGACAATACTCCAACGTCGCTTTGCTCCTGGCAGACCAGTGCCCATTCCACGTTAAATGTACGACGTTCGCGGGAGACTTCAGGACCACCGTGGCCGCACGGGATGACCTTTCAGGCTCGCTACTCAAGCAAATCGATGACGCCATGGCATGTTTGGAACATCATGATTCCGACCACGCGTGGCCGAAGGAGGCGCTTCACGAATCGCTGATCAATGCGCTGCTGCACCGCAACTACATGCTCAGCGGCCCCACCCTCATCAGCATGTTCGACTCGCGTATAGAAATCGTCTCGTTGGGCGGACTGACGGGTGGACTGGAAGTCAACGATCTGCTCAACGGGGTGAGCCAATCGCGCAACCCGTGGCTCGCCGACCTTTTCGCACGGCTCAACTTGAGCGAGAACTGCGGCACCGGCGTGCAGCGAGTACTCGAATCCTATGCGCATTCCATGGCGAGCCCGCAATTGCGAGTCGGCCCGACCTCCCTTGCCATGGTGCTGCCCAAACCGGTACTTGACAGTGAAGCCTGGCCTAGTCCCACGGTGCGCTCGTCATCTAGCAGTGCAGAACTCGACCAGACCGGAACGGGTGATGGAGCTGAGCCGGGGCACGCCAAACGCTACCGTTTCCCTACCGCCAAGCCTTATACCACCGACGATCCTGCAGCAGCGCTGGCCGGTATGCGCGTCATCGGAGTGGCTCCACTGAGCACGTTGGTATTGGCCTCTCAACACGGCGATGCAGCATCAGAAAAGCAACAGGGGGAACACGGCGCACACCCGCAACCCGCAGGCAGCGAGTTCGGTTTGGAAGTCGAAAAGCTTTCACAACACAATCTCGAGGAGGTTACCCTGCATCTCTTCGCCCAACGCGGTGTGCAACTGACGCGCGCCGAAGTGGAGCGCAAGCTCGGCTCCCCCAGTGGTCCGATTGCGCAAGCCTTACACGCGTTGACCCAACAGGGCAAGCTGGAGAAGGTTCACGAAGAGCAAGAAGCCGTTTACCGGTTGAGCCGCGCATAAAACGCACCGTACCGAAGCGCGCTGCATCAGATCGAACGCCTACTCGATAAGGAACGCCAAGCCGAGCAGCACTGCTAGGAAGAGCACATTGACTGCAGTATATACCGCCAGATAACGCCCCTTGCGGTCAGGATATTTGCGTGTGAGCTGTTGATAGGAAATAAGGGAAGCCATGGACGCAATAAGCGTGCCCAGACCGCCCAGATTGGTACCGATGATCAACGGCCTCCACTGACTGCAGAAACCGGACAGCAGAATCGAAGTCGGCACATTGCTCATAATCTGACTGGCACCCACCGACACCAACAATGGCTGCTTGTTGACCAGCGCAGCCACCAGAGCAGCAAACGCAGGCACCCGGCGCATGTTACCGATGAAAATGAAGAACATGATAAACGTTAACGGCAGGCCCCAGTCCACTTTCAAAATCGCCCTACGGTCGCATACCAAGAACACCGCAAACACCACCACGCACATCACCCACAGCGGCACCCAGCCGCCGACAGCCAGAATGCACAGCACAAACAATGCCATATACACCCAGGCACGCCAGCCTCCAGAGCCCCCTTCGCTCAGCAACGGGTCGAAGCTGTGCCCTATGCGACGGCGCCGAAACGCCAGGACTATGGCGAGCATGAGCATGACCAGAGAAAGCAGCGAATACGGTCCCATCACCATGAGGAACTGACCGGTAGGCATGCCTGAAACCGCTTTGAGATATAAGTTGTGCGCGTTTCCGATGGGCGTGAGCATGCTGCCGGTGTTGGCACCCAAGGTCATAAGCGTGACCACCAGCACCGACGCCCGCTCCATGCCGGCCATCGCCAGCACCGACAGGGCGAAAGGAACGAAAGTGACCAACGCGACGTCATTGGTGACGAACATGGCCGAGAAGAAGGTAAGCGCCACCAACGTGATGACCAGGCCGGCTTCGCTGCCTACGCGCCGCAGCAGCGACGTACCGATGCGCTGGAAAGTACCGATGCGCTGAAAACCGCACACCACCAGCATGAGGCATACCAGCTGGGAGATGGTGTTGACATGCACATATTCGAGATATTGGCGATCTGGATGGACGATGCAACAGGAAATGAGGGCGAGCACTGCGGCCACCACCGCAATGGTGTTGTTCTTAACCAGCCTGACTAACACACTGCTCATATCTTCCCCCACACCCAGGCCCAAGCGTGCCCCTGCACGCCCAGACCGGCGGCAATCCATACCGGATATCCGCCACATTCACCATCATTGTAGGACGACGCATGGCTTTTGCTACGCGGTCGTGTTGCCGTACACTTGCGCCTGCATGTCCTTACGCTCCGTTTCCAGCGACGTGATGCGTCCAAGCAACTCCAGTTTCTCCTCGCCGTCACCCAGCTGAGCCATCCGCCGTTTTGCTGCAGCAATACGGCGCATATATCCCAAATCAAGCAGCCGCGCCATCAACTCCTCGGCATACCTTCGCTCCTCCATGCTCGGATGGCGCAGCCGCTGACGTTCTGGATCCACACCCTCTCCGGCATGCCCTGACTGCTCTGTGGCGCGCAATCCCGAACTTTCCGATTCAGGCAGCGGCAACGGCAGCACCGCCAGTTCCGTGACCACCTGGGACAGCACAGGGCCGGCAGCCTTGTTCAGATTGTGCATCCACAGCCCTTGCGGCATGTCTGCTTGCGGCAATCCTCCTGCAGCGGTGACTGCTTGGAACAGGGAGCGGAACACGTCAGTCATAAAATTGTCGTCGTTCAGCTTGGCAAAACCGTCCGGCGGCACAGCAAGCGGCATTTGAATGAGCATGGCCATAAACTGCTGCTCGCTGATAAACACCGAATCGTCCACATGGTAATAGGTCTGATTGTCGGCGTTGCGCCGTTCGAGCGCCTTGCGTGCGGCAGGGTTCGAATACGGGTCTGCGTTCCGGTTTTCAAACGGGACGGCGTTGCGCCGTTTAGTGGCATATGCGTCGTCATCCTTGACATGCAGCTCGCGACGTGCACGGTTGACTTCTCGGCGCATGACCTCCAACTCCACTCCAATGCGGCGGGTGGCCTTGCGCGTGTACATATCGAGCATCGAACGGTCACGTATCTGTGCAATGAGCGGAGCCACCGCCTTCACCGCCCCCAACTGACCGGTGGTGAACGAGGTGTCGAAACGGTCGATGACGTTGTTCACCACGAAATCGTAGAGTGGCGACGCCCCGCTGATCAGCGCGCGCACTGCCTCGTTGCCCCGCTCGATGCGCAGATCGCACGGGTCAAGGTTGTCGTCGGCCACAGCGACGAATGTCTGCGATAGGAACGCGGCATCCAGACCGAACGCATGGATGGCCGCCTTCTGCCCTGCCGCATCGCCGTCGAAGGTGAAGACGATGCGCGAGCTGAGCGACTGCCCGTCTACATGCAAGGGTCCTACCAGCTGCACAGCGCCCAGTGAATCATCTGCGACCAGACGGCGCACGATCTTGGCATGCTCCTGACCGAACGCGGTGCCGCACGTAGCCACCGCCGTGTCGATGCCGGCAAGATGGCATGCCATCACATCCGTGTACCCCTCCACGATGACGACCTGGCGTTTTTTGACGATGCTCGACTTGGCTATGTCAATGCCGTACAGCGCCTGTGTTTTTCGATACAGCTGCGTGTCCGGCGTGTTGATGTATTTGGAGCTGACATTGTCGTCGTCATACAGTTTGCGCGCACCGAACCCAAGTGTGCGGCCTGTGGAATCGCGAATCGGCCAAGTGGCACGACCACGGAAATAATCGTAGACTCCGCGCTGTCCTTGCCTCGCCAAACCGGCGTCGAGCATCTCCTGTTGCGTGAACCCTTTGCCGGCAAGGTGACGCACCAAGTTGTCCCATCCTTGCGGCGCATACCCGCAACCGAATCGCTCGCAGTCGGCCTGACTGAAGTTACGCCCGCCCAGCAGCCTGCGTGCCGGCAGCGCCTCCTTGGAAAGAATCTGAGAGGTGAAGAACGCTTGCGCGGCCTCGTTGGCCTCCAGCAGCCGGGCGCGTTTGGAACCGGTGTGTTCAGGGCCTCCGGTGCCGGCCACATAGTGCAGTTCAATATGATATTTATCGGCAAGCAGCTCCACTGCCTCACGGAAGTCGATGTTTTCCTGCTGCTCCACGTAGGCGAATACGTCACCTCCCAAGCCGCAGCCGAAGCAATGCCACACGCCGAGCGTGGGACGGACGCTGAAACTGGGGCTCTTCTCATCATGGAAGGGGCATAGTCCCATGAACGTCCCCGTGCCTGAGGCTCGGAGCGTTACCGTGGACGAGACGATGTCGTAGAGGTCCGCCACAGAGCGCACCTTTTCCACGTCTTCCTTTTGAATCATGCCAGCCATAATTGTTCACCTTAGCGCCAGGTGTCGGCGCAGGTTCACGAGCAGAGAATGGAATGCATCGTCAACGCCGAACCGTCGGTCAGACTCGCCACCTGATCCACGGCCACGCGCAGCCTTTCTTCGTCGCTTCCGGACTCATTCCAATCTTCAAGGAACACGGTTTCGAGTGCATCCGAGGGGCGTGGCGAATCAGCCATGAGCACATCGATGAGATCTTCGACAATGCTGTGCTCCTCCTGATGCATCGGTTCCGCTTCTTTGGGTGCCATGACGAAGTAGACCGCGATGCCTTTGAGCGCCACGATCTCATATTCCGTGTGCTCCGGAATGACCACCGAAGCGCTGTAACGCGTGAGCGGCCCTTGTCCGTACCGTTCGCGCGTAGCTCGCTCCACCGAACTTGCGAACCGGCCGATCAACGAACTGGTGATGTTCTTGAGCTGCGCCAACGCTTGACGAGAACCGTTGAAATGCGATGGGAACATGTGCTGCGCGCGCAACCTGCTGTAGGCTTCGAGCAGCTTATCGGGATCCCATTGTGCACCGTACCAGTCGCGCGTTATGCCGATTACCGCGTCGATGATGCGCGCATCGGCGAGCGCCAGCGGGTTGAACGCGTTGGTGGCGATGGCATCCTCCACGTCGTGCACTGAATAGGCGATGTCATCGGCCAAGTCCATCACCTGGCATTCCATGGGTTTACTGTCCTGCGGAGCATCTCTCTTGAGCCATTGGAACACCGGCATGTCGTCGGGGTACACGCAGAACTTAAGGCTTCGCTCGCCTTTGGGGTGCAGCGGCGCCTCTTCGAGCGTCCATGGATATTTCACTGCGGCATCGAGCGAGGCACGGGTCAGATTCACCCCGGCCGAACGTCCGTCGGTGTGGAAGATTTTGGGCTCCAACCGGGTCAGAAGACGCAATGTCTGGGCGTTGCCCTCAAACCCTCCTATGGCACCGGCAATGTCGGCAAGGGCACGTTCACCGTTGTGCCCAAAGGGAGGATGACCTAAATCATGCGCCAAGCATGCGCAGTCCACCACATCGGGATCGCAGCCGAGCATCGCACCGATTTGCCTGCCGATCTGAGCCACCTCAAGCGTATGCGTCAGTCGGGTTCTGGCAAAATCGTCGGTTCCGGCCACAAGCACCTGGCTTTTGGCTCCCAGTCTGCGCAACGCCGAAGAGTGGATGAGACGAGCCCTATCGCGTTCGAAAGCCGTTCGGGATTGCGATTTGGGAGGTTCCTGTGCCCAGCGTTCCTCGTCGAAAGCGTTGTAGCCTTCGGAACGCAATGTTTCCACATGCTCTGTCATCTCAATCTCCTTGGCTTTCGTCCTCTGCTGCAAAACTCCGGCAACACTGTGACTTTGCACTCACAGCAACAGTTTTGATGGCATCAGGCTCATGTCTTGGGCGGTCAGCACCTTGGCGGAGTTGAGATACAGGCGCGGCACACGAGGAGTCAAGCAGGTAAATATCTCATAGCTGATGGTATCTGCGGCGCGCGCCCAGTCGTCGGCGGTAGGCTCTGCGAACCGCTCGCCTCGCCCTGGTCCGAACAGTTCCACCGTATCCCCCTCACGCACACCAAGGGCATTGGCATCGCCGTGCAGATCGAGAATGAACTGATCCATGCACACCCGTCCCGAAACGTGCAGTATTTCAGGCCCTTGCTTGGTCATCACGCGCACGGGCCCTCCGACCTTACGCTCGTGCCGAGCTCCGATTTCGTCAAATCCTGAGGCTGAACGGTGGATGCCGTCCGCGTACCCAAGGGGCACAATGGCCGTGCTGGTGCGCTCGTCGGTAACATAGGTACGCCCATAAGAAATACCATGTTCGGCTTCCACCTCTTTAACGGTGGAGAGTTGGGCCTGCAAGGTCATGGCTGGCGTGAGGCCATATTGTGCCGGTGTTCCCATGGCCGGATCCGCTTCATACCCATACAGTCCGATGCCCGGGCGAACCAGTTCAAAATGGGTTTCCGGGCGGGACAGCGTGGCTGCCGTATTGGCTATATGACGTATTCTCGGAGCGACACCCGCCTGTTCCATACGGCGAGTGAACCGGTGGAACGCTTCGATCTGAGCATCCGTGACATCTACAAATTCCGGGACATCGACAGCATCGGCCACCGCAAGATGACTCCACTGTCCCACAATGTCGAGTACGCCTTCCTTGGCAAGCGGCACCAAACTGTCCAGCGCGGTTTGGAAGCTCTGTTCGGTGAACCCGTTGCGCCCGAAACCCGTGTCGGTTTTGACATGGACACGAGCCGGTTTGCCCAGCTTGCGAGCAGCCTGCGCCACCGCGTCTATGCCGTCCAGGGAACCTACTGAAAGGTCGATGTCGCTGGCGATGAGTTCAGCCAATGGAGCCTCGCGGCCGTTGTACATCCAAGTCAGAATGTGGCACCGATCGGGGCCAATGCCCGCCATGCGCAGCATCAACGCTTCTCTCGGCTGTGCAGTGCCGAGCCATGTCGCACCTCCAGCGAGTGCGGCCAGAGCCGACGGTACCAACCCGTGCCCGTACCCATCGGCCTTCACCACACCCATCACTTCGGTGTCGCCGTGCGAACCTGCGACAGCTTGCACAAGCGTACTCATGTTGTCGCGCAATGCCACCATATCAACGATGGCCTGGCCGGGGTACTGCCGCCTTGCGGCCTCGTAATTCGCCTGCCCCTGCTGCGAGGAGAAAACCCACGGTTCCAGTGCACTCAATGTCATGGCCTCATTGTCGCGCGGGAGTATGACGTTTGTGTTTCCAGACAAGACCGAGGGCAGGTACCCACGTATGCGGCTTTACCGGTCGTGCCGCTGGTAGGCTATGCGCACATGGTCACCATCCGCCAACTGATCGACTTGGATGACACCGCACTGCGTGAACCCTTCGGTTTCGAAGACGTGTCGCATGGCGGCATTGTCGGGATGGGTGTCAACTCGCACGTTACCGCACCGTTCGACTGTCCAGTCAATGCATGCCCGGGCACTGTGGGGCACCAGCCCCGATGAGGCGAGACGATGCATGCACACATAGTCATCGTCGTCAAGCCATGCGCCGTCGATTTCAAGGTAGGTGGGCTCCACCCCCTCGCACAACGCGAACTGGGCAAGTAGACGTTCGGCACCGTGTTCACCTTCATCATCCACCAACAGCATGAGCCTACCCAGCTCGATGTCTTCTTTCACCATGGATTCCGGCGGGTGCGTGAGCCCCCACTGGTTCGGGTTGCCGTTATCGATCATGAGCTGGCGCGCCCTGGCGTACACAGCCTGAACAGCCGGCAGATCATCCTCACACGCCGTTCTGATTCTCATGCCCTCAACATGTAGCGTTTCCATGGTTGCTATACTCCTCGATACTTCACAGCAAAACGCCACCACCATACCACGCGCTCGCCCGTCCCCAAGAAAACACCATCGCCTGCGGCAGGGCATATACCGAACCGCAGGCGATGACACACGTGCGCCTGTTCACAGCAATGATGGAACTTTGCGCGTGGCTGCAGGTAACTCAGACCACCTTGCGCTCGAACGCGTCGGAACTGATGCCCTTGGCCAGAATATCCTTGCACCACTCCTTGGCGGTGAACAGGCTGTGGTCGCGGTAGTTGCCGCAACTCTTGATGTCGGTTGCCGGCACATCGTCCCACGTGGCTTCGTTGGCGATGAACTCCAGCGATTCCTTGAGTGCGCGCGCCACATCCTCGGTGCTGTGCTCGCCCCATGTGAGCAGGTGGAAGCCGGTGCGGCAGCCGAACGGCGAGCAGTCGATGTAGCCGGGAATACGCTCACGCAGCAGCACCGCGATGGTGTGCTCGATGGTGTGCAGACCGGCGGTGGGGATGGCGTTCTCGTTGGGCTGCACCAAACGCAGGTCGTAGTTGGAAATCACATCGCCGTTGGGGCCGGTCTCGGTGTCGATGAAGCGCACATAGGGTGCCTTCACCTTGGTATGGTCAAGTTCGAAGCTTTCCGGCTGTGGTGTGGTGTTGTCTTGCGTCATGGGTTCTCCTTAGAAGATGGTCGGTGCCTATGTGGAACATTCTACCCAAGCCACGCTAAGTCATGCCGACCGTCTCACACCGCACGTGTTGAGTGCGTCCTCCCAGTTCTCCGCATTGAGTTTGGTGATGATGTTGTGACGGTGTGTGAACACCGTACCGGTGGAGATGCCCAGACGAAGCGCCGTCTGTTGGGCGCTCAGGTTCGCAAACCCGCTGCTGACCACGGCGTGTTCCTGTTCCGTCAGATGGACGGTGCGCAACCGAATGTCCCGTAGGTCCACGATGTCGAGTCTGCGATTCATCTCCTGCAGATCCAAGGTCGCCGCAGCCTCCCATCCTGTTTCCGGGTCGGGCTGGTGCGTCGCCGACTGGTCAGGTTGCCCATGCAGACTGAATAATCTGGGACGTCTGGTCGGGAAATGCCTCGCTTGTTCAGCAGCATCAATGACACGCAGGCACGGTTTCACCGAACCCGCACGTCTCACAGTCTCGCCTCGGCATTCCAACGCCGAACGCAACCGTGGCGAATTTTTGATGATGCGTTTGAGCATGTCTTCCAGATTTTCCGAATCCCACAGCCATACCGCTCCATACTGACATGTTAACCCTGAACTTTTCAGCGCCATATCCCTGGTGATTGACTGGTGCGGCACGATACCGAGCACGGTGATGTCAGGACGTGCCAATCGCATTCGCAGAACGAACCGAAGCCATTCCTCAGGCATTCCGTTAACATCCACAATCACCACATCGGTAGCGTTGCCGCTGTGCAGACAGTGATATGCGGCAACGTGGCATTGGACCGCCTGCCAGCAGTGCAATTCGTGGGTCTTCGCCACAGCACCAGACATGACCGCATCGTGCAGTCTACGCAGTCGAAGCGCAGAACGCCCGACAAAGCCGACGTGAATTTCGGCTGCATGATACGAAGGTCGAGAAGGAATCATGCGGCCGATTGTAGGGGACAAAACCCGTCAAACCTAATGCTGTCCCAAAATCTCAAGTGGCATTTTCCGCAACGCATGTATAGATGGCTCGTGTGCTCACTGTCCAATAGACGCCACACCCAGCAAAGGTTTTATCCTTGCCGCATACCAACAACAACCAGACCGCTCGGCCTCGGCGACTCTTGGGGTAGAGTGGGTGTATGAGACATCACAACCGTGTCGGAGGATTTCATGGCTAAACACACTATCGAACCGTTCGCCCTCGAACACGCCACAGTGGTCACCCCCACCGCAGCGTCCGGAAGCGACAATGTCGTCACTTTAAACAACACCACTGTGCAGGTGGGAGCGACAGGCACCATTGAGGCAGTATCACCCAGCGATGACGCTCAGGTACCCACCGGCTACCACCGCATCGATGCGACCGGAAAAGTGGTCACCCCCGGACTGGTCAACGGGCACGTACACACGTTCGGCGACGGCAAGCCGCTTGGCTCCGACAACGCCACGCCGGAAGGCCAGGAGAAGCTCGTCAAAATCCTGCATACCCTGCCAGGCCGCGCATACGCCTATTCCACAAGCAAAAAGAACGTGATGACTCTGCTCAACTCAGGTGTCACCACCTTCCGCAGCGTGGGCGACATCGGTTATGAACTGGTCACGTTGCGCGACCAAATCAGCGAGGAACGTCTTGTAGGTCCGCGAATTCTGCCGTCCGGCCCGCTGCTCGCCATTCCGGGAGGCCACGGCGCACCTTTGATCGCCTTGGAAAGCAGCACGGTCGAAGAGGCACGGGATGCCGTGGAACGCAATCTGGATCACCATGTGGGTGCCATCAAAATCGCGGCAACCGGTGGCGTAACGGATTCACAGACGTTGGGCGAAGCCGGGGCTCCGCAGATGTCAGTGGAACAGATGAGTGTGATTTGCGAGCAGGCCCATGCTTCCAACCTGATCGTCGCGGCTCACGCGCAAAGCCAGGAAGGCGTCCGAAACGCTCTGCAAGCGGGAGTGGATACCATCGAACACGGGTGCGCGCTGAACGATGAACTCATCGATCTGTTCCTGCACAATCCCAAGTCATTGCGCGGCTATTCGGCATTGGAACCCACCCTTAGCGCAGGACTGCCAATGGAGTTCATCGAACAAAGCAAGCTGGGACTCACCGATGTACAGATGGAGAATTCCCACGACGTGGTTCAGGGCATGCTCGCCGGAGCCAGGAGCGCGCACGAGAACGGCATCCTGGTCGGTGTGGGCACCGACACCGCCATGCCGTATGTTCCACAGTACGCCACATGGTTGGAAATGCAGCTGTTCGTCCAATTCGCAGGATTCACCAACGCACAGGCATTCCGCGCAGGCACGCAGACCACTGCGGATATTCTCGGCGTAGGCGAGATGACCGGATCGCTCGAGGTCGGCAAATTCGCAGACTTGCTCGTGCTTGAGAGTAATCCGATACTTGATCTGCGCGCATTGGAGAATCCGCTGCTGGTCGTGGCTGCAGGACACCCTGTGTTCCGCCCCAGCGTTGAGCATCTCGATGATATCGACGCCACACTCAACGAAATCTACCATCTGTAGTCCTGCTGCATATCGCCGGTGAAGTGCCGACACGGAACGGCACGGCACTTCACCGGCTCAGCATAGCCGCCTTCTCACCACCGCGGCGACACCACGTGTGCCTCCCTGGCTGAGCGATTCCTCCAGCGCATGCAAGTCCGATGGCATCTGCGCGGCCGGCATTGATAATCACCGCGTCACGGCGCATCAGAGCCAAACGGTGCGCATCGACAGCATTCGCATGGTTCCATCAGTGTCGATTCGGTTCGCTTCGTCTCCCGGAACCCGTTCCACGGGATTGTCTGGCTTCTCCCATCTCGTCACGAGGTGCCACAGAACCGGAAGATGTACCGGATCCATGCAGTATGGCTCGTATCTTCTCCAGACGCTCCCCTACTTCATGCTCATAGCCACGATTGTTGGGATGATAGTATTCTCTGCCGTTGAGCTCGTCAGGCATGTATTGCTGTGCCGCCACGGCACCCGGAACGTCGTGCGCATAGATGTAGCCGTCATGGTTGCCCCACTGCTCCATGAGTTTGGTGGGGGCGTTGCGCAGGTGCAATGGAACCTGGCCGACATGGCCTGCGTCCACATCTTTCAGCGCTTCGTTGATGGCATTGTAACTTGCGTTTGACTTCGGGGCGGTAGCTACGGCGATAACCGCTTCCCCCAAGATAATCCGGGCTTCCGGCATGCCCACCATGGCAACGGCCTGTGCGGCAGCCACAGTGACTTGAAGTATCTGCGGAGCCGCCATACCGACCTCTTCCGCTGCGGCGATCATAATGCGCCTGGCGATGAACCTGGGGTCCTCCCCTGCTCTGAGCATCACGGCAAGATAGTGCAGAGCAGCATCGGGATCCGAACCACGCATCGACTTGATGAAAGCGCTGGCCACATCGTAGTGATCATCACCGTCCTTGTCGTAACGCACTGTGGCCTCGTCCATCACCGTAGCAACCACATCGGTGGTGATGATGGGTTTGCGAGCGCCCTTGGCCCGCGCAACGTCTCCCGTCACCGCACCTGCTGCAGCTTCGAGTATGGTAAGTGTTTTACGGCCATCACCGCCGGCCATGCGCACGATTTCCTCAACGGCGTCCGGTTTGATCTTTACCTCGCCCTTCAGCCCGCGCGGGTCGGCCACAGCTCGTTCCACCATGGTCTCAAGTTGTTGCGGTTCCAACGACTCCAGCTTCACCACCACGGAACGACTGAGTAACGGCTTGTTGATGGAGAAGCTCGGGTTCTCCGTGGTCGCTCCGATGAAGGTGACGTCACGGTTCTCCACACTTGGCAGCAGTGCGTCCTGTTGGGATTTGGAGAATCGGTGCACCTCGTCGATGAACAGCACCGTCTCCTTGCCTCGCCCCACCAGTCGCTCGTGAGCGCGATCCAGGACCGCACGAACGTCCTTGACCCCTGATGTGACTGCGGACAGTTCTTCGAATTCACGACCGGACTGTTGAGCGACGATGTAAGCCAGTGTAGTTTTGCCTACTCCTGGAGGGCCGAAAAGAATAATGGAACTGGGCGCGGTCAGAGAGCCCTTTGAAGCGGGATTTGCCAGTCGTCGCAGCGGAGAGCCTTCCGTCAAGACCTGTTCCTGCCCGATCACCTCGTCCAAGGTGGAAGGGCGCATACGTACCGCGAGTGGACGGGTCACGTCACTCAGCGCATCGGCGGCACTGAAAAGATCCTCGGTCATATCTCCACCCTAGTCCATCGTTCGAACATACGTTCGAATATCGTGTTTCTTCCGTTCACTCCAGCAGTCACCCCTGCTGAGGCCCCACTCGATAGTCCAAGAAGACCACTTCTCCCCCCTCTTGTGTGGTGTCCAAATCCACCGTGGCAACAATGGCCCAGTCACGGTCCCCATCGGAATCGTCAATGATTTGCCTCACCTTCCACACATGCTCGCTGGTTTCCAAGGAATCGTCGAGCACGAACAGTTCGGCACTGCGCGCCTGCTGATCCACGCCCACATACTCGTGCGCATCATAGTAGTCATCGAGCGTATCCTCCCACTCGTTGACGCCATACCCCCAGTCCTTGTCGAGCGCACCGAGCTCTTCTGGCCGATCCAAGTCCATGAGCTGCACACGCCTGAACAACGCGTTGCGCACCAACACGGTGAGACCACGCCTGTCCTTCACCACTTGTTCGGCATGCGGCGCCACAGCCGAGAGCGCCTGAGCCTGGGCATCAACGGCCCCTTGCCTATCGGCGTTCTCCCACTCGTCCACCAGACTCGAATCGATGGAACGCACCAGAACACTGAGCCATGCGATGATGTCTTCCAATTCGTCGTTACGCTTCTCCACAGGCACCGTACGAGCCAAAGACCGGTAGGCATCCGAAAGGTAGCGCAACAGCGTACCCTCCGAACGGGCGATATTGTATCGGGCGATATACCCGGTGAAATCGCTGGCGGTCTCCACCATGTCCCGCACCACCGATTTGGGGGCGATCCAGAAATCAGCCGCCCAAGGCACGTCCTTGCGGTATTGCTCGAACGCCTCTCCCAACAGATCTTCCAAAGGCTTGGGGTAGGTGACGTCCTGGAGCTTGTCCATGCGCTCTTCGTAGTCGAGCCCATCGGCCTTCATCTCGCTCATCGCCTGGTCGCGAGCCTGTCTCTGCTGTGCCTTGAGCACCTGCTTGGGATCGTCGAGCGTGGCTTCCACCATGGAGATCACATCGAGCGTATAGGTGGGCGAATCCGGATCAAGCAGCTCAAGCGCGGCCAGCAGGAACGGCGAAAGCGGCTGGTCGAGCGCAAAATTGTCCGGAACATCGACGGAGAGGAAATAGTCGGTTCCCCCTCGCCCATTAGGCTCGGTCTCGATGACGTTGGTATCTATCATGGTGTCAAAAATCTCACCGGCACGCTCGTGCAGATATTCCTTCTGCTCTGGTTTCTGCGCCGAATCATCAATGAGCTGATCCACTCTGGCACGGGCGTCGCCTCCTTGAGCCACCTCGTTGAGCACCATGGAATGCGTGATGCTCATATGCGGATTAAGCGTTTCCGGAGCCGCTTCTATGAGCTTTTCGAAGGTGCCTTTATTCCAAGAAACGAAGCCTTCCTGAGGTTTTTTGCGCTTGATTTTCTTGAGTTTCTTAGGATCATCTCCGGCTTTGGCAATGGCTCTGGCGTTCTCGATTTCGAATTCAGGAGCTTCTGCCACTACCAGACCCTCAGTGTCGAAGCCCATACGGCCGGCACGACCGGCAATCTGATGGAATTCCCTGGCCCGCAACCGCCGCATCTTTGTGCCGTCGAATTTGGTCAGCCCGGTAAGCACCACGGAATGAATGGGAACATTGATGCCCACACCGAGCGTGTCGGTGCCGCAAATGACCGGCAGCAAGCCCTGCTGCGCCAACTGTTCAACCAGGCGCCGGTAACGCGGCAGCATGCCGGCATGATGAATGCCGATGCCGTTGCGCAGCAGCCTCTGCAAAATCTTGCCGAAAGCCGTGGTGAATCGAGTTCCTTTCATCGCTTCGGCGACCGCCTGCCGCTGCTCTTTGCTCGACACACCCGTGCTTGCCAACGCCTGAGCCGTCTCAAGGGCCGCGTCCTGCGAAAAATGCACCACATACACCGGTGTGTCCTGCGATTGCACCAACAGCTCAACGGTTCCTGCCAGCTGTTTGTCGGTGTACCGGTAGCTCAACGGCACCGGGCGCGGAGCGTCATCAATGACATCAACATCGTGCCCGGTCATCTCTTCTAGCCTGTCGGCGATGGAATCCACATTGCCCAAGGTGGCGCTCATGAGCAGGAATTGCGTGTGAGGCAGTGTGAGCAGCGGCACTTGCCAGGCCCAGCCACGATCGGCATCGCCGTAGTAATGGAACTCATCCATGGCCACGCAGCCGATATCAGCACGCTCCCCTTCACGCAAGGCCTGGTTGGCCAGAATCTCTGCGGTGCAGCAGATGATGGGAGCGTCTGGGTTAATGCTGGTATCACCGGTAATCATACCCACGTTATCTCGCCCGAATGCTGCTATAAGGTCGAAGAATTTTTCCGACACCAACGCTTTGATAGGTGCGGTGTAATAGGAGCGACGACCGGTGCATAGCGCAGCGAAATGCATGCCAAGCGCCACCAGTGATTTGCCCGAACCGGTAGGGGTGCTGAGAATGACATGGTCCTGCGCCAAAAGGTCGAGCACCGCCTCTTCTTGGTGCGGCCAAGGGGTGATGCGTTTTTCGTCGCGCACCCATCTGAAGAACCGGTCGTAGATTTCATCGGCTTCGAGTTCCGCCGTTTCGTCACGCCATGAGGGGGCAAGGTGTCCAAGTTCCTGTGTCATACTTCAATCCTAGTGTCTGGTTGCGATGCAGACCAACCGGGCCACACGTCGATATCGGCTCTGCGGGCAACGCCATGCACAGCTGCGGACGGTAACAACACTTTTCTCCGCACTGACCAGATATGCAAAACCCGTTCCAGTACACGCAGGAAAGCTCCGCATGTACAAGAACGGGTTACCCGAGTAGGCGCGCCTACGAGTCAGGAACAAACGTTACCGTTTGTCCTTATCGTTCTGGGAGCGCGACTCAGGCGCTTCCGTCTTCGGCCTGATGAAGTCAGGCAGCTCGAATGAATGCGGCTCGATTTCCGAATCCGGCTGGGTGTCGTCGTAACCCTGACGGTAGCGGTCACGCCGCCAGCCACGTGCAGAAGCGTTCGAACCGCTATGGTGCACGTGATGTCGCATCGGCGCCCCGCCGTATCGATCCTCACCAGCTTCTTTTGCCACGGCAATCTGGTTGACGTTCGAGGGATCCATGATGGCGATAGGTGCCACAGGTTCCGGTTCGGTCGGCGCGGCTGTGTGCACCTGCATGCGCGACGGCAGCCACTCGGCAAGCTTGGAAAGCAGCCAGCAGACCACGAAGTAAATGACCGCAGCCACCACGAGCGTCTGGAGGATGTTGAAGTACATGGATCCCAAACGACGGGATTCCTGCAGCAGATCGGTATACATGATGATCGAGCCCAATGCGGTGTCCTTGAGCACCACCACCAGCTGGGTGACAGCTGCCGGCAGCATGGCATAGACCGCCTGTGGCACTTCGATGGTCATCAACGATTGCGTGCGCGTGAGACCAAGTGCCAAGGATGCCTCATGCTGACCTCCGGGAAGATTGCCCACACCGGAGCGAATCAGCTCGGCAACCACGGACCCGTTGTAGAGAATCAACGCGAGCGTGACCGCCCAGTAGGAGGCGCTTTGCATGCCGGTGGCCGCGAAGAACCGCCAGAAGAAGATCATGAGCAGCAGCACCGGTACGGCGCGGCAGAACTCGACGATAACGGCAGATACCGCTTTGAGAATCGGATTGGGCAGCAATCTTCCGATGCCGAACACGAAGCCGAACAGCACCGATCCAACGACCGCCACTACGGATGCCTTGAGCGTCATCCATAGACCAGGCAGATAAAAATCAGTCCATGCCTCACTGTCCAAAGCCGGCTTCCAGAGCTGCCAATCCAGCTGATTTTCGCCACCTTCGGGGTTGTGCAGCTTCATCAGCACCCACACCGCCACCGCGAGGATGGCGATGCCACCGATGATGTTGAGGATGAGAATATTGCGTTTGCCCTTGGGCCCCGGCTCGTCGAACAGCAGAGAGCTTTGCTTACTTGCTTCACTCATGGCTTTACCTCCTGACCGCGAGCTTGTTGGACAACACCGTGGTGATGATGCCGATGGGAATGATGAGGATGACATATCCCAATGCGAAGATGAGGAATATCTGTACGATGGAATTGGCGTGGGATTCGATCATGGTGCTCATCAACGATGAGGTCTCCGATGCCACGGATGCGGCGGCGGCCACGGTCGAATTCTTGAGCAATGCGATAAACGTGTTACCCAAGGGTGCCACCGATCCACGGAAGGCCTGAGGCAGAATAATCTGCGTCGCCGATTGCATGAAGCTCAACCCCAAAGCACGCCCGGCCTCTGCTTGCCCCAATGGCACAGTGTTGATGCCCGAGCGCAGGGACTCGCAAACAAATGCCGCGGTGTACAGCGACAGACCCGTGACAGCCAACCAGAAGAAGTTCACTGAGAACTTGTCGGAGAACGTGAGCTTGAGCTGCCCGAAGGCACCAAGCACCATGAAGACCATGATGATGGTGAGCGGCATGTTTTTGAACAGCTCAACGTATGCGCCAGACAAGGTGCGCAGCGATGAGATGGGGCTGATGCGCATCATGAGCAGCACCACGCCCAGAATCAACGAGAACAGCGCGGACCAGAGCGTCAGTTCAATGTTGACTAGGAACGCACCGGGAACATTGTATTGACTCAGCAATTGTACAAAATCACTCATTTCGAAGCCCCCGTTTCTCCCTTGTTCGACAGTGGCGGGTTGTACTTGTCATTCGGCGTGTACTTCACCCCGCGGGTGTTGTCCTTGATGGCACGCTTCCACGAACCGTCCTGAACCATATGGTTTACAGCCGTATCGATCTTGTCAATCAGCTTGTCGTTGCCTTTTTTCACACCGATGCCGTAATACTCCTGCGTGAAGGGCTTGCCGATCAATCGCAATTTACCCCTTGCGTTGGCGGCAAGACCGGCAAGAATGATGTCGTCAGTGGTCACTGCATCCACGATGCCCGAGAACAAGGCCGTGGCGCACTCCGCATATCCAGGCTGCTCCATGAGCTGCACCTTTGAGGAATATTTCTTCTTGATGACCTGCGCGGATGTGGAGCCGGTCACCGAGCACAGACGTTTGCCGTCCAAGTCGTTGGGACCGGTGATGGAGTGGTCGTCATTCCTCACCATGAGATCCTGGCCGGCCACAAAGTATGGGCCAGCAAAGGAGACGGCCTTCTTGCGCTCAGCAGTAATGGAATAGGACGCGAGAATCATGTCGACATCCCCATTCTGCAGCATGGCCTCACGCTGCTTACTGGGGGCTTCCTTCCATACGATCTGCCCTTCAGAGTACCCGAGCTCGTGAGCGATGTAGCGTGCTACATCCACGTCGAAACCTTCGTAGGCGCCAGCCTTCTTGAAACCAACACCAGGCTGGTCGAACTTGATTCCTATCCGGATCTTTCCCTCTTCGTTCCCCGAGCCGCACGCGGCCACGGTGAACACGCACGCCACCGCGCACACCAGCGCCAGCATGCGCTGCCATATGTGAGATGTTCGTCTCGACATTCGTTTCATCACGTTTCACATCCTTCCCTAATAACGCAGCACGTTCATGCGGCAGCGCCACACCAACGTCAATCAATACTCGATACGCAATTCAGTGCGTCAGAATCTTCGACAGGAAGTCCTTGGCACGGTCGGTCTGCGGGTGGTCGAAGAAGTTGTCGGGAGTACCCTCTTCAAGAATCTTCCCGTCTGCCATGAACACGATGCGATCCGCGGCACGCCGGGCAAAGCCCATCTCGTGCGTTACGCAAATCATGGTCATGCCCTCCTTGGCGAGGCTGATCATCACGTCAAGCACCTCGTTCACCATCTCAGGATCGAGCGCGGAGGTCGGCTCGTCGAAGAGCATCACCTTGGGCTTCATGGCAAGCGCCCGCGCGATGGCGACACGCTGCTGCTGCCCTCCGGAAAGCTGGGACGGCATCTTGTTGGCCTGCGATTCCACGCCTACGCGTGCCAGCAGATCCATGGCCAAATCGTTAGCCTCTTTGGGATCCATGTGGTGTACCTTGATCGGCGCCAATGTCACGTTTTCCAAAATGGTCTTGTTCGCAAACAGGTTGAACTGCTGGAACACCATACCCACCTCGGCACGCAGATTGGCCAAGGCCTTGCCTTCCTGAGGCAGTTCGTGACCACTGATCAGAATATCTCCTGAGTCAATGGTCTCCAAGCGATTGATGGTGCGGCACATGGTCGACTTACCGGAACCGGAAGGCCCCACCACGACCAGCACCTCACCCTGCTTGACGGTAAGGTTGATGTCTTTGAGCACGTGCAGCTTACCGAAGTGCTTCTCAACATGCTTGAGCTCGACCAGCGCGCGGCCGGTCGGTTGATTGGAACCGGTGGTGCCGGTGCCCGCCTGCTGCGGGTCTTGTACTGTGTTCTCTACCATGGGATTAGTATATCGATGCATTGTTACGAACGTTCGCAATATGCGCAATATAGCCGATACAAACTCGATAAGTAAGCTTGTTTTCCTTGATATTCCAAGGAATTATTTTCCGCACTTTTTTGCTTACCGATACGAAAATACTCGGGCGGCAGCTACATGTCAGCCGCACGCCCGAGTATTTTTAACTCTTTACTGCATAGTATGCATATTGTGCATACTCATGAGCCCGTTACTCTTCCTCGTCAGGCTCCCAGTCCACACCGGTCTCAGCACGCTGAGCATCCGAAATCGGCGCCGGGGCACCAGTGAGTGGATCACGCCCGCCACCGGCCTTCGGGAAAGCAATGACATCACGGATGGAACTTGCACCGGCCAGCAGAGACACGGTACGGTCCCAACCCAAGGCGATACCTGCGTGCGGCGGCGCACCATACTTGAACGCTTCGAGCAGGAAACCGAACTTCTCCTGAGCTTCCGCCTCGTCGATACCAAGCACCTGCAGCACACGGTCCTGAATATCGGTGCGATGAATACGCACCGAACCGCCGCCCATCTCCTCGCCGTTGCACACAATGTCGTACGAATCGCTCATGGCGTGCTCTGGATCCTTGTCAAACGTATCGATCCAGTCTGCGGAAGGCATGGTGAAGGGGTGGTGCATGGAAGTCCATTTGGAGTTTCCGACTGCCACATCGTCATCATCAGGATCGTCGGTGCGCTTGAAGAGCGGGAAGTCTACCACCCACGTAAAAGCGAACTCGTCAGGCTTGAGCAGTCCCGCCTTGCGGGCGATCTCCACACGGGCCGCACCCAGCAACAATTGTGAGGATTCGCGCGCTCCTGCAGCGAAGAATACAGCGTCGCCATCCTTGGCACCGGTGGCTTGCTTGAGTCCTTCGCGCTCGGCGTCGGACAGATTCTTGGCTACCGGCCCCTTGAGTTCACCGTCAGCGCTGAACTGCACATAAGCCAGTCCCTTGGCACCACGCTGGCGCGCCCACTCCTGCCATGCATCGAACTGACGACGCGGGGTGTCCGCGCCACCCTCAAAGACCACAGCGCCGACATAAGGCGCCTGGAAGACGCGGAACGGGGTGTCCTTGAAGTACTCGGTGAGTTCCACGATCGGATTGCCGAAGCGCAGATCAGGCTTGTCGGAGCCATACTTATCCATGGCGTCCTGCCAAGTGATGCGTTGGATGGGCAGTTTGACCTCATAGCCTTGCGTCTTCCAGATGGCGGCGATGACCTTCTCGGCCATGGCCATCACATCTTCCTGATCCACATAGCTCATCTCAATGTCGAGCTGGGTGAACTCGGGCTGACGATCCGCGCGAAAATCCTCGTCACGATAGCAGCGGGCGAGCTGATAGTAGCGCTCCACACCGCCGACCATCAGCAGCTGCTTCAACAGCTGCGGGGACTGCGGCAACGCATACCAAGAACCTGGCACCAAACGTGCCGGCACCACGAAATCACGGGCACCTTCAGGCGTGGACTTAATGAAGGTCGGTGTCTCAACCTCGGTGAAGTCCATATCTTCGAGCGCATGACGAGCAGCGCGTGTCATGTCGCTGCGCAGCTTCAGATTGCTCTGCATCTGCGGACGTCGCAGGTCCAGGTAACGGTACTTCAGACGCACGTCCTCACCAGGCAGCTTGTTCTCAGACTCGTTCTCCAGCGCTGTGGAGACTTGGAACGGCAGCGCATCGGCTTTGGCCAATACCGTCAGCTTCTCGGCGACTACTTCGACCTTGCCCGTGCCCAAGTGCTCGTTCTCGTTGCCCTCAGGACGCTCACGCACCTCACCCTCGATCTGCACCACGAACTCGCTGCGCAACGGGCGCGCAATCTCCTCATCGTAGATGACGACCTGCACCAAGCCGGTGTTGTCACGCAAATCAATGAAGGCCACACCGCCGTGGTCACGCCGGCGATCCACCCAACCGGCGAGGGTCACGTGCTGGCCGATGAGATCCTCTCCTACCTGCGCTGCGTGATGTGTCCTGTACGCCGTCTGGCTCATACTTCCTCTATTCCTTTTGCTCTGCGAAGCCGCGAGCGTCCAGCTCCCGGGCATTCATGGCCACTGATGGAACCAGCATTCGGTTCCACGCCAACGTTTTTACCGCTCTTAGACTAGCGAGCTGCCCAGACGTGACAACCGCCCGTCACTGCCGCCAATACCACTCGTCTGCTCGCATCATGTCACTCAGGTGACCGAATCGTACCCACTCAAGGCGATACCGGATCAAGATGCGTACGTTTCGTTCATAAATCAGCTTAAATGTGAACGAAACGTACCCATTTACAGGCATACAGCCGGCGTATGGGTACGTTTCGATCTATCTCAGCCAGAAATAGGCACGGTAGAAAGACAATGACCAGGATAATTACCACTACTCGCTGAACTCAGCCAAGAGCGAGCGAGGTAGGCAAGACGACTGGCTGGACGAGCCATCGCTCAATCATTGCTCCAGAGACACGCTTTGCTCGGCGTACCGATCGTCGGGAGTCCAAGAATCGGCATTGGCCGGAACCTGCTCTCCTGTCACGATGTTCTTCACCGAGTCGCCCTCGATGGCATCGGACGCATCATCACTCTGACCTGCCGGGAACCACACATACGGAATGCCGAGTTTGTCGGCATACTTAATCTGCTTACCCAGTTTTGCCGCTGTGGGAGCCACATCCGCCGCGATACCGCGGGCACGCAACGACGCGGCGATGGCGTTGGATCCGGAACGCTTAGCCTCATCCCACACCGCAACCAACACCGAAGCCGGGGAGATGCGCGAAGCGGCAGCGCCTGCGGTGTGCAGCATGTAGGACACCAAACGAGACAGACCGATGGACAGACCGACCCCCGGGTACTTCTTGCTGCCTTGCGATGCCAAGTTGTCGTAGCGACCGCCGGAACAGATCGAACCGAGCGAGGCCGCGCCGTCCAAGAAGGTCTCGTAGACCGACCCAGTGTAATAATCAAGACCGCGTGCAATCTTCAGATCCGCAATGACGGAACCCGGACGAATGGCGGCAGCCTCGTCCACAATCATGGCCAATGTGTCAAGCCCCTCAATCGCCAGCGCATAGGCATCGCTGTCTTGAGCGATACCGTGTGCCACACACAATGCATCGAACCGCTCACGCAGCTGCGCACCATCTGCGGCACTAAGCTCGGCGAGTTCAAGACAGGCTTTGGCCTGACGCTCGTCGGCACCGCATTCGCTGATTAGCAGTTTGGAGACCTCGTCGGCACCTATCTTGTCAAGCTTGTCAATCTCACGCAGCACGCCTTCCACATCGCTCAGGCCAAGACCACGATAGAATCCTTCAGAAAGCTTGCGGTTGTTGGCGTGCACCGTGGCTTTGGGAAGACCAAAGGCACGCAGCTCCTCAAGGGCGCTGACCATGACCAACGGCAACTCCACCTCGTAGTGCGCGGGGAGGTCACCGTTGCCTACCACATCGATATCAGCCTGCACAAACTCGCGGAACCGGCCCTCTTGCGGACGCTCGCCACGCCACACTTTCTGAATCTGCCAGCGCTTGAATGGGAAGGTAAGCTGTCCGGAATTCTCCACCACGTAACGGCTGAGCGGCACGGTGAGGTCAAAGTGCAGCCCCAACCGCTGTTCAACCGGCGTGTCGGACTCGTGACCAACCTCCTGCAAGCGTGAGAGCAGGTAGATTTCCTTGCTGGTCTCGCCCTTCTTCAGCAGGCTCGAACCCGGCTCTGCGGCACGGGTTTCTATGCCTATGAACCCGTTGAGTTCAAAGACATGACGCAGCGTATCAATCACGCGCTGTTCAATTACTCGCTCTTGGGGAAGCCACTCGGGAAACCCTGATAATGATGCACCTTTAGCCATATCTCCTTATAATAAATGAGGTAGCCGAAATTAGGTCATCCTTCTTCCGGTATCCGCCTCTACACGACAGACCCAAGGAGCTGGCCATGGCCGACGAACAAGTCACTCAACCCACACCCACCACAGACGCTGGAACCGCCACTTCGCCCGCCACGCCGAGCGCGCCCAAACCTCACGCTCCCTCCCCTCTGGCTTTTGCCAAAAAGCCCATGAACCACCCCGTAGCGCCGAAGACGCAAGACTACTCCGAAGCTGATGTGAAAGCAGCAGAGGCATTTGGCCGCGTGGACGAAAACGGTAGCGTGTTCGTCAAGGAAGCAGGAACCGAACGTCAAGTAGGACAGTTCCCCGGAGCCGACACGCAAGAGGCGCTCACTCTTTATGCCCGTCGCTACCTCGATTTGAAAGCCAAGCTGGAGCTCTTCGCCGCACGTTTGGACAATCCGAGCATCAAGCCGCACGAGATTGACGAGTCCATCGCAACGCTCGGCGAAGAGATCACCAATGCCGAAGTCGTGGGTGACACCGCCGCGTTGCATACCCGCTACGAGGAACTCAAAGCACAAGGTCTGTCCAAGAAGGAAGAGCTTGCCAAGGCTCGCCAGGAAGCTGTCGCCAAGGCGATAAGAGAACGCACCGCCATCGTCGAGGAAGCCGAGGCTCTGGCCGCATCTCTGGGAGATTCCACCAATTGGAAGTCCGCCACCGACAAGGTGAAGGCGCTGTTCGAGCGTTGGCAGGAGCACCAGAAGACCACCGCACGCATCGACAAGCCTACTGCAGATGCTCTGTGGGCACGCTTCTCAGCAGCACGCTCAGCGGTCAACCAAGGCCGCCGCAAGTGGGGCAAGGCTCGCGATGCCGCCCGTGAGCAGACCAAGGCCGCCAAAGAGGCCATCATCAAGGAGGCCAACGAACTCAAAGACTCCACCGAGTGGGGCGCCACTTCGCACAAGTTCAATGAACTGATGGACCGTTGGAAGTCCGCAGGTTTTGCAGGACGCCGTGAAGAGGACGACCTGTGGGCACGCTTCCGCCAGGCCGCTGACACGTTCTTTGATGCACGTCAAGCCGACCGCGATCAAATGAGCTCCAGCGAACAAGAGAATCTGGCCAAGAAGGAGGAGCTGCTGAAGAAAGCACAGGCGCTGCTCCCTGTGGCTGACGAGAAGGCAGCCAAGCAGGCTCGACAGGCTCTCTCCTCCATTCAGGACGAGTGGGATCAGATCGGTTACGTGCCTAGGAACGACGTGCACCGCATCGAAAACGGCCTTGACCAGGTGGACAGCGCCATTAAGGCGGTTGAGGATGCGGCTTGGAAGAAGAGCGACCCTGAGGCCGACGCCCGTGTTTCCAGCTTTGAGAGCCAGCTCAAGGCACAGTTGCAGGCACTCGACGAGCAGATTGCCGCCGAAGGCGATGCCAAGCGCAAGGCAAAGCTTGAGGCGGAGAAAGCCACCAAAGAGCAGTGGCTGAACGCTGTAAAGTAGTGGCGAACACTGCCGACTGATATAGTCGCAGATAATTGTGGGGGTGTGCACAAATCCTGTGCACACCCCCACGTGTTTGTGTCCAGTTTATAAGCTGTTATATTCAGTTTGGCGAGTCAAGATGCCGAGACACCAAGGCATCAGGATACGAAAACGATATCAACACTATGGCCAGATAGCACGAGGTGCATGAACCGGTTGGGGTTCATGCACCTCGTTCATCTCAACACATGACCGCACCTCGTGCGGCAGGTATCACTAGGCGTTACTCGTCTTGTGACGCGTCTGAGTCCTTGTCAGTCTCAGCTTCTGTCTCGTGCTGACCGGTATCGCTGCCATCGGCACTGGCTGCACCTGCAGTCGGAGGCGTCAGCGGAGGCACCGGCAGAGCGGGAACCGTGCGCTCATCTGCGGCACTTGCTGCAGAGTCGTCGTGACCGGCACCGGATTGCACCGCCGTCAAGTCAGACTCGACAGTGTTCTGTGCGTCACCATCTGCAGACTCACTGCGTTCGGCCTCGACAAGTGTAGGGTCTTCGAATCGCTCGCCTCGGAAGGTGAACTCTCCCAAGATGCCCTCTCCCTGTGCATCGACCACAACCTTCTGCCCGTCCTCAAGCTGACCCATCAGAATCTGCTCCGAGATGGCATCCTCAATGTCGCGCTGAATCACACGGCGCAACGGGCGCGCACCCAGCAGCGGGTCAAAGCCCTTCTGCGCCAAGAGGTTCTTAGCGTCATCACTCAGCTCGAGCGACATGTGCCGTTCAAAGAGACGGTCGTTGAGACTCTTGATGTCCAGATCGACAATCTGACGCACTTGGGGTTCGGTGAGCTGACGGAAGACGATGATGTCATCCAGTCGGTTGAGGAACTCAGGACGGAACTGCTGCTTGAGCTCGCTCGTCACCTGTCCCTTCATACGCTCATAGCTCGTCTCACCGTTCGTCCCCGCACTGAAACCGGTGTTTGCAGCCTTGGCGATGTCCTTGGTGCCGAGGTTGGTGGTGAGAATGATGATGGTGTTCTTGAAGTCCACCTTGCGGCCTTGCCCGTCGGTGAGATGACCGTCATCCAGCACTTGCAACAACGTGTTGAAGATGTCGGGATGAGCCTTCTCAATCTCGTCGAACAACACCACGGAGAACGGCTTGCGTCGCACTTTCTCGGTGAGCTCGCCGCCCTCTTCATAGCCCACATATCCCGGGGGAGCTCCGAAGAGCCGCGAAGAGGCGTACTTCTCTGAGAACTCCGACATGTCTACGCGGATGAGAGCATCGTCGTCATCGAAGAGGAACTGTGCCAACGCCTTGGCCAGCTCGGTCTTACCGACACCAGTGGGACCGGCAAAGATGAAGGAGCCAGCGGGGCGCTTGGGATCTTTGAGACCAACTCGTGTACGCCGAATAGAGCGCGACAGCGCAGAAACGGCCTCTTCCTGGCCAATGATGCGCTTATGCAGCGAGGATTCCATGCCAAGCAGCTTCTTCGACTCCGCTTGGGTGAGCTTGAAGACCGGAATGCCGGTAGTGTTCGACACCACCTCGGCAATCACGTCCTCATCAACCACCATCTTGACGTTGCTGCCGCCCTCGCGCCACGTGGTCTCTTTCTCCTTGCGACTCTGCTCCAGCTTCTCCTGACTGTCGCGCAGCTCAGCGGCTTTCTCGAAGTCCTGATCCTTGATGGCCACGTCTTTCTCGTCGGAAAGCTTGGCGATGCGGCTGTCAAGCTCCTTGAGCTCTGGAGGAGCGGTCAACCGCTTGATGTGCAGCCTGGCACCAGCCTCATCGATAAGGTCAATGGCCTTGTCCGGCAGATTGCGGTCCTGAATATAGCGTGAAGACAATTCAGCCGCAGCCTGCAACGCACCATCTGTGATGGTGACGTGATGGTGGTTCTCGTACCGCGCACGCAAACCCTTGAGAATCTCGATGGTATCGGCGATCGAGGGCTCTTCGACCTGAATGGGCTGGAAACGACGTTCCAGAGCCGCATCCTTCTCGATGTATTTGCGGTACTCGTCGGTGGTGGTGGCACCGATGGTCTGCAGCTCGCCACGCGCGAGCATGGGCTTGAGAATGTCGGAAGCTCCCAGTGCTCCATCGGCAGATCCTGCACCAACGATGGTGTGGATCTCGTCGATGAACAGTACGATATCTCCGCGGGTCTTGATTTCCTTCAAGACCTTCTTCAAACGCTCTTCGAAGTCGCCACGGTAACGTGAACCCGCCACCATGGAAGCCAGATCGAGCGAATACACTTGCTTGTCTTTGAGGGTCTCAGGCACGTCACCCTCGTGAATCTTCTGTGCCAGTCCCTCCACGACAGCGGTTTTACCTACGCCAGGTTCACCGATAAGCACCGGGTTGTTCTTGGTGCGCCGGGAGAGCACTACCATGACGCGCTCAATCTCCTTGGCACGCCCAATGACCGGATCCAGCTTACCTTCTGTAGCCTCGGCAGTCAGGTTACGGCCAAACTGATCGAGCAATGCAGAACCGGTTTTGCGGGCTTTGTCCTGGACACCGCCGGCATTGGCCAGCTCGCCTTTGCCGTTCTCTGAGTCTTTGGCGCCATTGCCGCGAATCAAATCGATGGTGGAGCTGCGCAACTCGCCCAAATCCACATCCATCTTGATAAGCACCTGGGTACCCACACCCTCGCCTTCACGGATGAGACCCAGCAGAATGTGCTCGGTGCCGATGTAGCTGTGCCCCAGCTGCAAAGCCTCACGCAAACTCAACTCCAAGACCTGCCGCGCATGAGGCGTGAACGGAATATGGCCGTCCGGAGCAGCACTCCCCTTACCGATCATCTCCTCAACTTGCTTGCGCGTGCCATCAAGCGTAACACCCTTTGCTTCCAGCGCTTTGGCAGCGATGCCTTCGCCTTCCCTAATCAGGCCGAGCAGCAGATGTTCAGTGCCGATATAGTTGTGCTGAAGGGTTTTCGCTTCCTCCTGCGCCAGCACAATCACGCGCCTGGCACGGTCGGTAAACCGTTCGAACATACTTGTCCTTCCAATGTCGACAGTACTTATCTCAACTCTACAGATTCACGTGTACGATTATTCCGCACCAGGCAGATTGCGCTAAGAACGCAACCTTGTCCCTACCAAGACATTCATCTAGCTTTGCACTGCATCCTCAATGACGTCTTCCAGCAACTCCACCCGTTCGGCATTCCGCCCCTCGTGACGGTCAAACACGTCGATGTGAACATCGTCGTACGCCGGTTTCGTCTGCATCCAAAGCCTCGACGGCTCAGGCTGTTCAATCTCGGAATGCTCGCCGCACCCATGATCGAGCGAGACGACTTTGGCATCATCAGGACTCCACCGATTGGCGCATACTGCGAACATCGTGCCCAACTCTCCCACCATCGGCACCGCGAACCCACACGTGCTGCACACATTGCCGGCAGCGGTCTTGGTGGATAAGGATTTAGGTCCGCGCTGTCCTTGATACCAACGTTTGGCGGTCTGCGAGCGCCCTAATGCGCTCAGTACATGACGCCGGGAGAGCGAAAACTCCTCCACCACTTCATCCAGATCACTCATCTCGCCGCCGTCAGCATCGCTTTCGGCGGTTTCCTCTGCGGTCTTGCTCTCGCCGGCACCGTCTTGGGACTCTGCCGCTTGCGTTTCTTGTGCGGTATGATCTGCGTTGTTGCCGTATGCAGTGGCTCCGTCGTTGCTGCGACCGGACACTTCTGCGCCTTCATCGCCTTCTGCGCCACCGATACCATCAATGTCATCGTCCTGATCGGCATCATGCGGGACAGATTCGTCGGCGTCCTGCGATTCCTGGTATCCGGGTTCCAACCGTGGATCGTCGGGATCGGTGCCCAAAGCGTCGGTGACCGATATATCCTTGGCTTCGATGCGGTCTTTCCACGGCACCCATTGAGGAGCCAGTAATGACTCATCGGTGGCCACGAGTGACGCTTCGTTGACACTCCATGCCCCGTCGGCATCGCGGAAGAGCGTGACCGCCCACTGCCAACCTTCATAACCGCGCATGCGGCAGGCAAACCTGAAGTCGCTTACGCCCTCCCCCAAGTCAATGACCTGGAGGAAGTCCCCTACCTGGCTAGGATCATCGGCGGTTTCGAACGCCACTGCCTGAGCCAGCTCTTGTGCGGCCGTCATGGATTGTGTCATGCGTTATTCCTGTACATCGAAATTATCGGCGACTGCGCGCAGCAGCACCGCGAGTTTGCGCGACTGTGCCGCGTCCGGATAATGGTGGCGTCGCAGCGTGTTGCCGGCACCGTCCAACAGTTTGATCAGGTCTTCGACGATCGCTGCCATGTCGTCCGGTGCCGGGCGTGTGGCCTCGACGATGGAAGGGGCGGGACCGCTGAGTTCCACGTCCATGGCTTGCGGCCCTTTGCGGCCGTCCACCACCGAAAACTCGACCTTGGCGCCTTTGCGCACCATGTTCACGCCTTGCGGCAGGGACGAGGCGGGAAGAAAGACATCCCCTCCCTCATCGCTGGTTATGAAACCGTATCCACGCTTCTGGTCGAACCACCGTACTTTCCCGCTGGGCATTGTTCACCTCTCTTGATTCAACGCCGCCGAACGGCATAACCGAACGTCAACGCACACTGCTCATCCTATTCTACTGCTTGCGAGCCCCGAAGCGCTACGGGAAGAATCATGGTGAGCGTAAGCCCTCCTCCGGGAGTGGTGCCGGCACAGATGAATCCGTGATGAGCGTGTACCACGGATTTGGCTATGGACATGCCCAGACCGGTGCCGCCCTTCTCCCTGGCTCGGGAGGGATCGGCGGTATAGAAGCGCTCGAAGATCTGTGACTGCTTCTCCTCGGGCACTCCAGGCCCATGGTCGCGGAACATCATGACCGCGTACAACCGCCCCGGATCGTCCTCGTGCAGGTCGACCGCCATGTCGAGGAAATGTTCCAACGACAGCGAGGTCTGTTCCATATCCTGCAGCTCATCGGCACCCATACCCGAACGGATGATGTTCAGCCCTACTTCCACCAGCGAATCGGCTGGTGTGTAACGGTGAATGTTGCCCACGATGTTGGTCGCCACCTGTCGCAGCCGCGAGCCGTCGCCCTGCAGCTCGACATCGGGGAACCGTCCCTGCTTGAAGACCAGCTGGGACGGCTGACCGTCTATTTGCGGTGCAACCGCCAGAGTGCCGCGGTGAATGTCCCTCTTGGGGTCCAATGCATGCAGGTCATCGACGGCGTCACCGAGCATCTGATGCAGTTCCACCGTCTGCGTGGTGTCCACGCCGCGCCCTTCATCGAGCCGTGCCAAGGACAGCAGGTCTTCGACCAACACTGTCATGCGCGAGCTGGAATCCTCGATATGTGCGATGGAGGTATCGGCACGTTCCAACGCCCCGGGCATCTGCCGCTGCATGGTGTACAGTTCCGCGTATCCGTGGATGGCGGCGAGTGGAGTGCGCAATTCGTGACTGGCGTCGGAGACGAACTGTTTCATTTTCTCCGTGGTCACGCGCTGCTCTTTGAAACTCTGTTCGATGCGCGCCAACATGGCGTTGAGCGACGAGGCAAGAGAGCCGACCTCGGTGTTCGCAGGCGCCGTGGGAACGCGCTGCCCCAAGTCACCGTTGGCAATTTTCGCCGCCGTTTTCTCGATGCGTTTCAACGGGTCCAGCGTACGTCTGACGAGCAGGCTGCCCACCACGCCTCCGATGAGCACGATGCCCACACTCAAAAGCAAGGCATCACGGGTGAGTGTGCCCACCACGTCGATCTGGTCGCTCATGGATAAACCGATGTATACCACTTGCGTGGTCACCAACGTGCCATCATCACGCTTGTCCTGCCTGGCCAAGGCCAACACCCGCCAGGGCGCCTTGGCTTTCTGCAACGTCATCGAGTTCGCCGTCGGGCCGGCGCTGATGAGTTTGGATTGCGCGGTGAATGGCTCTCCAAGCTTCACGCTGCCCATAGATCCGTTTTCCGGCAAGTCCGGTTCAGCCAGCACATCATCCTTGAGCGTGGGGAGCAGCGGGGTGTAGATGATGCGATTCTCCATGTCGCGGTACTGCAGGAAATAGTCGTTGGGGATCCCTGAGCTGCGGCCGTCTCCTCTGCGCTGATCGAGCCATTTGGCGTTGTTGTAGATGAGCGGCGCTTGGTCACGAAGCTGGTTGTCGGTCTTCTCCATCAGGTAGTCGCCCACCAGCTGACGGATGGTGAATGAGATGCCGAAAGTACCGACGGCAAGCAGCACCAGCATGCATGCCACCAGTTTGACGGTGAGCGGTATGCCGTCCACTTTGCGCATGACAACATTGAGCAGGCCGGAATAGCGGCCATGCCCACCTTGTTCGGTGTCGTGCTCCTGATGCGCTGTGGACGTCATGAATTACGCTTTCTTTACGCTTTCTTCGGTTCGCGGATCATGTAGCCGATACCTCGCTTGGTTTCGATGAGCGGATCGACCTTGCGGGTCGTGCCATCGGCGCATTCCACCTCCACACCATCGACCTTCTTACGTAGGTACGAGATGTACGATTCCACAATAGCCGCGTCTCCGCCCCAGTCATACTGCCACACGTGGTCAAGGATCTGTGCTTTGGAAAGCACGCGGCCTACGTTGTCCATAAGATAGCGCAGAAGCTTGTATTCCGTGGGGCTCAAGTCAATCGGTTGACCGGCTCGACTCACATCGTGCGAGTCCTCGTTAATCTCCAAATCACCCACACGGATGATGGGATCGACCTCCTCCTGCTCGTGAGTGCGCCGCAAGATGGCTCGAATGCGGGCCACCACCTCTTCCAGGCTAAACGGTTTGGTCACGTAGTCATCGCCGCCGACCGTCAGTCCCATAATCTTGTCTTGCGTATCGTCCCGGGCAGTCAGGAACAGCACGGGTGCTTCCACCCCGGCTTGACGAATGCGACGGGTAACCGTAAAACCGTCAATATCCGGGAGCATGACGTCCAGTACGATCAAGTCAGGCTGAACCCGTTCTATAACCTCGATGGCTTCAGAGCCTGAAGCTGCGGTCTCCACTTCAAAGCCTGAAAAATGAAGAGAGGCAACCAGCAGGTCCCGAATCGAGGGTTCGTCATCCACCACTACCAGTGATGCTTCAATTGGTTTTGTCATGCCTCTACCTTCCCGCTGTCATCTGTATATTTCCTGAATGTTCTCTGCACGTTGCGCCCATAGCCGTTACTCACCGGTGTCGTTCGCTGTGCTGTCAGCCTGACGCTGCACGCTTTTTGCGTGATGTTTGGGCCTCTTGCGGGGATGCCGTTTACGGATACGCCACCAGCTCAGCACGATGCCGGCCGCCAAAGCCACGGCAGCCACCGAACCGGAGATAATCCATATCGTTTTCTCCCGGTCTTTTTTAACTTTTTGTATCTGCTTCATCATGGCCAATGCTGCTCCCGACCAGTCCGGGGCATCGGCTTTCTGCAACGGTTCCAGCGCTGCGTCGGAGAATTTATCGACGTTTTTCTGACTTTTCAGCCATGAATCTGAGTTCTTGGAAACCGCCACTACGAGGCGTCCGTCGTCTGAAGCCACTGCCAACAGCACTGTGTTCGGCTCTGGTTTGGTGGATTCCAAAGCATCCGAGACCCAAGTGTCAGGATGCTTCGATCCAGTAAAATTAGCCACATACAGCAAGCGTACGGCAACACCCGTGGCATTGTGAGTCTCGTTGATGGCATCGTTGATTTTTCCGTAGTTACTGCCGAGCAGGTTCTGCGTGTCGGTCACAGTACCGCTGGTTTCTGCGTCTTTTTGCTTAGCCATCCCTGGAACGGCAGTGCACGACAGCGTGAACGCCAACGCACAGACGAACGCCAACAGGAAACGAACGCAGGATGATAGCAGGACGTCTGCGCGATGCTCGGAACCGCCATGCACGCCAGTGTTGCGAGCATAGCGTCGGTTCCCGGTATGCACCATTCCAGCCTCACTTCGTGTCGTCACCTTGTACAGCCTTATCCATCACTCATTCTAGCCGCACCCATCAGCATCTGAGTGGTGTCAGTACTGAGCAATGCAAGATATCACGAAATCAAGCCGGCTGTGTAACAGCATGCACGGGTATCTAACAAAGACGGGTATCTAACAAAGATGCGCGGCCTCATTCAAAACGAGTCCGCGCATTTTCATTGGCATACAGGCACGAATGCCTGATGCAGTGACCATCGGCAAACACCAGCAATTACCGTTGCTCGCCGTCAATCAACTCAGTAGCCCATGTCAGCCTGTCCCTGAGCAGCAGCCGGTGCCGGCGGCTCAGGCTTGTTGGCGACCACAGCTTCGGTGGTCAAGAACAGGCCAGCGATGGAGGCTGCGTTTTGCAGAGCGGAACGAGTTACCTTGAGCGGGTCAGCGACACCGGCCTCAAGCAAGTCCTCGTATGAATTCGTCGCTGCATTGAAGCCTTGGCCTTCCGGCAGCTCTCGTACAGTATTGAACACCACGTCACCGGATACGCCAGAATTCTCGGCAATCTGCTTGATAGGAGCCTCGACTGCGCGGAACACAATCGCCGCACCCGTGGCCTCTTCATCAGACAGACTCTTGACTGCCTCGGAACCTTCGGCCTTCTTGGCAGCCTGCACCAGGGCGACACCACCACCAGGCAGCAGACCCTCTTCGATGGCAGCCTTGGCGTTGCGCACAGCATCCTCGATACGGTGCTTGCGCTCCTTGGCCTCAACTTCGGTAGCAGCACCCACCTTGATAACGGCTACGCCGCCGGCGAGCTTAGCCAGACGCTCCTGCAGCTTCTCGCGGTCATAGTCGGAATCGGTGTTGTCGATTTCGGCGCGAATCTGAGCAACGCGAGCATCGACATCATCCTTGGAACCGCCACCGGAAACGATGGTGGTCTCTTCCTTGGAGACGATGATCTTCGCAGCATGTCCCAGCACGGACATGTCGATGGAGTTGAGCTTGAGCCCCAGATCGTCAGATACGACCTGAGCACCGGTAAGTACCGCAATATCCTGCAGCATGGCCTTGCGGCGGTCACCAAATCCCGGAGCCTTGACTGCACAGGAATTGAACGTACCACGGATCTTGTTAAGAATCAGCGTCGGCAGAGCCTCGCCGTCCACATCCTCAGCAATGATGAGCAGCGGCTTGCCGGACTTCATGACCAGTTCAGCCACGTGGACGATGTCTTCCTGACTGGAGATCTTGCCGCTGGTCAGCAGGATGTAGGGGTCGTCCAGCACAGCAGTCTGCTCGTCGTTGTTGGTGACGAAGTACGGGGAAATGTAGCCCTTGTCGAAACGCATGCCCTCGGTGAAGTCAAGATCGAGACCGAAACGGTTGTTGTCCTCGACGGTGACAACACCATCCTGGCCAACCTTGTCAAGAGCTTCGGCGATCTTGTCGCCAATCTCAGGATCGGCAGCAGAAATGGTGGCGGTGGCGGCAATCTGATCCTTGGTTTCCACATCCTTGGCTACGGCCATGAGCTCCTTGACGATGGCCTCAGAAGCCTTCTCAATGCCACGACGCAGCGCAATCGGATTAGAGCCAGCCACTACGTTCTTCAGCCCTTCGTGCACCAAGGACTGAGCCAAGACGGTCGCCGTGGTCGTGCCGTCGCCGGCAACGTCATCGGTCTTCTTGGCAACTTCCTTGACCAGCTCGGCACCGATGCGAGCGTATGGATCCTCAAGTTCGATTTCCTTGGCGATGGATACACCGTCATTCGTGATGGTGGGGGCACCATAGGACTTATCGAGCACAACGTTGCGCCCCTTGGGTCCCAGCGTCACCTTAACGGTGTTGGCCAGCTCGTCAAGACCAGCCAGCATTCCCTGACGAGCTTCCTCGTCATATGCAATCATCTTTGCCATTTATTCCTCCACATAAGGTTCACGGCTATTGTCGATCCACCCAAGGCTTAAGCGACTCTCGACCGTCAGCTGCCGATTATCACTCTCGCACCCCGAGTGCTAACAGGCAATCTTAGCACTCTGCCATTGCGAGTGCCAACTGTGTTCGCAATTGCGCTGAAGGCATGAAACATAAACCTCATCCCAGCCACCGCAAACCGGAACACCATCACAAAACAAGTCAAGACGTCGCTTCAGCGCCTTCTGCAATCCGTTACAGCACACCCGCGCTTCACCCAGCCACACAGCCTATCTCATGCCACATCGCACAACAATTCAATCTCACAACAAAAAACGAGGCCCCATCTACACTGCCCGATGAAACCTCGCTGATAAAAATGCAGCAGCATCAATCAGTAATCAGCGTTCATATCGTCGTCATACCGGTCATACCGGCTTCTTCTCCTCTGGCGAGAGGAATAACCGTTTCTGTCGCCGCTGCCGATCTTGATGGCCGACGTGGCCTGCAACCCTTTCTGACCTTGCTCGAATTCAAATTCGACCTTGTCCCCATCTTCAAGCTTCTTGAACCCATCGCTCTGAATAACCGAGTAGTGAACGAAAACATCCTCACCACCATCATCAGGGCTGATGAAGCCGTATCCCTTACCTGAATTGAAAAACTTCACGGTACCTATTGCCATAATGTAAACCACTCTCTTCAATCGAGCCGCGGACTGTAGCAGCGGAGTGCAAACTTACACCTCCACCAGCACGGCTTAGAGATTGAGTATACATGCTTTTTGCATAGGTTATTGTCACAACACGCCCGGATTAATGCAAAGCGACAACATGAGCGAAATTACACAATAACACGTAGACGTTTCACCAGTAAACAACCACCCAATCCAGACACTTCAAACATTATCGTCTGTATATTAATACGGCTCATGCAGAATACAGAAAAGCCCGGATCGTTGCGACACCATCGCAACGATCCGGGCCCAAACCATCGCGGCTTAGTTCATCAACACCACCTCGACAGGAACCGAGATCGCCGTCTGCTGCTCAACAGCAGCGATACCCAAAACCTTCGCCACATCTTCCGCAGTCGCCTTGTCGGCTTCGTTCTGATACCACACGACTGTGGCGCTGGGAGCCTGACCCGCAATATTGCCCGCAGTCGCATTGGCATAGCCGGCCTGCTGAAGCATCTGCTGCTTGGCTGCCGCATGACCGGCAATCTGCGTGCCATTGGCGACCTTGATGGAGGTCTGCTTGTTCGCAGCAGCCGGTGCAGGCTGATTCTGCGCAGGCTTCTCCCCTTCCTTCTTATCAGAGTCCTTCTGCACATCGTCCGCGTCGGACTTCTTGTCCTTGTCCGAATCCGACTGACCGTCGTCCTTGGACGAGTCAGCGGAATCAGAGTCCTTCTGCTTGTCAGAATCCGTAGTCTGTGACGCAGTATCGGAACTCCACGGCAGATGGATGCGCGAAAGCTCACCTGACAGCATGCCCCAGACTAACAAGCCCGCAGCGGCAGCCACAATGATGACAATCACATAGGGCATGGTACGCGCCCAGAATGAGGCCGCACCCTGATGAGCCCCCACAGGACCCACTGGTGGATGATCGAAGATATCCTCGCCGTACGACTCGTCTGTATCGTTGCGCTCGCGTGCCATAGTCGCCCTTTCCTACCTATTATCTCTCCCAAGTGTACCGTCCAGCGCAGCCAAATTCATTTGGCATGCAACACGAAAACTCTTCCCTGACCGACTGCAAAAAAGCAAGATAGGCACCGGAACCTACAGTGGCAGTATGACTCAAGCGCATATCAAACCACTGTCGGATCTCGTCGAGTCGGGCTGGGCGCAGGCTTTGGCTCCGGTCGAACCGGACATTCACCGCATGGGAGACTTCCTGAGAGCCGAACTTGCCGCAGGCCGCAGATATTTGCCTGCAAGTCACAATATTCTACGGGCGTTCACCATACCCTTCGACAGCATCAAGGTGCTCATCGTCGGGCAGGACCCATACCCCACTCCAGGTCATCCCGTCGGTTTGAGCTTCTGCACCGCCCCCGAGGTGCAGCCCGTCCCCAAAAGCCTCATCAACATCTATAAGGAACTGCACGACGACTTGGGGGTGCCCATTCCATCAAACGGAGACCTGACACCATGGTGCAGCCAAGGTGTGATGCTGCTGAACCGCTGCTTGACAGTACAGGCAGGACGACCGAACAGCCATCAGGGAAAAGGTTGGGAGAGCATCACCGAAGCCGCCATCGACGCCTTGAATGCGCGCAGAGATGAAAACGGCTCTCCCAAACCGCTTGTGGCCATTCTCTGGGGGCGTAACGCGCAAAGCTTAGAGCCAAAACTCACCAATGCGTTCATCATCAAATCCCCCCATCCAAGCCCGCTTTCCGCCTCGCGGGGCTTCTTTGGTTCGAAGCCGTTCTCACGCGCGAACGCCGCACTGCAGTCCGCGGGAGCGACCCCTGTCGACTGGAGTCTGCCCTCCTCCTCATCTCAACCTCTCGCTACAATCTGAGCCATCGATAAGTGGCCACACCGCACAATCTGGAATCAACCCGGAAGAAAGAATCGAGCGAAGCCCATGGCATTATTCCCACCGCGTCCGCAGTCGCCTGCGCATAATCCGACGCCTACCACTCCTACCGGCGAAGCACCCGCCGCAAGCACGTCAAGTCTCTCCCCGGCCGATGTGAACAGAGCCAAAGCCTTGGCGAACCGCCTGCGTGCCAGATTCACACATTCACTCGTCGGCCAGGACGACCTGCGAGAAGCCATGATCACCACACTGGTGGCTGGCGGCCACATGCTGATTGAGTCGGTACCCGGGCTGGCCAAGACCACTGCAGCGCAGATTTTGGCCACCTCGACTTCAGGAACGTTCAAGCGCATCCAGTGCACCCCCGACCTGATGCCCTCCGACTTGGTGGGCACCCAGGTGTTCGACTTCTCCAAGCAGCGCTTCAACACGCAGATTGGCCCGATTCACGCCAATTTCGTGCTGCTGGACGAGATCAATCGTTCCAATGCCAAAACACAGTCGGCCATGCTTGAAGCCATGGCTGAGGGAGCCACCACCATCGGCGGGCAGCGCATCGCCCTGCCCAACCCCTTCATGGTGATCGCCACACAGAACCCCATCGAGGAAGAAGGCACGTATGCACTGCCTGAAGCCCAGATGGACCGCTTCATGATGAAGTCGGTCATGTCCTACCCCACCGCCGAGCAGGAGCAGCAGATGCTCAATATGCTCACCAAGCGCGGATCCGACTCGCTCGACCCTTCGCAGATGGGGCAGGAGGCCCTCGGCAGCAAGGATATCCTCTTCCTGCGCGCCGCCGCACGTCAAGTGCATGTCTCGGATGCCATCATGGCCTACGCGGTCGATCTGGCATCTACCTCACGAGGCGCCGGCACCCACCCGCTCCAGCAGCTTGCCTCCTTGGTCCGTCTCGGTGCCAGCCCACGTGCTTCCATCGCTCTGGTTCGCATCGGTCAGGCTACGGCATTGCTGGCCGGGCGTGACTATGTAGTGCCAGAAGACATCAAGGCGTTTGCACATGAAGTGCTGCGGCACCGCATCATCCTCACCTTCGAAGCCCAGGCACAAGGCATCAACGCCGACCAGATCATCGACTCCATCGTCGAAACGGTACCCGTTCCATGAGCATCATGTCGTCAGCAGCCACCCAGAGCGCCAACGTGCGCCGCAAAATCGAGAGCATGGCAAGTACGCTGAATCTGCCTACCGTGCGCAGAGCTTTGGGCGTACTGGAAGGTGAGCATGCCTCCATGCAGCGCAACGGCGTGGGAGACCTCATCGGCACCAGGGAATACACCGACGAGGACGAGGCCAGACTCATCAACTGGAAGCTCAGCGCACGCGCAGGCCGCCCTATGGTCACGGACCGCGAGCGACTGGTGACCACGCGCATCTGGCTCATGCTCGATACCGGCAAGCAGATGGCCGGAACGTGTCCTTCAGGGGAACCTGCTTGGGCCGTAGCGGCAAACGCCCTGTGCATGTACGCAGCTCTCAGCTCCCGCCGCCATGACGACATCTCACTGGTGCTGGCCAATAACAGCACCATCACCCGCATCCCGTGCAAAGGCGGTCTGGCGCAGTTTGAGCGCACCATAGACCAGGGGCTTAACCGCGACTGGCAAGCCAAAGGCAACCTTGCCGCACTGCTGGACTATGCCAGCCGCAGCGTGGATGACGGGTCGATGATCGTGCTCGCCACCGACGAACGGTCACTCGACGAGAGTCATCTTGACGCCATCCACCGCATCGCCACCCGTCACCCCTTCGTGCTGGTCAATATCTCCATGCTCAATCCCTTCGCACCACATGCTTTAGGCGATGACGTACGCATTCGAGAAGGCGAGTCGCGCCGCCGCATACCCGCGTTCATGCGAGATGCCACCGCGGCTCGGCAGACGGACGAGCAGCGCAGACATCAACGGGAAACACTCGAACAAGAGCTGCGCACCTGCCAAGCCTCGCTGCTGCAGGCTTCCGGGTCACAGGACATGTTCGACTCGTTCGTCGCCCTGGCTTCGCAAACGCTTGAACAGGGTTCCCCTTCCCCGCTCGCGGCACCGTCTGCGACTACGATGGGAGGCATTCGATGACGGTAACACCCGCACATTTCACGTCGGTATGGTCAAACTCGGTCGAAGCCGCCAAGACCATGCCCAAACCTCAAGACCCCATATCGACGCCAACCGTGCTCATCGTGGCCTTGATAGCGCTGTTGGTCATCGCGGCAATAGCCATCACCGCGGTGGTATGGCTCTCCATGCGCAAGACGGAAGCCCCCATCGAACAGTCCACACCACAGCCGAGAGAGCCGGAACTCCCCCGTCCCACCGACAAACGATCGTGGCATAAGCGCATTGAAGATGTGGTGCAACGCTACGATGCGAAAAAATTGTCCCGTCAGGACGCCGTGCAGGAACTTGCACTCATCGCACGCCAATTCGCGTCGGCGACCACTGGCAGAGATCTGACTTCAAGCACATTGAGAGACATTGACCGAGAACCTGCGGGAGGCGAAATCGGACACGGCATGAACCTGTTCAAGCAAACCATCAACGCATTGTACCCACCTGAATTCGCGCACGCTTCCAGCAACGACCCCTCACAAGGAGCCAGTGTGGAGCAAGCGGCCAAGTGGGTGTCCAACTTGGTGGAAAGGTGGCGCTCATGACACGAACCGTGAACATGCCGGCGTCCATGATGATCTCCTGGCACTGGCCTTGGGCCTGGATCGTTGGCCTCGCCGTATGCGCGGTGTGCCTCATCGGATGGAAAATCGTGCAGCGCAAACGTGACGCGGCACCGCACCAGCCAAAAGGCAACGAAGCGCTGATCTTCAATCTCGATCAGGATTTCAACACCGAATACACCTCGCATATGCTCCATCAGTGGGAGATACTCAACCGTGTGGCCGTAGGAATCATGGCAATGGCCATGGCACTGGCCGTCACCCTGGTAGCTCGCCCCTCCCAGGTCAGAGAGGAAGATGAACGAGCCAGCAGTCGCGATATCGTGCTCTGTCTCGACGTCTCCCCCTCCATGCTGGCCTACGACCATGAGGTACTTGGCCAGTACCTCAAACTTATCAACAATTTCAAAGGTGAGCGCATCGGACTGAGCCTGTTCAACTCCACATCCCGATCGCTCTTCCCCCTGACCGACGACTACGAACTGGCTTCATCGCAGCTTAAGTCCGCGGCGGATATCTTGGGAAAGGTGTCCTCGCAAGACAAGATCGACAAAATGGATGCACATACCACCCAGCAGTTCTCCGATCTGATCGAGGGCACACAAAACCGCAAGGACATGACCTCGTTGATCGGTGACGGCTTGGTGAGCTGTGCCGCCATGCTGCCCGGATTCACCTACGGCACCAGCCGAACGGACAAGAACGCGCCTGCTCCCCGTCCCGCCTCCATCGTGCTTGCGACGGACAACGCGTCAGGTAAATCAACCTACACGCTCGATGCCGCGCTTAAACTCACCTCTCAGGCAGGCATCAGCGTGGACGGACTCTACTCCGGCCCGCAGAGCGAAAAGGACGGCAAAAACGCGAATGACATGCGTCAGTCCATCGAAGCCCATGGCGGCACCTACTCCGACGACGGCAGCGACGCAAAAGCCATTCAAAACCTGGTGCAGAGCATCGAGAAGCGCAAGAACAAAACACAGAAGCGGGAACTCAAGGCACTGATGGTGGATACACCCGGCTGGTGGACGTTTGCCCTAGCGGTTCTACTGTGTGCCTGGCTGGCGTTGACCTGGAAGTTGAGGCGTTGAGATGAACGGACAGAAAGCCACCATCATGGCCCAGGTCACGCTCGCTCCGGCATTGGGATGGCCCGTAGGCATCATCATCGCCGTAGTCATGATTGCCATGGCAGTTTCGACGGTAGTGCTGTACCGCCGTGGGCAGGACGGCAGCAGCGACGTGACACGGGGATCGACCATACGCCGCGTACTGATGTGCGTACTGGTGGCCGTTATGGCGCTTACCCCGAGCATGACGGAATTCACCCGCGCCCGAGCAGTGAACGCCACCGACGTGGTCATCGCCACCGACGTGACCGGTTCCATGGCGGTAGACGACGCCCACTATGGTTCGGCAGACACCATCAGCCGACTCGCCGCTGCTCAGGACGCCGTGAACGACCTGACGCAGTTGTACCCGAATTCGAACTTCACTGCCCTGCACTTCGGAGCGAAGGCCGCAACTGACGTCCCGCTGACCCCCGATACCGAAGCAATCAGCAACTGGGCTGACGGTCTGCGAGCCGAAGCCACCGACCAGTCGGCAGGTTCAACTCTCGATACCGTACTCGATCCGCTGTTGCTGACATTGAAGTCCATACGTTCCAGTCACCAGCATGACACCATCGTGCTCTACCTCATCACCGACGGCGAGCATACCTCATCGAAGAACCGCAGGTCTTTCTCCGCTCTGCGGCAGTATCTTGATAACTCATTCACCATCGGAGTCGGCTCCAAGCAAGGTGGCAATATTCCCACCATCACCGCCGATCCCACCGGTTCAGGAACCGACGTGAGCACCGGCAGCTGGGTCACCGACCCAAGCACCGGTCAGCCCGGCGTCTCAAAAATGGATGCCAAAGAGCTCAGTGCCATAGCCGATGAAATGAGCGGCGACACCGTTTTCTTGGACAAGAACCACAAACTCGACGCTTCCGACACTGTGGAACGGTCGGACGACTGGAACATCACCGAGGGGGCTACCAAGCACGAACGTCTCAACCCTGTGGTCTGGCCGTTCGCCATTGCGTTCGCCCTACTGCTCGCCTACGAGATGGGTGTGTGGCTTTCGACCTCCAGGAGGCTCATATGAGTGCAGATGCAGAACGCAATATCTCCCCCGCCGCCACAAGGCCAGCAGAGGGGGAAACCTCGGGCAGCGACTCAAAAACAGCCGAAACCCGCACGCCGTTATGGGCACGCATCGCACTGGTCGCAGTTGCGGTGCTGGCCTTGTGCGGTGCCGGCGTGATAGCTGTCAATCTCTCAGCCATCGGCACCTACAACCAGGCTACCGAAAGCCTTAATCGCAATCTGAAACTCTCGAAAAGCGACACCGTCGACCTCAACAAGCTCGCCGTGCAGCAGCAGCAGACCGACGAACAGTTCAGCGACGCCTCGCAATTCAATCCACTGTTACTCCCGCAAATCAGGCAGAGCGTCGAATCGAATACGCAGATTTCACACTCACTCACCTCCTCCACCAAGCACAAGATTCGCGTGGCGAAACGCGAGGCGGAGAAGAATGCTTCCGACCCTGCGTCCGCAAACGGGGGGAAAGACGGCAAAGGGTCGTTAAACGACGACCAGCGAGCGCAGGTCGAAGAGCTGCTTTCCGCGAATCAGCCTGCCAGCGGAAGCAACAACAACGGCAGCAACCATGCCAAGCGCGATCAAAACACCAAGCCATGGTGAGGTGCCGGTGAACCTCCTGTGAAGCAGAATGTCCGTGTTGTCCTACCTAGGGCACACGGACATTCTGTTTCAGGCCAGCCGTTCACGGCTGGCGCTACCCTTAGAGCATGCAGTTGACCGAAATCTCCCCCTCGATTCCTTTGACTTCGCTGGATGGTCGCTACCGCAGGCAGACCCTTCCCCTGGTCGAATACCTCAGTGAACCTGCGCTCAACCGAGAGCGCATCGTCGTTGAAACGGAATGGATGATACTCCTGGCCAACGGGTATGCAGACAATGGCCACCGACAGCTCGTCCCAGGCGTACAGCCGCTGAACGATGCAGAGATACGCTACCTGCGCGGCATCGCGGATGGCTTCGATGAGGAGGGCATAGCCCGCCACGCTCAGCTCGAATCGCAGACACACCATGACGTGAAGGCTGTGGAATACTATATCGACGAATGCCTGGACGCCGCAGAAGACGAATTGGGGGAAGATACACAGCTGCCCCGTCTCAAGACCTTAGTGCATTTTGCCTGCACGTCAGAAGACATCAACAACTGCGCGCAAGCCCGTTGCGTCAAGCACGCCATGGAACACGTGTGGCTGCCCGCCGCCACCCGTCTCATTGACCGTCTTGATGCCCAGGCTCGTGAGTACCGAGATATTCCCATGCTCGCCCTGACCCACGGACAACCAGCCACCCCCACCACACTCGGCAAGGAACTGGCGGTATTCTCCCACCGTCTGCGCAGACAACTGCGGCATGTGGAGCGTCAGGAGTACCTCGGCAAGTTCAACGGGGCGACCGGCACATACGGAGCGCATATGACCGCATGCCCTGATACCGACTGGATAGCCGTATCCCGCGAGTTCGTGGAAAGGCGTATGGGGCTGAGCTTCAACCCGCTCACCACACAGATCGAAAGCCATGACTGGCAGGCGGAACTGTACGGCACCATCAGTCACGCCAACCGCGTGTGCCACAATCTAGCAGTGGATATGTGGATGTATATCTCCCGAGGCGTGTTCGCTCAGGTACCGGTCGCCGGTGCCACAGGATCGTCCACCATGCCGCACAAAGTCAATCCGATTCGCTTCGAAAACGCTGAAGCCAACTTCGAGCTTTCCTGTTCCCTGCTCGACACGCTGGCCTCCACCTTGGTGGAAAGCCGCTGGCAACGCGACCTGACCGATTCCACCACCCAGCGCAACATCGGAGCTGCACTGGGCTACTCGCTGCTGGCTTTGGACAATCTGGACGCAGGCTTGGCTTCCGTACGTCCCAACACCGAAGCCATGGACCGCGAGCTTGACGGAAACTGGGAAGTGCTGGGAGAACCCATTCAGACGGCGATGCGTGCGCAGGAACTCGCCGGCAGGCCTGGGATGGATCACCCTTATGAAAAGGTCAAGGAGCTCATGCGCGGCCACGAAATCGGTCGCGATGACGTGGAGGAGTTCATCGATTCCCTTGACTTCGACGAGGCCAGCGCCGCCCGTCTCAAGGCACTCACTCCGCAGCAGTACACCGGTCTTGCCTCAGCATTGGTGGACATCGATCAGCGATGAAGAATCGTAGCGAATATACCGGCGATACCGACGTTCATGCAGTGGAAATCGACGATACCGCCCCGGAGCGCACCCATAATTTCAATGATCTGATGCACGCTGCAGCATCGTTTATCATCGCTCTGGTGGTGATTTTCGTAGCGCTGTACATGCGCGGCATCACCCGCGGAGTAGAAGTGGATGCCAGGTCGGCCGGAGCCGCCATTGACTGGATCATGGATGTACCATCCTCGGTATTGCAGCAGATGGCATCGTTCGTCATCGTCATCGGCGTACTCATCCATCTGCTGGTCAATCGTGAGTGGATGCAATCGGCGGTAGCCGTCATCTCACTGTTCTGCGGCTATGCGACGGTATTGGCGCTCTCGCTGCTGTTCACCAAATTTGGCCAGCCTGCGTTGTTGGCAGCGGTTACCTCGCCCGGCGAGGGATCCGGCTCAAGCGTACTGCCCGACATCTACGCCGGCATCGGCGCGTTTCTGACGGTGGCAGGCCCTAGACGCGTGCGTTCCAGTGTGAAGTGGAGCTGGAACCTACTCTACGTAGTGGCTGTCATCTTGGTCATCGTCTCTTGGCATTCGGTAATCGGGGTCATCATATCCTTCACGGTGGGGCGCATCATCGGCATGGTGCTGCGCTTTACGATGGGCACCTACAGCAAAGGACTGTGGGGACAACAGATTGTGCAGGCGGTGCAAGGCATCGGGCTGGATTTGATTTCATTGCACCGCCGGCAAGGCACGAACAATGAGACCGGTGTGCTACAGACGGCGCTCGACGATGATCTGACCGAGAATTCACGTATCTACGATGCCACCGACCGGGCGGGTGTGCATTACATCATCTCGGTATTGGACGCGCAGCCGCACAATACCGGCTACTGGAACCAGCTGCTGCAGGTGCTGCGTTTCAGCGGCGTGACCATGCGTCTCGACCGTTCGGCCAACGACGCCACCCATCACCATCTCTCCATGGTTCTAGGGCTGCGCAACTGCGGCCTTGCCGTGCCCGATGCCTACGGAGTCGTGGAAGGAGAAGAGTCATCGGTATTGGTGTTCCGCCAAGACGGCACTCCCCGACCGATTGACCTCGCTCATATGAGTGAGGATGCCGCCGCCGACTTCATGCGTTATCTCAGCCGAGCCAACGACCGCGGCTACACACATCGCCGCATCACGCCGGATACCTTGGCATGTCTCGACGACGGCACGCATATCATTGCGGGATGGCAGAACGGCGACTGCGCCAGTTCCAGCACCAATGTGGCCGTGGATAAAGTGCAGCTGCTGGTGCTGTGTGCCACGCTTTTAGGAGAAGAGACCGCCATCGACGTGGCCCGGCGCGTGTGGGGCGACAAGACGCTCCTGGCACTCACTCCGTTTGTACAAAAGGTCATCATTCCAGCACAGACACGAACTCTGCCCGGCTGGGACAAGCAGCTTGTCTCCCAAATGAGAGAACGTCTCACCGCACTGGCGCCCAGTGGCGATGAAGCCCCGGCAGAACCCGTCACTCTGGCTCGATTCAATGTGAAATCATTCCTATCCATCACGTTGCTCATCATTGCGGTGGCAGTCATTTTCACTCAGCTCAAACCCGACGAGGTGATTGCTGCGGTCACCCATGCGAACATATGGTGGGCTCTGATATGCCTGGGCTGCTCCATGCTCGCATGGGCCGCATCCGGCCTCACGCTCGGTGCGTTCATGGACAGGAATCGACGCAGTCCTTTCTCGCTCTTCTGCTCACAGGCCGCATCCGGCTTCACTGCCGTAACCATGCCCGCCGGGGTGGGGCCTGCGTTCGTCAACCTCCAGTATTTGCGCAAGAGCGGATATACCAATACTGCGGCAACGGCCATCATGAGCGTGACCTGGGTGGTGCAGGGAGCCACAACGATCATTCTGCTGCTCTTCATGGGCCTGTTCACCGGTCGCAACATGTTTTCCGGCGGCGTTCCCACCAACACGCTGGTGGTGGTCATCGGCATCATTGTGCTTGTGTTGTGCGCGGCAATGGCGATTGCTCCGGTGCGCCGCCTGATCATCACCAAGTACATCCCGATGCTCAAATCGTACGCCCGCCAACTGGTAGACGTGCTCTCGCAACCTCGCAAGCTCGCGTGGAGCGTGCTGGGAGCCGTACTGCTCAACGCCGCTACCGGCTTGGGCTTCTGGGCGGCGCTTATGGCATTCGGATACCATTCGAACCCCATCGAGACCACGTTTGTATTCCTGCTGGCCAATACTCTCGGCTCGGCCATGCCCACCCCGGGAGGTCTGGGAGCCATTGAGGCGGCGCTCACCTTTGCGTTTACTTCTATAGGGGTTCCTGCCGCAGTGGCGCTTTCCTCCACATTGGTGTACCGCGTCGGGTTCTATTGGCTGCGCATTCCCATCGGCGCTCTGGCGCTTAAATGGTTAAACAGAAACAATTTAATCTAATAATGCCGCAAAAAAGGCAATTTTCTAGGAAAAAAGACCGAAAAACCCTGACATGTCGCCGTTTTTGCCCGGGTCATGCGCTAAACTCAAGGGTGACCAAGGTTTTCGCACGTTAGAGCGGAGGCCCCGAGTAATCAAAGGATCGCATTTCTATGGCATACAACAAGTCAGACCTCGTCTCGAAGATCGCGCAGAAGTCCAACCTCACCAAGGCTCAGGCCGAGGCGGCCGTCAACGCTTTCCAGGATGTGTTCGTGGAAGCCATGCAGTCCGGTGAAGGCCTGCGACTGACCGGTCTCTTCTCTGCCGAGCGTGTGAAGCGCGCCGCACGTACCGGCCGCAACCCCCGCACTGGCGAGACCATCAAGATTCCGGCATCCTACGGCGTTCGTATCTCCGCCGGATCGCTCCTCAAGAAGGCCGTATCCTCCAAGTGAGTCATTGACGCTCCACGCATCGCAAGTCTCTGCCCGCTCTCACGGTCAGGGACTTCTTTGTTTGTAGGCCCATACGTCTGTGTGGCTCACATTGTGTCAGCTCATGGAAAAGGCACAAGCCAGAACACCTATAATCGCTCTTAGAACCGTTACCGCAGAAAGGCCCGTCAGATGAATTTGAGAGAGCTAGCCCTCGAAGTGGCCAGTATTGTGCAGGATGCCGGACGGCATGCATTCCAAAGCCAGACCAATCCGCATGACCTTATTCTCTCCCCGATTCCAGCTACCAAAACGCGCTTGGAATCGGTCATCGACAAGAAGCTCGTCAGCTTCATCGAAAACCGGCTTACCTATCTTGCGCCGGGTCAAGGCATGTGGAGAGACCGCCCAGAGCACGGCAAACCTGGCGACCGGTTCTGGTGTGTGGGCAATGTTGACGGCACCAGCAACTTCACCCGCAACATGCCTGAATGGACCATCACCGTATCTTTGTTCGAATTCGTGACCGCAACCCACGCCCACCCCATTCTGGGCGTCGTGCACGCACCGGCGCTGGGCGTCACCTACCTGGCAGCCGAGGGAGAGGGAGCCATACGCATTCGACGCACCCCAGCCGGAGACAGACACGAACGCATCATGCCGTCTACTGTGGCACATCTCGACGGATCCATCGTCAGTTTCGGTATGCCCTACATACCTGAGGAATCCGGCAGAGCATTCCGAGTGCTCGGCCGCATCGCCGGCAAACCGGCCGATGTGAAACGAGTCGGCCCGGTCTCGCTGGATTTGTGCCGAGTGGCCGACGGTACCTACGACGCCTACTTCGAACCACACCTACACCCATGGGACATTCCCGCTGTCTCCGCAGGCACCGTGGTGGTGCGGCAAGCCAAAGGCAAGGTAAGCCAGTGGTGCTCGGACACCATACACTGGCGTGGCGAAAACGACATCGTGGCCTCAAATGGGCTTATCATCGACGAGCTCAGCCCCTATTTTGAGGATCTGGACGACTGATCCGAAGCCCAAAACCGGGGCTTGAATGCCGCATCAAGTCGAGAGGCGCCAACTCGAACCCGGTTGACGCCTCGCATTACGTGGTTGGTGCCTCACATTGAGGCCAGGCACCAACATGCGGCACATTCTTCTGTTAATCGAGGAACGCACCTGACCCCAAGTGTGCGCCACGTGCCCAGTCGGCGGCTTTCATGGACTTTTTGCCCTGTACGGTAACCTCTTCAAGCTCCAGTGCCTGCGAGCGCGTACCTACCCATACATGTTTCTTGTTCACGGCAAGCACGCCCGGCAAAAGACCGACAGGTGCACCACAATCTTCCTCGGCCACGCGCGCCTTGAGCACATGCATCAGCACGGCATCCTCAGTATCCTTTCCGGCCCCACTGCCATCGACGTGCAGACGGCACCATGCACCCGGATCAGGTGTGCATGCACGAATCTGACGATCTGCGGCGAATGCCGGAACGTCGAAACGAATATGCGCGTCTTCCGTGGTGATCTTCCTAGCCACTTCGTAGGATCCCCCGGGCTGTTCCTGAGGCAGAATCTCCCCGCTGGCCATAGCCTGCAGTGCAGCGGTCATCAACCGGGAACCGTCTTGAGACAGGCTCGTCAGCACATCACCCGAAGTGCTATGAGCGCCGATGCCAAGCGTGGACTGCGCCAGGATGGGACCGGTATCCATGCCTTCGGTGAGACGGAACACCGTCGCTCCCGTAACCGTTTCTCCAGCCCAGATGGCACGCTGCACAGGAGCCGCACCCCTCCACTGTGGCAGCAGGGAAAAATGCAGGTTGTACCAGCCCAATGGCAAAGCCTCAAGCACCGGTTTACGCAGTATTTTCCCATAAGCCACAATGGCACCTGCCTGGGCACCGGTGGACTGAATCTGCTCGACGAACCCCGAATCCTTGGGATCGCTGTCCAATACGGGAATACCAAGCTCAAGCGCAGCCTCTTTAACAGGACTGGGAGTAAGTTTCCGGCCGCGCCCACGCACCGCATCCGGACGCGTCAACACCGCCACCACCTCAAAGTGCTCCGTGTCTTGCGACAACGACCGCAACGTAGGCACTGCCGCTTGAGGAGTGCCTGCAAACAATACTTTCAACATTTCAGTCCCTTCATTTTCCGTCGGCACACCAACCGACTCGTAACAGTCTGCCGCCATTGTATTCCAGCCCATCCCACTGTTGGACGGACATCAACCAATACACCAGAAACCTCCACCGCATTCTCGCTTCATGCCTGTACTGCGTTAGGTCAGATCCTTGGGATCCAGTTGGAAGCGCAACTCTCCCGGTTCACGACTCGCCACGTGCCGAGCCGAAGCCGTGTGCAACCGCTGTGCCAGTTCACCGCGTCTCGCCAAGGGTACCCTCACTACGGCTTTGACACGGTCGCGAGTGGCCTCCAACTCGCGTGCGTCCATGGTACGTGGCTGTGCAATCGGCACCGGCCCCAGTACCGAAGGGAACGTTTCACCCCCTACCGGCACTTCGGAAAAATCTCCACCCAACGCACCGATGTCCCGCAGCATCCGCATTACGGCATCCCGCTTGCCCCAGACCGTGGCAGCACTCACCACTGGCGGGAAGCCGGTCTCGGCACGCTCCTTGACCTCCCGTGAAGCGAGTACGCGAGAATCCCACAGTACCAGCGACATGGCAATGGCCGGATCACTTTCACCTAGGATAAGCGCTTGTCCTCCTTGCGCTCGAGGGGCACACATCGCCACGGCACGCATCCATGCGCTCAACGCGTCTTGCCTTGCGTCGATTCCGGGAGCGTACAGACTCGTCCATGCGTCCAAAATAGCCACTGCTTGATAGGAACCGGGCCGGTCAGGATGGTTCCGGTCGGATTCCACCCGCGGTTCAGCACCGGGCGTGGCAATGACGAGCAGTGGCCGGTCAGGGACCCGGGCAACCACACCTTGCGCCTGATGCGGACTGGACAACACCATGGAAACCCCATGGAACAACTGGCTCAATTCCTCAGCGGTGCCAGCCGCTCCCACACGCACCGATCGCATACGTGTCTGATGGCAAGCCGGGCAAGACCAATCAGAAGCCATGGCTCCGCACCAGCCACAACGCGGTGCTTCACCATGCACCAGACGCAACGGGCCGGTGCACTTGCGGCAACGCGCCTGCCGGTGGCAATGCGAGCAACTGAGCGCTTGTGCAATACCGTCCTGCGGAATGGAGAACAATACCGGCCCTCGTTCCAAGGCCTCGCTCAAGATGCGCACCGCGCTGTGTGGCACACGCGCACCAACGGTCGAATCAGCCAACCGGCTCAACTCATCACGGTTGAACCACCGAGTCCATGGGGTTGCCTCTTTCAACGCAGCCGGCAGCGGGTGCAACGCCACGCTCCGCCCGCTGATCTGCGTCTCACACACCTGAGGCAACTGCAGCTTCGGTTCGGCTTTATCCCCGGCATCCCGGCCTTCATCTGCCACTTCAACACGCGGCATATCCGACCGTTCATACTCCTGCTCGGCATCCGGTGCGATGCCGGTCTCCCCGCTTTCCCACTGGCTGATGGGACTGCGTGCCTGTGCCATCACCACCAGCGTACCGGCATGCGCCTTGGCACGCAGTCGCAACACACCGCGCGCAGATGCGTATGGCATCATACCGTCGGCATACTGGTAGGCGCTATCCTCAACGATGGCGAACAGCGCTTCGCCTTCCATCGGCGCGTACATGGCGGCTCTGGTACCGACCACGCAGCGCACTTGACCATTCGCCACCGCCACATACGAACGATATCGCTCGGCCTGCGGCATGGAGGCACTCAGGCATGCCACATCACCGGTGAAACCGCCATGACCGGCTTGAGTACGTCTGAAAGCGGTAAGACCGTAGGCGCTCAACGCTTGCATCATATCGTTGACTTCACGCATGGACGGCATAACCAGCACGGCGCCGCGCCCCGACAGCAGCGACCGCGCCGTCATCCATGCCAAGTCCCGAGCCCACTGGCCCGCCCCCGGCATGGCATCTACCACAAATGGGGAAAATCCATGCTCGCCGAGTGCATCTCGGAGTGCGGTCGTATGGTCAAAGCAGCCTTGCAATCGGTTCAGTTCTTGGTCAATCAACACCTCATTGAGACGAGGTGAAGTACCGGCACCGCCAAACGCCTGTCGCGCCCCCAGTGCTTCACCGGTATGTTGCGCACCGGAAAGCGAGCTGGTTTCATGGTCTTGAGGTGATTGTTCGACGCACGCAGTGACGGACTGCCTACCGATTGCCAAGGCCAGGCGCTGCTCTTCGTCCACCTTCGCCACTCTTGCAGGCACCGCCAGACGGACAATGTTGGCCAGTGTGCCTCCATAGGCCTGAGCGATCAGTTCGATATCCCGGCGCATGGAATCGCCGACCAGCACGCCTCCGCTCAGTACACGTTCAAGGTAGCGCAGCGAAGACGCAGGTGCGTCGCTGGTGGCGGTGCGCGACCAGATGATGCCGTTGAGCTTCTGCCCGCCGAAGCGCACCCGCACCATGACACCAGGCTGGGCGTCTTCGTCGAGCTTCTCGTCGATGAGGTAGTCAAAAGTACGTCCCAGATGGGCAGCCTGAACATCGAGCACCACCTGCGCCACAGGATAGCGACCAGCCGGATGACGTTCCTTCGGCGCACGCTTGCGACGTTTGCGCGGAGCCAGCCCCGCCAGTGCCAGTTGCTCAGCCTCCTGTGCCATACTCACCGCCTTTACGCTCAATACCAATGATGGCGACGATGTCTGACACCGTCGCCATCAGCACATGCCTTTCATCCCGTCGAAGGGATTACCACGTCAGGTATGTGCATCTCACGCCATGTGCGGCGTTGCCACGCATGGGCTCCTATTTACTCGGACTTGATGCGAGCATCCTTGACCCACCACGGACGCAGCGGATATGTGGATGTCATGGCCTCTCCTCCGGGGCGCACGCATAGGAACTGGTGAATCTGAATGTTGTTCAGTTCGAAGTTCAGCGCGCATCCGGCCATGTACAGCCCCCACAGGCGGGCCTTGGGCTCGCCCATCAGCTCCACGGCACGATCCCAGCCAGCCACCAGGTTTTCATTCCAACGGTGCAGGGTGAGCGCGTAATGCTGACGCAGATTCTCCTGATCCACCACTTCGAAGCCGGTGTCGTGGATCACGGTCTCAATCTCACCGGGGCTGGCAAGCTGCCCGTCCGGGAAGATGTAGCGATCGATGAACTCGCCTGCGGACTTGCCGGTCATCGAGTTGACACGGGTGATCTGATGGTTGAGCAGACGTCCGCCGGGCTTGAGCTTGTCGAAAATCTCCTGGAAGTAGCCCGGATAGTTCTTAAAGCCCACATGTTCCATCATGCCCAGAGAGCAAATGCCATCGAAATCACCTTCCGGCACGTCACGATAGTCCATCTGACGCACCTCGGCGAGATCTTCCAACCCCTCACGCTTAATCCATTCCTGCGCCCATTTGACCTGTTCTCCAGCCAAGGTAACACCCAGCACACGAATGCCGCGTTTGGCGGCACGAATAGCCATGGAACCCCAACCGCATCCAATGTCGAGCAAACGGTCGCCGGGTTTGAGGTCAAGCTTATCGAGCACCAGATCGAGCTTGCGTGTTTCCGCTTCCTCAAGGGAGTCCTCAGGAGACTCGAACACGGCGCATGTGTAGGTCATGGAAGGGCCGAGGAAGAGGCGATAGAACTCGTTGGACTGGTCGTAGTGGTAGCTCACGGTAGCGGAATCACCCTTTTCCGTGTGCGGCATGAGTCCGGCAGCCCTACGCTTCCAGCGGCTTGGCCCTTCGATGGCCGGAGCCTCGGGGTGATGGATGCCGTGCGAGTAGACGCTGGCGACGACACGTGCCAGGTCGGCGGGATTCGGCTTCTTCACATCGGACTTGAGAGCCACCAGCTGCTTGAACACCTCGTACGGGTCTCCCGGCACCAGCTCCGGAGAGCTGATATCGCCCTGCAGATACGCGCGCGCGAGTCCCAGATCGTTGGGATGATCCACCATGTAATACACGGCACGCGAATTGTTGACGTCAATGTGCAGCGGAGCGTCCTGCGGGCCGAATGACGACCCGTCAAACGCTGAAATGTTGATTCTTCCTGTGTCGACGAGGAACAAACTCATGATGTCCGACACGCTCATAGCGGCCATGCGCCACCTCCATATCAAAATTCCCAAACAGTATTCACTGTATTGCCCTGTTTCGACACTTCATGAGGTGGCGCATTCACCGCTGCCTAGTGGTGCATCCCTACTCTCCCAAGGAAATTCAGCTTTCCGAGATGGCTTTTTTCAGCTCATCGACCTTATTGGTCTTCTCCCAGCTGAAGTCGGCATCCACACGGCCGAAGTGACCATATGCCGCGGTTTTGAGGTAGATGGGGCGCAGCAGGTCGAGCTCATCGATGATGGCAGCAGGACGCAGGTCGAATACCTGACGCACCGCAGCTTGAATCCGTTCATCGCTCACGCCGCCGATGGCGGTGCCGAACGTGTTGACATTGATGCTCACCGGCTGTGCCACACCAATGGCATACGCCACCTGAATCTCGACCTTGTGCGCCAGACCTGCAGCCACGATGTTCTTGGCGACCCAACGTGTGGCATACGCCGCGCTACGATCCACCTTGCTGGGGTCCTTGCCGGAGAAGGCGCCACCGCCGTGATGCGCCGCACCACCATAGGTATCGACGATGATCTTGCGACCGGTCAGCCCCGAGTCCGCCGCCGGGCCGCCGAGCACGAACGAGCCGGTGGGATTGACCAGCATACGAAAGTCGTCATGGACGATGTTGTCGCCGCACACTTCGGCAAGTACAGGAACGATGACATGCTCACGCAGTTGAGATTCCAACCATTCGTGCGTGGCCTGCGGATCATGCTGGGTGGAGATGAGCACCGTGTCGACGCGTTCGGGCTTGCCCTGCTCATCATATTCGATGGTAACCTGGGTTTTGCCATCGGGGCGAAGATTGGGGACGATGCCTTCCTTACGCACCTGGGTGAGGCGTTGCGACAAGCGGTGCGCCAGATAGATGGGCAACGGCATGAGCGTCTCGGTCTCATCACACGCGTAGCCGAACATGATGCCTTGGTCTCCGGCTCCCTGTGCTTCGTACCGCTCTTCTCGCGATGCTGCAGACTCCTGCTCCTCATCAAGCCGTGCCACACCCTGATTGATCTCGCTGCTTTGCCCGGTGATGGAAACCAGAACGCCGCATGAATCGGCATCAAGCCCGACTTCGGAGCTGGTGTACCCGATGTTCTTCACCACGTTGCGCACGATGTGCTGCACATCCGAATAGCCTTTGCTGTTCACTTCGCCAAACACGAAGAACTGTCCGACGGCGGCCGATGTCTCTACAGCGACGTGTGAGTGGGGGTCCTGGGCCAGCATGTCGTCAAGGATGGCATCTGATATCTGGTCGCAGATTTTATCCGGATGGCCTTCGGTCACGGATTCCGCGGAGATGAGGCGGCGTTCTGCTGTCATTATTCACTTCTTTCTTCCATGCCGGCCGTGGCTTGCGCTGCGGCCGACGTGTATACATACGTTGCAGCAATGCTACGCCCAGCCCCCTATCGCCTTTCTGTTCAAGCCGTTCAGCAATGCCTGCGTTCGTCTCGCAGATACGACAAAGCCCCGCGCATGGCGGGGCTCGATGCCGGGGTGTAGTCCACCCAACACAGCAGGAGACACCGCAGGCATCTCCGGTCTGCAGCGACTAGCGGCTGCCTTCATTCAAGTCGTCTTCTGCCAGAGTCTCTTCAAGCAGACCGTCGTTGATCTCGCGGAACGCAATGGACAACGGCTTCTCTTGGTTCTGGTACTCCACCAGCGGGCCGACGTTCTGCAGCAGACCTTCATTGAGCTGAGTGAAGTACGAGTTGATCTGACGTGCACGCTTGGCCGCGAAGATGGAAAGCGAGTACTTGTTGCCGTCCACATGCTCCTGCAACTGGTCAATCGTCGGATCCACAAGTCCGTTCGGCGTAGGATCGGTGCCAAATGCCATAGGTAAAACTCCCCACATCGTGAAACTGCTATATATAGCCTTCGAGGCCTCCACTCTAGCGCTCGGGCACGATAACATCGCCCAGAGCACACCGACGCGTGCGGAACTTGCATAACCAGCACTGTCTGTCAGCCACACATCCGCGAGCACAACCAGCGTCTCGTAATTTACTCGAACGAGCGCACAGCATCCATGAAACGTTCACCGTACAAGTTGAGCTTGTTCTCACCCACTCCATTGACTGCCAAGAACTGCGCGGACGTCACCGGTTTGATATGAGCCATGTCGCGCAGCGTCTTGTCGGAAAAGACGATATACGGCGGTTTGCCAATCTCACGGGCGATGTCGAGGCGCAGAGCACGCAACCGTTGGAACAAAGCCTCCTCGTCCTCGCTGAGCGCCTGATCCGCAGACAGCGCATTTCGAGAAACAGCGTCACGATCGCCATCATCGGTGTACGAACCGAATGCCGCGCTTGCAGACGCGCTCCCCTTGCGTTCCACACGCTTGATCTCATAGTGAAATTCCGGCTTAGTGGTTTCTGCCGCGCGCGGGCCGAACATGACCAGAGGCAGACGCCCTTCGGAAATGGTGAGGAACCCGTCGGTAGCCATCTGGTTAAGCACGTCCTTGACTCGCGCATCCGGTACCGCAGACAACATACCGAAACTCGGCACCTTGTCAAGCCCGCGTTGCACCAAGTCCTGAGCGCGCGAACCGCGCAGCACCGCCACTATCTTGCCCGAGCCGAACCGCTGCCCTAGGTCATGCACACAGCGGCTGATAGCGCGGGCCGTGTCGCTCACATCTATGGTGGCGAACTCGCTTTCACAGTTGGCGCAGTTGCCGCACTTGACAGCTTCCTGCTCTTCACTCGTTGGCGAGTGAAGAACAGCGTCGTGTGCCTCAATGTCAGCCGTCTCGGTGCTGGTCGGCCCGCCGGCGCCCGCATCAGTGCCGTTTGAATCGGTGCCACTTGTATCAGCACCGTTTGGATCAGCGAAATAGGAAGTCATGTATCGATGCAGGCACGTCGTGGTACGGCAGTAACCAATCATGGCATTGAGCAGACGACGATGGCTGGCACGCACCACCTCCTGTTCCTGTGCACTGAGCCGCTCGTTGTTCGAATCCATATCCATCAACCGTCGGCGGGTAACGATGTCCGACTCATTCCACAGCAGCGTGCACCGGCTCGGCTCGCCATCGCGACCGGCGCGACCTGCCTCCTGATAGTAGGCCTCGATGCTTTCCGGCATATTGTGGTGAATCACGTACCGCACATTGGATTTATCAATACCCATGCCGAATGCGTTGGTAGCCACCACCACCGGCACGCGATCGGTAACGAAATCACGTTGAGCACGTTCCCGAGCATCTGCCGCCATACCGCCATGGTACGCAGCTGCGCGAAGGCCTTGATCGTTCAAATCAGCGGCAAGCTGTTCGGTCTCCTTGCGTGTGGCACAGTAAATGATGCCGGATTCATCGGCATGATTCGCCGCATAGCTTGCTATCCACTGATTCTTGCGCTTGGTAGGCATGTTCATGATGTCGAAGTACAGGTTCGGCCGGTCAAAGCCAGTGACCGTGACTTCGGGTTCGTTCAATCCCAACAACGCTACGATGTCCCGGCGCACGCGCTCTGTCGCTGTAGCGGTGAAGGCCGCCACCGTAGGTCTGGTGGGCAGCGAGGCGATGAACTCGCCAATGCCGAGGTAGGATGAGCGGAAATCCTGCCCCCACTGGGATACACAATGCGCCTCATCTACGGTGATGAGCGAAATCGACACACGCGCAGCGAAGTCCCGGAACCGTTCAGTCTCCAGACGTTCCGGCGCCACATAGAGCATACGAACATCACCGCGCATTGCCTGCGCGAACACCATGCTCTGCTCGTCTGCAGTCTGTGTGGTGTTGATGAACGCCGCAGGAATGCCTGCATCCCCAAGCGCATCGACTTGGTCGCGCATCAAAGATATGAGCGGGGAAATGACAATAGTCAAGCCGTCCAACAGCGTGGCCGGCACTTGGTAGCAGATGGATTTGCCTGCACCAGTCGGCATGACACCAAGCACATCGCGACCGGCTAATATCGCTTCAACCAACGCTTCCTGGCCTTGTCTGAACGAGTCGTAGCCAAAGTATTGCTTAAGCGCGGCGAGCGCAGTGCCCTGTCGTATGTCTGTCATGTGACCATTCTAAAGCGCCCTGTTGAAGAGGTGGGAGATACGCTCTAATAAGGAATCGTCCCTGCTGAAGGCAAAGCGTACGCACTGACGAACTTCAAAATGGCTATATCAAGCCGTTTTCGCAGTTTCACAGCGCCGCTGCAAATCATTCAGTAGGGACGTAAAGCTTGCTCCTATTACGCACAACGACAACCTCACATTATGAAACAGCGGCAATCAGCGCACGTGTGTATTGAGACCGCGGCTGTTCAAGCACCTGCCGAGCGTTGCCCTGCTCTTCCACACGCCCATCATGTAGCACCATAATGCGGTCGGCGATATGCTGTACCACGCCCAAGTCATGGGAAATCATGATCATCGCCATCTGCGGGCGCTCGGCACGAATGGCAGCGAACGCGTCCAGAATCTGCACGCGGGCAGCCACGTCAATCGCACTCATCGGCTCGTCAGCAACTAGCAGCCTCGGCTGGTTCACCACCGCGCGAGCAATGGCGACACGTTGCGCCTGCCCACCAGACATGTCTGAGGGATAACGGTTCATGAACTCTTGCGGATCCAAGCCCACCATGGTCAACGCACGATGAACCTGTTCCTCTCTCCATTCGCTCGGAGAAGTGCTCATCTCCCCAAAGGTCTCGTGATCTGCTGCACTCCCCCGCGCCTTGCCTCCGGCATCATGTAGCGGTTCGGCCACACTCCGAGCCACCGTCCAGCGCGGATCCAGCGAGGAAAACGGGTTTTGAAACACCAACCCGCTGTACCGTCGCAGCGCTTGGTACCCGGCAGAGCGGCGTCCTTCCACCGGTTGTCCGTCGAACGTCACATGCCCATCGCTCGGGGCGTCCAACCCCAGCAGGATGCGACCGAGGGTGGATTTACCTGACCCTGACCCGCCAATAATCGCTAAACATTCGCCGCGGCTGACCGCCACATCGACCTCGTGCAAAGCCTCAACTTGGTGCCGTCCGCGGCCGAACGTTCTCGTGATACGATCCCCGATCAGCAGCATCTGCCCTGTTTCATTCGTTACCGTCACGACACATCTCCCGAACGTTCCGTATGCAAAGTGAGCACTCGAGCGGCGTCGACCAAACGTTGCGCAGCCGGCGAGGCAGGTTGTTCCAACAATGCTGCCGTCTCGCCTTCCTCGACGATGCGCCCTTCGTCAAGCACGTAGCAACGTGTCGTGGCACGGCGCAGCACGGAGAAATCATGGGTGATAAACAGCATGGATGCCCCTGCATCGTCCACCAGTGACACCAACAGGTCAACAATGCGCCGTTGCGTCAACGCATCAAGCGCTGTAGTGGGTTCATCGGCCACAATGAGCCGCGGCGAAGTGACCAGGGCCGTGGCGATGCCGACCCGCTGCTGCTGCCCGCCCGAAAGTTCGGATGGATACGCTTCACCGGTCTGTTCGTCCAGTCCCACGCGCGCAAGCATGGTATTGACCCGTTCGTGCCGCTCACTGTCGGACAGATCGTAGTGCAACGTCAATGGCAATGCCACTTGGTGCTTCACACGGCTCACCGGGTTGAGTGAAGCTCCAGGATTTTGGAACACGGTTCCCACTGATCGGCCTCTCATGGCAGCCAATTCGCGCTCGTCAGCACCGACCACTTCGGTGCCTGACAGGTTGATGGAGCCGGAAACGCTCACATCAGATCCGAAAGGCAACAATCCCAACATGGCTTTGGCAATCATGGATTTGCCGGAGCCGGAGGAGCCGATGAGGCCTACACGCTCCCCCTCGCCGATGTTCATGTTCACATCACGCACGATAGGTCTGCCGGCAATGCTGATGTTCATGTGTTGGATATCAACAATCATCGGTATTCTCTCCTCTCGCATCCTGACCGTGTTTCTGATCAGCAGCATCCCGGTCTCCAGGCGTATGCGTTGTTGCAGTGACAGCCTCAGCCCTCAGTGCAGCGTTCGAGACCGGGTCGATGGCGCCACGCAGCGAGTCGCCGAACATATTGAGCGCCACCACCACAAGGGTAACCACCAAACCCGGCCAGAGCACGGTGAGAGGGAAAATGTTGATGAGCTTGACCGACGTGGCGAGAGAATGCCCCCAACTTGGCACGCCCGAAGGGACTCCCACCCCCAAGTAAGTCAGCCCCGATTCCGCAAGCACCGCAGTGCCGGCAGACAGCGAAAGCTGCACGGTGAGCGTGGGAATGATATTGGGGAGAATATGGCGCATCAGCACCGAGAACCACGAGGATCCAGACGCCAGAGCCGACTGAACATAATCGGACTGTGCGGCCAGAAGCGCCGCTGGCCTGCATACACGAGCCAGATTGAGGCCGTACCCGATTCCGCAAGCCACCACAACCACCGTTATCGAAGCTCCCAACGGCACCGCGAGTATCAAGGCAATAAGCATGGTGGGAATGGAAATAAGAGCATCGACCACCACCACGGCCACGCTTGAAAGCGCGGTGATACGAGAGACCATCATGGCGATGAGCAACAGACCGAATGCCGCGGCAAACACTACCGACAGCAGGGCGATGAGCAGGTTGGTACGCCCGCCCGCCATCAGCCAGCTCAGCACATCCGCACCGGTGCCGTCCGTACCCAACCAGTAGTCGGCCGATGGTGCCGACCAGACTCGGTACCCATCCGTAGCCCACAACGATTGCGGAGTCCAGACCAACGACACCAAGGAAATCACGATCCACGCACCAAGAACGATAAGCGAGAACTTACCTTCCCCACTTCTCCATACCGTGCGTATGACCACAGCCAACCAGTGCCACGCGCGCCTCACCGCACCGCTGACACCCTGCCGGGTACGCTGCCGATTGGTGTGATGAGTCATCGTGCCTCCCCTTCGCCGGCATGTCTGAGCCGCGGATCGAACGCACGGTGCAGCAGATCGACCAGTAATCCCATGAACAGGAAAAACGCCGCCAGCATAAACAGTTCGCTTTGCACTGCGAGCAGATCGCGATTGCCCAGGTCGGTGACCAGGCCAGAGCCGATACCCGGCAAAGCGAATAGATTCTCCACCACCATCACACCGGTGACCATGCCTGCGAACATAAGACCGGTGACCGATACCAGCTGCGGCAAGGCCAGACGAAACCCTACGGTGCGCACCGCTTGAGCTCGCGTGTAACCGCATGCCATCGCTTGATCGATTGGCCCGGATGCCATCGTATCCACCAGAGCCGAACGCGTGTAGCGCATCAGGCTGGCGCCATCGATGATGCCCACCGTCAAAGCAGGCAATATCAGCGATGCCAAAGCCTGGCCAGGATGTGACCATCCATCTTCCGGAAAGCCTTGAGAAGGCAGGAAGCCGAATAGTCCAGTCCCCCGGGCGAACAGCAGAATCAGCAGCAGACCACCCCAAAGAGCCGGAACCGCACCGCCCACAATGCCAATCACGTGGAACCATGCGCGCGCTTTGGGGCTTTTCGCCATCGCCGACGCATACCCGAGCGGCAGGCCGACAGCCAGTGCCACCACCAGTCCCAAGCCGATGAGCGGGAAGGTTACCGCGGCACGGGATGCCACGGTGCTCCCCACCGATCGACCGGTAAGCAGCGAGGTGCCGAAGTCGCCGTGCAGCAAGCCCGTCAGCCAAGCGGCATACTGATCCGGCAAGGAGCGGTCGAGCCCCATGTCACGCCGCAGCTGTGCAACACGCTCGGGAGTGGCGTTCAGCCCGGCCATGATTTGCGCCAAATCACCGGGCAGCACGCGCAATGCCGCGAAAATCACGACGGACAACCCCAGCAACGCCACGATAAACAAGGCGAGCCGGCGAATCACGAACCTCATGTCGTGCCAGCCTTTCTGTGAGTCTAGGCTACGCCTGTGCCGGCGTGTAGGTCAGATTCCACACCGGCAACAGCGTCTGGTTGAGGTTGAGCGGCATACCCTTCAACCCGGCAACCATGGCGGTGGTGATGCGGTAGTTGAACAGCCAATCCGCCGGGGCATCGTCACTCACCAGCTGCGCCGCCTGCGCCAGAAGCCCGTCTCGTTCCTTGTCGCTATTGGCAGCCATCGCCTGGGAATAAAGGTCCCGAACCTTGGCATTGTCGTAGTTGTAGTAATACTTGGTGTTTACCCACTGCGAGAAATCATGGCTTTCGCTGTGGTCGACGAGCGAGAGGTCATAGTCCTTGTTGGTATACACATCCTGCATCCACGTAGAGAACTCGACCACGTTCACTTTCAGGTCAATGCCCACGGCTTTGAGCTGGCTGCGCAACTGGTCGCCGAGCTCGGTGCCGTACGTGTTCGCATATTCCAGCTTCAACTCAAGCGGATGGTTCTGATCGTAGCCAGCTTCCTTAAGCAATTGCCGAGCCTTGTCCGGATTGGGCTTGGAAACAGCGGCGCTGGTGTCCTTGTAACCGGGATCGAGAGAAGGTATGGGACCGCCCATGAGCTTGTCGGCTCCACCTCGTGAAGCGACAATGGCCTTGTGGTCGATAGCCAAACGGATGGCCTGACGCACGCGAATGTCGGAAGTCTTGGCACCAGTGGAATTCATGGCCAGCACAAACTTATCGGTTCCCTCTCCCACATGCACCTCATAGTGTTTGGGGTCCGACGAGAAGGGCTTGGCAAGGTTGGCGGTGATAGGGGCCAACGCTTGCACGGAACCGGATTTGAGCGCGTTGACCGCGGCATTGTCGTCGGTGAAATAACGTAGGGTCACGGTCTGCGTTTGCGGCTTGTGGCTGCCCCAGTAGTGAGGGTTGGCACTGAGTGTGAGGGAACTGTTGGCTACGAATTTCGATACGGTATACGGTCCGGAACCGACGGCCTGCGTTTTGACGTCGTAGTGTGCATCCTTGTCGAAGACCAGACCGGGCCGTCCCGCCAGCACCCACAGCAGATTCGAGTATGGCGCACTGAGAGTGATCACGACGGTATCGTTGCCTTCTGCCTGGGCGTCTTTGAAGTTCTGAAGCGACTCTGCGTCATGGTAGTCGTTCTTCACCAGTTCGTTGATGGACCATGCTGCATCTTCGGCATCCAAAACGTCACCGTTCGAGAAGGTGATGCCATGGTTGAGATGGAACGTATAGGTAAGGCCGTCCGTGCTTTTCTCCCAACTTTTCGCCAGACTGGGCACCACGTTATTGTCTTGGTCCCGAGCCACAAGACCCTCATACACGTTGCCCACAAGAGCCTGGTCGAGCGCCGAGCCGGACTGATTGCGGATGTCAAGGTTCGCTGGAGCAAGCTTGAGACCGATGCTCACCTCTTTGCTGGGTTCGGCCGTGTTCTGTGACGCCGGTTTGCGCGTCACAGCGAACACCACAACGAGCGCCACTACCACTACCACTGCCAGCAGCACCCACAGCCAAGTGTGCTTCTTGCCGCCCTTGTCTGCGCGTCCGTTGTTGGATCCGCCCTTGGATCCCTTTGCCTTGGCTTCGAGCGACGAGTCGGTACTTGCAGTGCCGCCTCGCTGCCGGTCAGTCTGTTCTTGCTGCGTTTGGGTTGCACCGTTGTTATCGTGTGCACCGGTTGAAGTTGCCATGATTCCTCTTGCATCGTGTTCTTGCCGCGGAATTGCACTCGTACCTGCCCGAACACGGTGCAAGCATGTAGTCTTGCCGCCATGCCGAAGGGCACGATTGTAATACCGCAGTGGTGTGTTGTATGCTAGCCGCCGCAATGGGTCGTCTGCACTGCATATTGTATCGCGCGCCTTGCCCGAATAGTTACTCTTGGAGCAGCATATTTTGGCTAGAGAAGGCCGCGCGGCACATCTGTTGTGATATGTTGCGCCCGTAGAACACACACTCATGTATACGCTCGTGTGGAATGCAGCGAGGGGTCGTCCGCACGCTTGCCGACGACCCCTCGCTCTGAAACCCTTGCTTCTACCGGGTCTTCAGATAGTATTTGTTCTTCTCTTCGATGCTCTTGGACATGTCCCCGTTGAACACGATGCCCAGCAGGTTGTCCTTGGCCGAGCGCAAAGTGTCCGCCGATTCCTTGACATCGTTGCTGTTCGACACACCTTTGCGAGTCACCAAAGCCACACCGTCCGCAACCGTAGCGTAGATGGCGGCGTCGCTGGAGACTTCCATAGGCGTGGCCTCGACAACCACAAAGTCGTAGTGGGAACGCGCTTGGTCAATCAATTCGGTCATCAGCGATGAACCGAGCAGGATGCTCGGACTATTGGGAATCTTGCCTGCAGGCAGGATGTGAAGGTTCGGTTTCCAATATTTGACGATGCCTTCACGCAGACGCACCGACTGACGCAGCACATCGGACAGGCCGGTCATGGTGGCCAGTTTCAAACGGTTCGCGACCGAGGGGGAACGCAGATCCGCTTCGATGAGCAGCACGCGACTTCCACGTTCGGCCAGAGCGGCTGCGATGTTGATGGAGACAGTGGTCTTGCCTTCCGCCGGAGTGGCGGAAGTGACGATGAGCAGGCGTCCTGCCTCTTCCTGTTCAGTCTTGTTTTTCAGCGCGAACTCGATATTCGAGCACATGCTGCGCATCTCTTCACTGATTGCACTCTCACCATGCGCCACAATGACCGGCTCACTGTTGTTGAAGCTCGGCGATTCCGGCACCACGCCGAGCACCGGGGTCTCAAGAAGCTGGGAGACTTCCTCAGCGGAATCAAACTTGGTACGGCGAATCTCCAAGACGAGGGCCACACCGATACCGGCAACGACACCCAGGAGCAGGGACAGCACAAAGTTCACCTTGATGTTCGGAGAACTCTGAGAGCTGGGCGGAGTCGCCTTCTGCATGGTCTGCAGTTCGATGGGGGACGCTTTTGCATCCTTCTTGTTCGCGTCGTTCATGTGAGAAACATATTTCGCCAGATGCTCAGCCACACCGTTCGCGATGTTGGCGGCATCCTGTCCGCCCTTATCCGTCACCGTTATGTTGATGATCTGCGTTCCGGTCGGGTTGGTGACGGTAACTTCTCCAGACAGACCGGCCCCAGACTTGCCAAGACCCAAATCGCTTGCCACAGGCCCCAAAACCTTTTCCGACTTGGCGATCTGCAGATAGTTGGCGACCTGCGAATTCATGTAGCTGGCACCTGTGCTCAGACTTTGCGCGCTCACATCAGCAGTCTTGTAGGTGGCAAGCAGCTGCGCGCTGGCGGTGTACTTGGACGGCATGATGAACGTAACAATCATGATTACCACAACCACCGCCACGAATGTGGCAATCACCGCTTTTGCATATCGCTTCAACGTACTGAAGAGAGTCCCCAGAGTCATTCCTATGCCTTTCAACCCAAAGCGGTACACAACCACCCAAATCATTGTCTCAGCCAAGCCTACACGAAGAACTGCCCACAGCAACCCTTCTTCAGAGCTGCAGCGGGCAGTAATTCACTTCTCCACAACGCAACCTTGCCACGTCATTTCACAAGGCCAAACGGTCTCCAACCAATCCGCCCCGTCCTTTGCTGTTGCGTGCAGAATCAAGAGACACCATGGCGACACACCGCGGGAGTCCCATCACTTCACTGCGCCGCGCATCACACCGCCGACCACCCACTTCTGAGCGAAGATATAGACGATGAGAATGGGAGCCATGGCCATGAGGTAACTGGAGAATGCCATCGGGTAGTTGGTGGCAAATTGAGAGCTGAATACATACTGCGCCAACGGAATCGTTTGATTGGTCTGGTCGGTGAGCACGATGAGCGGCATGAGGAAGTCGTTCCACGCCCACAATGCGGTCATAATGGCGATGGTGGCGTTGATGGGCCCCATGAGCGGGAAAATGATCTTCCAGAAAATCTTCCACGTGCTCGCCCCGTCGATGCGTGCCGCTTCTTCAAGAGAGACGGGAATCGAACGGATGAATCCGGTGGCAATGAACAGGTTGGTCCCCAGGCCCAGTACGGTGTACAGGATGATGAGGCCGAATGGGTTGTCCAAATGCAGGGCGCCCATCTGCTTGGCCAGCGGCAGCATGATCACCGGGAAGGGCACGAACATGGCTGCGATGAAGAAATAATAGATGAACCGGAAGAACCGTTTGTCCATGTTTCTGGCCACCGCGTATGCCACGAAGGTGTTGGTCACCAAGGTGAGCACCACAGCCGCCACAGTGATGACAGCCGAGTTGAGTGCCGCTTTGGGGAAGTTCACCTTGGCGGACGCATCTGCAAAATTATGCCATTGCCAGCTGGTCGGCAAACTGAAGGTTCCGGCCTCGCCCGGCGTCTTCAGCGCCGTTAGCACGGTGAAATAGAGTGGCACCAGCACCGTCAGTGAGAGCACGGCAAGCGCGGCCGTGAGCCACCAGTTGATGTTGTGGTCACGCCGGTGCACTCTCCTCTTCTTTGCTTTCCGGTTGCCCGGCCCACCTGCCGGAGCCGAGGCTGCATGTGGCTGCGTTGTTGATATCGGTGTGAACGATGGTGCTGTATTCGCGTTCATCGTCACCGTCGTGGTACGCGTTGCCGAAACGGCTTCGTTGGTACCGGTTGAGCTTATGCTATCGGTCATCGTCGGCTCCTTAATCCTGCTCGTTGCGGTTGGAAATCTTGAGTTGCACAAAGGCGATAAGCGCCAGCACCACAAAGAAGAGCACGGCGTTGGCTGTCTGATAGGCATATTCGCCGCCGGTCAGACCGCCTTTCCAGATCAGATAGGTCACGGTCTCGGTTTTAGAGTCGGGACCGCCTTCGGTGAGGGCCACCACTTGGTCGAAGGTGCCGAGCGCGTTCTTCATGGAGAGCACCAGGTTGATGGTCAGGAATGGCCCGATGAGAGGGAAGGTGACTTTCCAGAATTTCTGCCACGCGTTGACACCGTCAATGGCGGCAGCCTCGTAGATTTCGTCGTCGATGGTCTGCAGGCCGGCAAGGTAGAGCAGTACCGAGTAGGCGACTCCTTGCCATACGGCCAGGAAGACTATAGGTATCCAAGAGTATTTGTCGCTGGTCAGCAACGACTCAGAAAGCCAGCCTATGTGCAGCGCTTTGCCCAAAGCCGGCAGCGGTGTCATGAAAATGTACTTGAATACGTACCCGATGACGAGCACACCCAGCGTGTAGGGGATGAAATAGATGGCTCTGAACCCGTTCTTAAAGGCGATGCGACCGTTGAGCGCCACTGCCAGGAAAAGCGCGATGACGTTGATGAGCACCGTGATGACCACCGCGATGGCGATGGTGAACAGGTAGGCGTGCCCCACCCGCCCATCCTTGAAGAGCGCGGCGTAGTTGTTCAGGCCGATCCACTTATAGTCGCCGTACCCTTGCGAGTTCGTGAACGAGTAGGCCACACCACGCAGGAACGGCACGTAGAGGAAGATCGCGAAGACAATGACCGCGGGAACGGCCATCCAGTAATACGCCGGTTCCACTTTACGTTTGGAGAATGATGACTTGCGGCGGTGTTGCGCTTTGCCTGCACCGGTTTTCGCAGCTGTGTTTGACATGATGACCTCCCTTTCTACTCGAATGTCCGAGCTTGCACTTTGTCCCACTCGCTCTGCATCGAGTTGGTGAATTTATCGACGTTGCCGCTCGTCACCATGGTCTGCAGATAGCCGCCGATGTTGATGGACGAGGGGATGTAATGGTCGCAGAAGTCGGCCACGCGATTACTGGAGAAGAATTTCGAGACACCGGTCAGAGCAGGGTCGCCGAAGTGCGTCTTCTTGGAAGGCGTGATCGCGGCCTGTGCATCGGCATAGGTATTGAGTTGTCGTTCCTGCATGAGGAATTCCACGAATCGGCGGGCCTCTTTGGGATGTTTGGTGTTCGCGCCGATGGTGAGCATCACATCATCGCCGGCGGTCAGCACTTGTTCTTTGGGATCGTTGGTCGCAGGCATCTGTGCAAACCCGAGTTCCACGTCTTTGCCGATCATGGTAATCTGCGGTATCGCGTAGGTGCCGAGGGGAATGATGGCGGCCTGCCCTTTGGCGAAGTTCTGCGTGGCCTGCTGATAGGTCACACCTTTATCCGCTGTGGAATATGAGAACAGATCGACCTCACGCTGTGCAGACTGGGTCCATATGGTTTTGAAATCAGTGCTTCCGTCTTTGAGCTTGCCGTATTGCGACTCGGGAACCAGTGTTCCGGCAAAGGATGCGAGAGGTGCTTGGGCGGTCCAGGAATCTGCAAGCGAGCCTTGGACGGGGTTGATGCCTGCTGCTTTGAATTTTTCGAGCATGGCAGTGAAGTCGTTCCATGTTTGGGGCGGATTGTCTGGGTCAACGCCGGCCTGACGCCACAACGCTTTGTTGTAGATGTATCCGGAGGCGTTGCCGGCATAAGGCAGACCGTAGAGGCGCTTCTTGGAGCGGTCTGTGGTCTGCACGAGGTTTTTGGCTATGGTGACCATGCCGGGGTTCAGTTCTTTGACAAGCGGGTCATCCGTGAAGTCATGAAATACGCCGGAGGCGGCAAACATACCGAAACTAATGTCACCGTTGAAGGTGATAACGTCAGGCACACGGTTCTTGACGAAGCGGGTGCGCAGGTCGGTCTGCGCGTTGGCGGAGTTGTTGATGCTGATTTTGATGTCCGGATTGCGGTCCTCAAACTCCTTGGCCATGGCTTTGAACTGGTCCGCCGCCTCAAACTTGTATTGGAAGAAGTCCAGCGTGACTTGGTCGCTCTTCGACGAACCGCACCCTGTCATGCCTAGGAGCACACCCATTGCGCATAGTGCGGATGCAACTTTAAGCAACGTCGCTCTGGCACGCCCTGCACTCCCGGCAGCTTTACCTGGCGAGGCTGCCCGCTCGCCTGAATCGAGATGAATCTTATTGCCCATCGCCAAGCTCCTTCGCTTATCTGTGACCGCGGCAGCTACACCGCAATGCCTTGTTCTAGATAAGCATGAAAGTTTTATGTTTCCCACCTGATGAGTGTCTGCATGACAGCACAATTAAAAGCGCGTATTTTAGATGCGTAAGGAAAGTAATTCTTCCCGCACGAGAATACGCGCCGGCGATTCAGACGCCGCACACCACACACGCAGGCAGGAAACTTATGAACACCGACACTTCGACATATCACTGGTTTGAGGGTTCCGATTCCACTCACGAGGTGGCGCGCACCATCGCCCAATACGGCCCGATCTCTCGCGCCACGCTCTCACGCATGCTCGGTCTCACCCAAGGTTCGCTCTCTCGCATCACCTCTGATCTGCTGTACCATAAGGTCATCGAGGAAGCAGGGACCGAAGCTGAGCCGGCGATAAGGAACGAATATGCCAGCCACGTGGGCACTGTGCAAACCGAGGAAATGCAACGTATACCAGCCTATGACCGCACCCCCTCCACCAAACGCGGACGCCCGCAGACGAACCTGCGCCTGCGCGCTTCGCAACGTTCGTTCATCGGTGTGAACGTGCACAACAACGGTATTACCGTCATCGCCACCGACGCCTTGTGCCATCCACTCGGCCCCGCCTTGAACGAACCGTTGCCGGACTGCGACCCGCACGCCGTAGCCAGCCAGATTGCCTCTCTTGCCTCGAGTTGCGCCCAGCAAGCCGGCATCGCCCCGTGCCTGCTCGGCATCAGTCTTGGCGGTCATCCCGTCGAGAGCAGCACCGTCACCTATGCGCCGTTTCTACATTGGGATAGAGAGGTGAAGCTCGCCGATATGGTGCAACAGCAATGCGCCATACCCACCTTGGTGTTCAATGACCTTGATTCACTGCTCCTATATGAAAGCTGGTTCAGCGAAGGTGTGGGCGTACCACGTCTTGCTTTGGTCACTGTCGGATCCGGCGTGGGGTACGCGCTGTGCGAGAACGGACAACCGGTGAGCCCAAGCGACAAAAGCTACGGTCTGGTGAGCCACGTGCCCATTGACCATGAAGGGCCGATGTGCTATGCCGGGCATGTGGGTTGTTCGCAGTGCCTGACAACCAACTCCATTGCCACGGAATATTCCGAGATGATCGGCATTACCTCCAGTGCCGATGATTTCTTTGCTGCATTGCACGGCGAATCACCGCAGGCGCGCAAGCTGCTCAACAAGTTGTGCTTCCGCTTGGGCACATTCATTGCGGTCATGGCCAACTTTGCCATGCCGTCCAAGGTGTTGGTCAGCGGTGAGATATCGTTCCTGGCCCACCAGAATGCCGAGTCGGTGCGCCGCGGCATCAACGCACACCGCCCCACGCAAGCCTCTCCGGTTGATTTCAAGATTCTCGACTGTTCATGGGACCAGTGGGCGCAGGCCGCTGCAGCACACGCCATAACTACGTACATTAATTGACACACGCACTCGCGGCGCATTGCCGGCTATCACAAAATTCGGGGGTTTGCGCAATATCACAACAATATTGCGCAAACCCCCGAATCGGCTTTATGCCCGATCAGACACGTACCGCCTCGAACATCACTGCTTGAGCCGGGTTCAGGCTCGGCGGGCGAATGCCGAAGCTCTGCAAGGCTTCACCGTCCAGCTGCACGCCGTCCTCGTTCCACCACAGCAGCGGCGTCTGCCCATTGGCCAATCCCGGCACATCAAGGTTAAGACTGACGCCGAGCGGTCTGACTTGGTAGAGTGCCTGCGGGTCCAGACCAGGCAGACACACTGGTGCCGCAGGATAGGTTTGCGAGGAAGTCAGTTGCGTGAATCGATAGGTCGCCCTGGCTTTGTCCGCACTCACCACGCCGTCCAGACGCACTGAAGCGTCTGCGCTGTCGGCATGAACCACTGCGCCGCTATGGAAATCATCACGACGGCGCTTGTATTCGGCAATCCAATCCCCAAGAACGTCCAGATCGGCCTGATCTTGTTTGAGCAGGTTCCACTCAACTCCCATGTGGCCGAAGAATGCCGTGGCTGCTCGCATCTGCAAACTGGTTGCGCGTCCAGTGGAGTGGGCGGGGCTGTCACCCACGTGTTCGCCGATCATCTCAGGGGGTACCAGAAGCGACGTGTAGCGCTGGATATCGGCACGCTCCACCGGATCCACGCAGTCGGATGCCCAGACACGGTCGGCGTGCTCGAGGATGCCCAGGTCGATGCGACCGCCGCCTGACGAGCAGCTTTCAATCTCCAGACCGGGATGAGCGGCTTTCAAGTCATGGAAAATCTTGTATACCGCCAGCGTCTGGCGGTGCACTGCGGGAAGTCCGGAACGCGGGGAGACCGCTTCGGTCACCAGCTTATTGTGGTCCCATTTGATGTAGTCAATGCCCAGCTCATCAATCAGAACGTCGATGGACCGGTAGATATAGGCAAAGGCATCCGGGTTGGTGAGATCGACCACTTGCTGGTTGCGGCCTTGCATGGGAAGCCGCCCAGCGGTCGGTGCAAGAATCCAATCTGGATGCTTGCGCGCCATATCCGAATCAGGATTGACCATCTCCGGCTCGAACCACAGGCCGAACTCCATGCCTTTGGAGTGGACGTGCTGCGCCAGCGCCGCCAGGCTTTTCGGCCCTTCAGGCCACACCTGCGGCGAGATTTGCCAGTCTCCAAGGCCGCGTTCGTCATTGCGGCGAGAACCGAACCAACCGTCGTCCACCACAAAGCGTTCCACGCCGACCTGTGCCGCTTTGTCAGCCAGATTGGCCAAAGTGTCATAGTCGTGCTGGAAGTACACCGCCTCCCATGTATTGAGGATCACCGGGCGCGGGCGCGACGCAAATGAACGATGCGCCTGACGCACGTACCCATGGAAGCGTGCGGCCACCTCGTTGAGCCCCTCGCCATAAGCTCCATACACCCATGGTGTGCGGTACACAGATTGAGTCGCAGGGTCAACAATATCTTCCGAGGCAATATCATCGTTGCCGAAGTCATCATGTTCGTCTTGGCAAGACTGCAATACCATCTCGCCATCGAACAGTCGCTCGCCACCGCCAATCACACCTTGTGTATACGGCGTACGCTCAGCGGCCAGCACGCTGTTGCCGCTCCAGCCCACGTGCGTCGCATATACTTCTCCATGCTCAAACCCGAACCCGGGTACACCGGCAGTGAGCAGCAGAGAAGCGTCAAAGTCCGGGCGACCGACCAGCGCGTTCTTCTCGAACCGCCCCACGGCAAACGACGTGCGCTGTGGGGAACGCTCACGCAAGTGTCGACCTGTGGTGGTCAATATCTCGCGCGCACGGTCAGGCACCGAGAACCCGAGCTCGACATGCTTGACCGACAGGGCACCCTCGCCGCTATTGGCAATGCTGGCACGCTGACGAAGCAGGCCTTGAGCGTCAATCTCGAGCGTCCAAGTCAGGTTCACGCCCTGTTCACTGTCTTGGGCCTTAACCACCAACGACGGCACCGATTCCCCAGAGGCGCGCGCCGCTTGCTCTACGGCAACGCTGTGCACTGCGAACTTGACGAACAGCTCACGGCCGTCACGACTCACGCTCAACCGGGAGGCACCACTCCACGACTCGGCTTGGGACGGCAGGATGCTGGGCCAACTCGTCTCATCGAGCGCTCCGGAAACACGCTGCGGGTGCTGCGCCGCATAACTGGCTAGCAACGAATCCGGATGGGCAAGGGGTCTTCCCCAGTGCACCAAACGCGGTAGTTCCGCATCGACGAACAGCAGCGCGAACGCTGATTTTGTCTCGGTGTCTTCGCCATAGGCAATCTTGATGTCCACGCTACCGGACGATGCCTCATCACGAGACGATGGTGTAAACAATTCAATATGCGCCATTGCACTTCCTTTCATATGTCGTCATTTGACATTACTTGAGTATGAAAACTCTACCGCACACTGTTTTTCTTGCCATATGCTGCGTGTTGTTTGCACAGCGCAAGTAAATCGCAAATTCCCCGTCTTTTTCGCCCCCATGCCATAGAGTGGCGTATATCACTATTTTGATATGATGTATGTAGTGATCTTATGCGCCATTCAACACGCGGCACATCAAGACAAAACACCAACAGGCCACAGCAACTCCAACCAGAGCAGGCCGCCCGAACCCTACAACGACAAGGATCAACATGGCACAGAAGAAGGGGTCCGCACCTTCCGCATCGGCGTCACTGGAAAACAACATCAGCCCAAACGAGCAGCGCACAGCCACCGCTATCGGTATTTCGGTGGTGGTAGCGGCGATTGCCGTGGTCGTGGCCATCGTTGCCGTAGTGTGGGCCGTGAACAAGCCCGCCAAAAGCGAGGCAGCAACCGCCAAACCAAGCGAGAACAGCGCTCAGGTGAGTCTGCGCCAGGCACGCACCAACGTCACCGCCGTCAAGACCAAGCCCGAACATTCCAACTCCGAAGGTGGCTTCCTGCTTTCCAAAGACGGGATCGGCAAGCCGGTGAAGACCGCGCCGACCGTGGCCCTGTATGTGGATTTCATGTGCCCAGCCTGCCGCGTGCTCGACAGCCAGATGCTCCCCACGTGGACCAAGATGCTGAATGCCGGTCAGATCAACTTCGAGATTCACCCCAGCTCATTCTTCGACGACCTTTCCACCGATAAGTATTCGACGCGTGCCGCCTCCGCCGTGGCCTACGTGGCCGACAAGGATCCCGAGCATGTGCTCGGATTCATCGCCGCGCTCTACGACGAAGGGTTCCAACCAAAAGAAGGCCAGCAGTACAAGCCCGTCAGCAACGACGCCATCGCAGCACAGGCCCAGAAAGCCGGAGTGAGCCCGGAAGTGGCCCAGCAGGCGGTGAAGGGCGACTACACCAAATGGATTGAGGCACTGGCGGTCTACACTCCCCTGCGCCCCTCGGTACTGCCCACAGAAGGCAGTCGCAAGGGCGAGTTCGCCACCCCCACCATCACCATCAACGGCAATTATTGGGACCGCGTCGCCGCCACACGAGACGGTACCGACGTGAACACTGCGTTCTTCAAGGCCATCGGTATGCAGGCAGGCGATGCTGGGACCGAAGGCGTTATGCCGTCCATCGGCGCCAGCGAAAAGCCGAAGGCCTGATCGCACACCTGCCCCTACCGCGCAAGTGAAAGTAAGGCCGCCATCCGCCCCGACGATGGCGGCCTTGCTTATTTCTCAGCGGCGGCATCCTACCGATATCGCGATAATCGTCGCTACTACCAGATTGGTTGGTGCCACACTGGCCTCATCATCACAGCTACCCCATCTCCGCAAGTTCGTTTGACGGCACCACAGACACCTCTCTGTTGCAAGGCGTCATCATCGCCTATTACCACGCGGCAGCGTCGCCGTCATGCTCAGCTACTTGTACGGGCCTAAAATGATGAACGAACAGTCATAGTGTTCGAGGAGATTGTTAGTTATGTCACGATGCTGCCGTACGCTGGAGTACAGCATATATGCATCGTGCACCTGTATGCATCAGTTTGGTCATGAAATAGCAACGTGTTGTGAGTTGCGGAAAGCTGGAGAGGAAACAACCATGACGTTCTTCACCGACACCCCGAGCAACCATGCCGGCTCGTCCAGGCACCACCGCGCACTGCTCGCCGCCGGCGTCGCTCTTGCAGCAGCCATCGCCCTCGGCGGCGGTGTCAGCGCATACGCCACCGCAGATTCCGCCACCAACGCCTCTTCCAGCGCAAGCAATCTGTCAGAAGCATCAAATATCACCCCCCCCCCAGCAAGTCTGAACCGCTAGTACCAGCAACCTCTCCCAGCACGCCACTCCTAGACTCCACCGATACCAACAGCAGCGATACACAAACAGCCACAGCAGAGGCTGACGCATCATTGAGCGAATCCGAACCAGCAGCAGGCACAGATTCCCCCAGCATATCCACACTCGGCGATGGCACGTGTGGCATCACCAAAGTAAATACGCTCAATTTCCGTTTCACAATTGACGGTTTCCCCGATCCGGACGTAAGGGGAGGAAAAATCCTCACGCAGGAGACCGCCGTGCAGATGTGTGTCTATCACGCCTACAGCACCACACAGTTCAGATACTCCAACGGCACCGCCACACAAGGCGACACCTCACAAAACATCACCCTCACCAACGTAGCATTCCCGCAAGTAAAAGCGACAGCATATGTGAAAAAGGGGTACACGGTAGACCCCTCCAAAGCGTATACGATACACTGCTTTTACAATGAAGCTATCGGCACAACCAAATTCAGCGGCACTATATACTACACAGGCTTGAGCAAACTCACCAAGTCTTCACAAGCGTCTCCATCGATGAACATCGATACGTATAATGCTACTTGTCCTGCGGCTGTGGGTGCAGTGTACCAACTCAACGGCAACTACCCAACCAACACCAGCGTGCAACCCTCATACAACCAAGTCTACGCACCAAACATCCCCGGCTACGACATCA